>NZ_JNIS01000003.1 GCF_000702625.1 Exiguobacterium oxidotolerans JCM 12280 | reverse complement strand
CGGATCCGTGAAGCGAGCGATCGGCTCTGTCAGGAACGAGGATTGTCCATCATCGTGAAAAAGGATGCTCCGGTTCGCTATACATTGGCGGAGAAAGCCCTTCTCGAGAAGGGCAAGACCTCTTGGAAGGACGAGATCCGGACGAAGATTGAGGAAGCGAAGCAAGAAACGACGGACTACGAAGCATTCAAGGGCTATCTGCTTGAAAAACATCAGGTTGAAGTACGAGAACGGGGAAACACAACGACGTATTACGATCATGCGAATAACAAACGAGTACGAGACAACAAACTAGGGGCAGATTACGAGAGGGAGGTCATCAAGGATGGGTTTGAAAGACCAATTGAAGGCGAAAGAACAAACGATGGTGAAGTCGGAAGACACACCGGAGTATCACGTGGAGAACGAGCAGAAAGCGACACCCCATCAGACGCAAGAACCCTTGATTCAGAACGAACAGGAGCTTCTGATGCGTCTGAGAGCCGTCGAGGGCTATCTGTCTACCGTCCTGCAGGAGGTCGTTCAGAAGGAGATGACGTTCCAACAGGAAATCGAGAATCTCGTTCAGATCAGCAAGGACACCGAAGAAGTGACGCATTTGATTATGAAGAATTCAACCGAAAGCTTGAACAGTCGAAGCAAGGAACTCGAAGAGCATACCAGCAAAATAAACGGACAACTTCAGGCATTAATCGAAACGTACTCGAGCCAACTCAGCAAGAACCAGCAAGTCCTTCACGAGCAGCTGAAGAACATACAGAGTACACACCTCGACCAATTGAACAGCAGCCACAAGCTGATCAGCGACCAACTCAGGCAAACGAGCGAGAAGGCCAACAGCAGCATAATCGCGCAACAAAGCGAACTAAAACAGATACTCGAGAACAACACACAGAAGATCGAGACCGAAATGAGCAATCTCAAGAGCAGACACGAACAGCAGCTAAACGAAATCACAACAAGTCTCAAGAGCAAGATTTCGAGCGTTAGAAGGGAAATTTTCATGACTGAATGGATAGACGCAGCCAAACAAGGACTAATGACAGCAATATTCCTCGTGCCGATCTATCTTATTATTCGTTTCATCGCTTCACTAGCAAATGTTAATCTGCCATAAATAAAGGAGATTTTTTTTATGAATACTAATGAATTTTTCGGTTGGAAAATCAACCTAGAAGAAGAGCTATACGCAGTAATTGATGAGAACGCTAAAAAAATGGTTGTAATGGGGATTTTATCGAGTTAACCGCCGTATTATGGATTGATAAAAAAGGTATTCTTCAACTAAAACCGACATGGGACTGCGTTATTTCAATTGACGATAAAGAAAAAATAATAACAATTCGTCAAGCAGAGGATTTGAATATGAAAGATGAGAGTTAAGAAGTAAGTAAATTTACATCAAAAAGTTTGTGAAAAGGGGCGATTTCGCCCCTTTTTTCGTGCTTGGCTCTGCAGCGTCGTCATCGTTGCGAGGAATTGTCATTTCACGCAACGATGATGAAATCAGTCAATCTCACTTCAAATAAGCTATATTTAACCTTCAAGGTCTTCGGCCTTACATAAGGAGGAATATGATGAAATATTCACTACTAGGAATCGCAATTATACTCTTTGGAGTAGGAATAATGTCGCATATAGTTCAACTGGTTATGCCTATCTGTTAGGGACGAAAATCGGTCTGATGATATCTTTCATCGGACTGATCATCAATGTACTTAGTCTTTTCATAGACAGCTATAGCAATAATCAGGAATAAAAAAAGAAAAAGCATAAGTTCCTTCTTCTCTCTGAGTTCCTTTTTACAATTTTTGCTTTCCTGATCTACCGCACTTCGTTCTCGGCGTTTACGCCTTCACTTCGTTTGCTGGCGCACTGCGTCACATTGAATGGACTCGCTTCGCTCCCTCCTTCAACGTTCCTCGCACGACATGTTCTCCAGTCTTTGATCTTCATCTTTCCTGCATTTTCTTTTCCTTTTTTTAATCAAAAAGACTTGATGCACTAGAAGAGCATGTGCATACTGCGGTAGGCAGGCGAGGAAAACGGCTGGATGGGCAGACTAACCCCTTGAAAATAAAAGGATTAAATCTGCCCAACGTTTCTGCGTCCAGTGTAGGACGAGGTATCCGTATGTCTAGGCGTTCCAAGACTGCAGGGAATCACGCCCCCACGATATGACTCGCTGCGCATCATCGCGCACACAAGGCGTTTCCACGCCCTACCTTGCTGCCTTTCGGCGACTCGTCATATAATCCACTCTGAAGTGGCCAGAAGCCACCTCAGGTCGTGTCACAGCAATCATACAGCCGCCTACTAGGAAATTCCCCACCGTTTGTCGTGGGACTGCCTACGGTCTCGTACCATATGACCCCGTCTGAACCTCTCCAACGATCTTTACCGTATCCATTCGGGACTTAGGCTATGTACAGGGCTCTCCGTCCTTCCCCTGCTAACGTCGCATCACCTACTGGAACTGCGGTGATGACCGATCTATTTTACTGCGTCGGCTAGATGAACCTACTCGTTTGAAGAGCGAGTGCAAACCTCTTTTTATGTAAAGCAAAACAAAAAGGACAT
>NZ_JNIS01000002.1 GCF_000702625.1 Exiguobacterium oxidotolerans JCM 12280 | reverse complement strand
GAAGCACTGGCCCGGAGTGGTGTCGGACGATTGATTCTCGTCGATAAAGATGACATCGATATCACGAACGTCAATCGCCAAATCCATGCCCTGCTGCCGACCGTCGGACAACCGAAGGTCGATGCGATGGCAGATCGGTTGATGTTGATCAATCCCGATTTAGAAATCGTCCGCCTGAAGATGTTCTACAATGAAGAAACGTACGAATCCTTTTTTGACCAACAACCGGACTATGTCATCGATGCATCAGATACTGTCTCGTTTAAAATTCATTTGATTAAAGAGTGTAAACGACGCAACATTCCAATCATCTCGAGCATGGGGATGGCAAATAAAATGGATCCGACACGGATTAAGATCGTTGACATCAAAGATACGACATATGATCCATTAGCAAAAGTCATCCGGACACGTTTACGCAAGGAAGGGATCCATAAAGGTGTTCCTGTCGTCTTTTCGGATGAACCACCTGTCAAAAACAATCGAAGAAGTGCGTCAAGTCGTCGGAAATGACGAAGCAGTCATTCGAAAAGCGAAGATGCCACCAAGTTCGAACGCATTCGTTCCGTCGGTCGGTGGTTTGATTGCAGCAAGTCACGTCATCAATGAGATCGTTCGCGAAGCAGGCGTTACGATCGAACGCGTCCGTTAAAAAAAGCGACCACTTCGGTCGCTTTTTCGCATCTTGAATGGTTACGGCTGTTTTTTCCAAACTCGAGTCGGGCTTGGAGCTGTTTCTCGAAGCCGCGTGGACTTGGTTCATAGAAGCACTGGCCGGAGTGTTGTCGGACGATTGATTCTCGTCGATAAAGATGACATCGATATCACGAACGTCAATCGCCAAATCCATGCCTGCTGCCGACCGTCGGACAACCGAAGGTCGATGCGATGGCAGATCGGTTGATGTTGATCAATCCCGATTTAGAAATCGTCCGCCTGAAGATGTTCTACAATGAAGAAACGTACGAATCCCTTTTTTGACCAACAACCGGACTATGTCATCGATGCATCAGATACTGTCTCGTTTAAAATTCATTTGATTAAAGAGTGTAAACGACGCAACATTCCAATCATCTCGAGCATGGGGATGGCAAATAAAATGGATCCGACACGGATTAAGATCGTTGACATCAAAGATACGACATATGATCCATTAGCAAAAGTCATCCGGACACGTTTACGCAAGGAAGGATCCATAAAAGGTGTTCCTGTCGTCTTTTCGGATGAACCACCTGTCAAAACAATCGAAGAAGTGCGTCAAGTCGTCGGAAATGACGAAGCAGTCATTCGAAAAGCGAAGATGCCACCAAGTTCGAACGCATTCGTTCCGTCGGTCGGTGGTTTGATTGCAGCAAGTCACGTCATCAATGAGATCGTTCGCGAAGCAGGCGTTACGATCGAACGCGTCCGTTAAAAAAAGCGACCACTTCGGTCGCTTTTTCGCATCTTGAATGGTTACGGCTGTTTTTCCAAAACTCGAGTCGGGCTTGGAGCTGTTTCTCGAAGCCGCGTGGACTTGGTTCATAAAAGACCGGTTTCGTCCGCGCTAAGTTTTCCGGCCAATAGCTTTGTTTCACGTAAGCGTGAGGGAATTGGTGCGGGTATTGATAAGCGACACCATTTCCGAGTGCTTCTGCACCGGGATGATGGGCGTCACGAAGATGCGGTGGGACCGGTCCGCCGTCCGAACGTCGTACGAGAGCCAGCGCCTTGTCGATTGCTGTGATGACGGTATTTGACTTAGGTGCCGTCGCCAAGTACAACACCGTTTCAGCGAGCGGAATTCGTGCTTCCGGAAAACCGACGTATTCACACGCACGAGCACAAGCGTCGACAATCAACAGAGCTTGTGGATCCGATAGCCCGATGTCTTCCGCGGCATGGACGTACAACCGTCTGACGATGAAACGAGGACTTTCGCCCGCTTCAATCATGACGGCGAGCCAATATAATGCTGCGTCCGGATCGGATCCGCGGATAGATTTAATGAAAGCCGAGATAACGTCATAATGGCGATCACCGTCTTTATCGTATTTCAATGCTTTTTGCTGAATCGATTCTTCGGCGACGGCGAGATCAATCGTGATTTCTCCGTCGACTTCCGGAGTCGTCAAGACGGCGAGCTCGAGTGCATTCAATAAGGCACGGTAATCGCCGTCAGATAGTTTAACGTAATGATCAATCGCTTCTTCTGTAATCGAAATCGGATATTTTCCAAGACCACGGTCTTTATCTTGTAACGTGCGGTTAAGCACGACACGTAAGTCGTCTGCAGTCGGCGGCTCGAACCGAAAGACGGTCGCCCGGAAAGTAAGGCGGCATTGACCTCAAAGCTCGGATTTTCTGTCGTCGCCCCAATCAAGGTGATTGTACCCGCTTCAAGAGCAGGGAGCAACGCGTCTTGTTGCATTTTATTGAAACGATGGATTTCATCTAAAAAGAGGATTGTTTTTTGATCATCGAACTGTAGGCGAGATTCTGCTGCCTTCAAGACATCGCGTAATTGATCGAGTTTTGCGGTGACGGCGTTCAACTGTTCGAAAGCCGACTTCGTATAGCTCGAGATGACACGCGCCAGTGTCGTTTTTCCGGTTCCCGGTGGTCCGTAAAAGATGACCGTTCCGAGTCGATCGGCAAGAATGGCACGACGTAAAAGGGTCGTCTCTCCAATCAAATGCCGTTGACCAACGATTTCCTCCAGTGACTGAGGACGCATCCGGTTGGCGAGCGGTCCAGCAGGATATTTTGATTCAAATAAATTAGCCATAGGTAGCGTTCCTTCTTTCCACGTGGATTCAGCTCCTACTATACTAGAAAGGATGTTATTTCGCATGATGAAAATTTCGACGAAAGGCCGTTATGGTCTGACAATCATGATCGCACTCGCTAAAGGAGGCGAACAAAAGCCGCTATCCTTAAAGAAAATTGCCCAGATGTATAATCTGTCGGAGCATTACTTGGAACAATTGATTGCCCCGCTCCGTAATGGCGGGCTCGTCAAAAGTGTCCGTGGTGCTTACGGTGGATACAAATTAGGACGAAAAGCGGAAGAAATCACAGCCGGTGATATCATTCGTTTGCTTGAAGGACCACTCGTCGTTGTCGAAGGGGACAATTGTGATGAAGTGACGAAACGTAAATTATGGGATAAAATCCAAAGTGCAGTCGATCAAGTACTTGATTCGACGACATTAAAAGATTTAGCGGAAGATGATGATACTGGATATATGTTCTATATATGAAAGGTGAGACAAATGATATATTTTGATCATGCAGCGACAACGCCGATGCACCCTGATGTACTACAAACAATGACTCCATATATGCTCGAACAGTTTGGTAATCCTTCGAGCGTCCATGCCTTTGGACGTTCGGGACGAGCTGCAATCGACGCGGCACGTCGAACACTTGCGAGTGAACTGAATGCCAAACCGAATGAAATCATTTTCACGGCGGGTGGAACGGAGTCGGATAACTATGCGATTCTTGGTGCTGCGATGAAATATCAAACACAAGGTCGCCACGTGATTACGACACGCTTTGAACATCATGCCGTCTTGCATGCGTTCGAGGAACTCGAAAAACGTGGATTTGACGTGACGTATTTAGAAGTTCCGGAGTCGGGCGTCGTCACGATCGACGCACTCGCGGCGGCACTTCGTCCGGATACAATTCTTGTTTCGGTCATGTTCGGAAACAATGAAGTCGGGACACTGCAACCAATCAAGGAAATGGGCCAGCTATTAAACAAGCAAAATATTCTCTTTCATACGGATGCGGTCCAAGTCTTTGGCAAGCTGAGTCTCGACGTCGAAGAATGTCAAATTGACCTATTATCGGCATCAAGTCATAAAATCAATGGACCAAAAGGAGTCGGGATGCTCTACGTCCGGACAGGTGTTCAATTAGAAGCGCAATCATATGGCGGTGAACAAGAACGGAAGCGTCGCGCGGGGAACAGAGAACGTCGCTGGAATCGTCGGTTTCGCAAAAGCCGTTCAATTGATCGTAGCAGAACGTGACATACTGAAAGCCCAGTCGGAAGACTTGCGTCACTTGTTACTCGAGCGCCTCGATACCGCCTCGATTTCCTATGAACAAAACGGTCATAAAGGACTGCCGCATATCGTCAATCTCTATTTCCCACGTGTCGAGATTGAACCGTTTTTAATCATGCTCGACATGCGTGGAATTGCCGTCTCGAGTGGGAGTGCCTGTACGGCAGGATCGATTGAACCGTCCCACGTGTTGTCCGCGATGTACGGTGAAAATGACCGGACGCGGCAATCGGTCCGAATTAGTTTTGGACGGGGAAACGATAAGGAGCAAGTCGAACTACTCGCACAAGGATTGATAGATGTCGTAAAATCGTTTCAGAACAAATAAGAGGTGAAAGCAATGAATACAAGAGCAAAAGCGCCAAGTGAGACGACAGTCGTCGTCGGAATGTCTGGCGGCGTCGACTCGTCCGTCACAGCACACTTGCTGAAAGAACAAGGGTACAACGTCATCGGAATCTTCATGAAAAACTGGGATGATACGGATGAAGACGGTTTTTGTACAGCGACGGAAGACTATGAAGATGTGATTGCGGTCGCCAATCAAATCGGCATTCCGTACTATGCAGTCAACTTCGAAAAAGAATACTGGGACAAAGTCTTCACGTATTTTTTGAATGAATATAAACTGGGTCGGACACCGAATCCGGATGTCATGTGTAACAAGGAAATTAAGTTCAAAGCGTTTCTTGATCATGCCATGCGTCTCGGGGCGGATTTTGTCGCGACAGGTCATTACGCGCGTGCGGTCTATGAAGACGGGGAGCACAAGTTACTCCGTGGGGTCGATACGAATAAAGACCAAACGTACTTCTTGAACCAACTGTCACAAGACCAAATTGCGAAAGCGATGTTCCCAATCGGTCACATGGAAAAATCAGAAGTCCGGAAAATCGCGGAAGAAGCGAACTTGGCGACAGCGAAGAAAAAAGATTCGACCGGTATCTGTTTTATTGGTGAACGGAACTTTAAACAATTCCTCAGCCAATACCTCCCGGCACAACCGGGCGAAATGCGAACACTCGACGGGAAAGTCATGGGACGTCACGATGGTTTGATGTATTATACGATGGGACAGCGTCATGGACTAGGGATTGGTGGAGACGGAGAGCCTTGGTTCGTCGTCGGAAAAAATCTTGCGGATAACGTCTTGTTCGTTGATCAAGGCTTCCATAATGAACTGCTCTACTCGGAAGGATTATATGCGTCAGACATCAGCTGGACGGCACCACTGAAAGTCGGCGATACATTCCGGTGTACGGCGAAGTTCCGCTACCGTCAAGAAGACTCAGGCGTGACTGTCCGCTTGCTTGAAAATGGACGTCTTGATGTTGCCTTTGACGAACGCCAACGGGCCATCACACCGGGACAAGCCGTCGTCTTTTATGATGGTGATGTCTGCTTAGGTGGCGCAACGATTGACGAAGCGTACAAAGCGGGCGAACGTCTTACGTATCTTGCATAAGGGAGAGAACACGATGAATTATAACGAAGTAGGATTTAGACATTTAGAAGCGGGAAATTACGAACTGGCGGCGCAAGCGTTCAACGATGCGATTGAAGAAAATCCGAATGATCCGACGGCATATGTCAATTTGGGGACGTTGCTTCAATCGATGGATGACGCGGACCGGGCATTACGTTTTTATGAAAAAGCGCTGACGATTGATCCAACGTTCGCAAGTGCCCACTATGCAAAAGGGGCATTGTTCTTTGCGGCAGAGCAACTTGTCGAGGCAGAAGATGCCTTACGACTCGCCTTACTCCATGGACTTGATGACGCCGATCTACACTTCATGCTTGGTCTGACGTATCAAAAGCTCGGGGATCCTGTCCGGGGAATTCCTCGCTTGAAACAAGCGACGGAATTGAACGGGGTGGACGTCGAAATTGCTTTCCAATACGGCCTTGCGCTCGCGCAAAACGAACAGATTGAAGAAGCGGCAGAAATTTTCGAACAAGTCCTGTTGTTAGAAGAAACGCACACGGACGCACGCTATAACTATGCGATTGCCCTTGCATTTCTTGGTCAGCAAGAAGCGTGTTATACGGAGCTCGAGACGGTTCTTGAATATCAACCGAATCATACGCTCGCGCAAGATGCGAAAGCGAAAATGGATTCTTTGTTAAAATAAGGTCCATGAACGGGTCTGACGCATAAGTCAGACCAGCATCAAGCCGTGTGACGGATGTTTCCGTCCTTCAACAATCAAATGGCCGACGATTCCACTTCTCACGGGATCGTCGGCCATTTTTTATACAACTTCTTATGATTCAAAATCGTTTAGTGCATAGCCAGGCGAAGTGAGTGGGGTGGCGGTTCATTAGTTTCCGACTTCACGTACGACGCGTTGCGGCGGACCAGAAAAGTCTTCGTACGCCTCGTCCATATTTTTTGTATAGAGCTCAATCACGTTTTGTTCGGTATCTTTAAAATAAGCGGAGTATTCTTTATCATTTGAAGTTTCTTGTTCATCCCATTCTCGAATCTTAACGGCAATATCTGCTTCCCGTAAGACGTTCAGAGCGTCCTCGAATCGGTTTTTTTCAATGTAAAAGGCGCAGTGGACGTGAGTCCCTCCTTCATCATAAAGTGAATCCCACTTCGTGACCGGTAGATTTTTGACAGTCCGTTCCTCAAGGGTGAAATCTCGTTTGAGCCAGAGTCCGAGTCGCGTGTTTCCACCAATATAGAGCCATGTCGCCCAAACGCCGTCTTGAGTGGCTTGCTCTTTACTTGGTTCCGCGTCATCCGGAGCCCATTGTTCGACAATCGGTATTCCGAGCGTCCCATGCCAAAAGTCGACAGCACGTTCCATATCCTCTACTTCAAGTACTAATTCACATAAGCCAGCAATTGGTAATCGTCCCACAAGCTTCTCCTCCAATTCGATTTTTAGTCCAACTTCACTTTCCCTGATTTTAAATCGATTAAACGAATGCTATGATGGTGAGAGCGTAGTGAGATCGTAGTCTTTTAGAAAGTAGGTGGAGTGATGGAGCACCCCCATCAAGTCGTCGGTCGTGTTAAACGTGTGCTCTTCTCCTCCGAAGAAGAAGCGCATTCCATCGTATTGGTGGCTGTGAAGGAAAAAAACTTTGAATTGAAAGAAACCGAACTCGTCGTGACGGGAACAGGTGTCGGAATTGAACTTGGCGGTACGTACCAGGCATTCGGACGATTGATTGATCATCCACGGTTCGGGAAACAATTAAAGGCAGAGTTGATTCGCCGCTCTGTTCCGATGACGAAGCATGCCGCTGTCCGCTTTTTGACGAATGGATCGTTTACCGGCATTGGTCCGAAAACAGCGAAAAATATCGTCGAGGCACTTGGCGAGGATGCGATCGATGTCATCTTAAAAGATAGCCGTGCCCTCGATCGTGTGCCTGGACTTAAACAAAAACAAGCTGACGTCATCTTCAGTCGACTGGCAACGCTCTATGGTGTTGATCAATTGATGTTGTTTTTGGCACCGTTCGACGTCACGCCGAAACTGGCAGCTAAAATTTATGCGGCGTACGAAGGGGATGCGATGGCGCGGATTCGTGAAAACCCGTATTCCTTGATGTACGAAGTGAGCGGGATCGGTTTTAAGACGGCCGATCAAATTGCCTCCCATCTCGGGTTAGTTGGTCTTCACCCGGAACGCGTTGCAGCGTCCGTCATGCACATACTTGAGCAAGAGGCAGGGGAAGGACATGCTTTTGCGACGATTGATTCCCTGTTGCAACGCGCTCCCCGCCTGCTAGGGGAAGACCCAGGCGAACGACTCGAACAGGCAATCGAGTTGTTATTGACAGAAGATAAAGTAAAACTCGAAGAAGGCTGTCTGTATCTGCCGACGATTTATTATGCGGAAGTCAGGGCGGCAAAAGAGCTGGCACGCGTCATGGCGAATGGAGCAGAACAAGAAGTCGATGTCGCGACGATCTTAACGGCAATCGGTCAGCTCGAAGAACGTTTCGGGATGGAATATGCGACGCAACAACGAGAAGCGATTGAACTGGCCGTCAAAGCACCATTGATGGTCTTGACCGGTGGACCGGGAACCGGTAAAACGACGGTCATCAAAGGAATC
>NZ_JNIS01000001.1:1605000-1712500 GCF_000702625.1 Exiguobacterium oxidotolerans JCM 12280 | reverse complement strand
TAAAAAAGATGGACTCGATGGAATTGGTCATCACAACCATTCCCCGAGTCCTTTTCTTATGCCTGTTTTTGCGACTGTACTTTCGCTGGAGCAGGCTTTTCTTGCAGGCGATGCAACATCAGGATTTGATACGCATTACAAACCAAGAGTGTCGCCAGTGCTGCCCAAAGCATCCGCTTGTCTTGCGTTGCCTGAAGAGCTGGTACCCATTCAATCAACGTGATGACCGTCATTAAGAATAACGTCGGGATGAAAGCAGTGAAATTTGTTTCACGGGCTTTCGTACGCGCGACGAGAAACGCGACGAACAATAAGACAACCATTTCACCAATATAGAGGCTTGTCTTATCGAATCCGAAGGCAAGTCCACGCAAGTAGACGCCGTCAAACAAGGCGAAGGCAATCAAAACGACCTGAACCCGATTCCATAACTTTGCGCCGCGGAACAGATCAAGTCCGACCCGGTGCAAAATCAAATAGGAGAAAAAGCCCATCAGACTGATCGCCGTCCATGTACTACTGTATGCCAAGGCCGTAATGTATCCGCTAATCGATTGATTGCGGATATAGCCTGGTTCAGCGACAAGGTTAAACACGAAGCCGGCTAGCGTTCCAATTAGGAGCGTCATCCAGAACAGCTTCAAAAATCCTTTAATCTTCATGTATTATCCCTCTACTTTTTCGATGACACGCGCTGCGAGTTCATTATAGTGTGTTTCAAATGGATGATCATCGCGATAAATCGATGGTGCAAAGTCCGATTCATTCGCATATGGTTGTCCAAGTGGAATCTTAGCTAGAATATCTGTTTTTAGCGCTTCTGACAACTTCTCTCCGCCACCTGATCCGAAGACATACTCTTTTTCACCAGTTACCTTGCTTTCGAAGTACGCCATATTTTCAATGATACCGAGCAAACGGTGGTTCGTCTTAATCGCCATCGCACCGGCACGAGCCGCAACGAATGCTGCTGTCGCATGTGGTGTCGTGACAATCAACTCCTGGCAGCTTGGGAGCATCGAGTGGATATCGAGCGCGACGTCACCCGTCCCTGGCGGTAAATCGAGTAAGAGGTAATCGAGATCGCCCCATTCAACATCCGAGAAGAAGTTATTGAGCATCTTCCCGAGCATCGGTCCACGCCAGATGACGGGTGCATTGTCTTCAACGAAGAAGCCCATCGAGATGACTTTTACGCCAAACCGCTCAGGCGGAATGATTCGGTCATTGACGACTGTCGGTCGTGTTTCAATTCCCATCATATCCGGAACACTAAAACCATAGATATCCGCGTCGATCAAACCAACTTTTTTACCTGCCCGTGCGAGCGCGACCGCGAGATTGACAGAAACTGTCGATTTCCCGACGCCCCCTTTACCAGAAGCAATCGCAATGAACGTCGTACCTGACTCCGGTTTAAGAATCGATGGTGTCGTCGCTGCCTGAATCCCGTGATCGCCGAGTGCCTCGAAGCGGAGTCCGACCGTTTTGAAGCCTTTTTCTTTTAACTCTTTAACGATTTCTTGTTGCAACGTCAACTGTTCACCCGAACCCGCTTGTGCAAGGGCGATTTTCAGGCTGACGTAGTCTCCTTTGATGCGGACATCACGAATCCCGTTCGTATCTGCAAGCGAGCGTTCGATCGTCGGATCAATTAACTGTCCGACTACCTCGCGAATTTCTTGTTCATTCAACATAGTGCCTTCCCCCTGAGAACGTTCGATTTATTCCATTTCAGTATAACAAAAATAAGATAGCGCTTGCACATTTCGACTCGGAAAGGAGAATATTTCCTGAAGTTTTCGTACTCAGCGAAAGATGACTCGCTTTGTGATCGAAAAAGACTACTCTCCTTCGGCGTACCCGCAGAAAGAACAGTAGTCATTTCATTAAAACATTCGATTCCAGGTCGCCGGACCGACGACACCGTCGACCGCAAGTCCTTGCCGTACTTGATAGGCCCTCACTTGCCGTGCCGTCGTATCGTCAAATACTTTCGTCACGGGTGCTTTCACTGCCCGCTGGATTCGCTCGATGTCACGTGCATCCATTCCGATCGCCCCACGGTAGAGTGGACGACCTGGATACGGAACAAGGACGTCCGTCGTTGCCTTGAGTAGTTCAAAGTGAGGGTAATCTTGAAACGTCACCCAATCACCGCCCCACGAAAAGCCTTGTTCTTTCATTGCCGTGACAATCTGCTTGAACGGTTCGTCGATATCAAAAATCGCCCGTGTCCCGTCATTAGTATAACGAAAAAGATCCACCGCAATCCCGCGGTTATGATTCGATTGCCCGCCGCGTGCGTTCGTCACGACGGCGCCAGGGGTCGTCCGTCCTTGTGCATATAATGCCTCTTGCTCCCGGTAAGAACGGAATCCTTGCGCTACGCCAACGTAAATCCCTTTCCCGTGGAGTTCCCGGATGACATGGCGTGTCTTGCGCGCGACTTCCGGCGAGAGTCCGGCGACGCTCAGTTTTCGGTTCGCTCGTTCGAGTAGCCAATCGATCGTCAATGCCACTTCACATCACACTCCTTCTTCGTTCTTTTCCCAGATTCCCCTTCGTGTATACTTGGGAAAGGTCATGTTTTCGATTACCTTATTCAAAAGGAGGTTTCTTTAGTTCATGAAAAAAGTGCTTTTCCTGTCGATGATACTGACGCTTTTCCTACATATCGGCTACCTTGCCTACTTCTATTTCTTCACCGTACAGCCGGCAACTACCTATCAACCGATACTTGAAGAAGGTGCTGTCCTATTAGAGCAGAGTACGGTGTTCGTCAGTCACGGAACGGATGACAGCGTACGTGCTTTCTTAACAGCACAGTTCATCCGTTCCATTCCCGTGACGTTTTTGATTCTCTTCGGTGCTCTGACTCTAGTCCGTAGGCTCCGTCTGCGACGTACGGTTTAAACTAAGAGGGACTCGACCGTTGCTAAATTTCAAAAGTAAAAGCGTGAGATCATTTCCCTGTTGCGGAGATGATCTTTTTTAGATGGCACAAAAAAAACCTCCCACCCGTAAGGATGAGAGGTAAAAACGATTAACGTTTTGAGAACTGAGGCGCACGACGTGCTGCTTTAAGACCGTATTTTTTACGTTCTTTCATACGAGCATCGCGTGTTAAGAAGCCTTTAGCTTTAAGTGTTCCACGGAAATCTGGATCCGCTTGAAGAAGTGCACGTGAGATACCGTGACGGATAGCGCCTGCTTGACCAGTGAAGCCGCCGCCTTTGACCGTTACCATGATATCGTATTTACCTTCTGTTTCTGTGATTACAAGTGGTTCTTTTGCAGTCATGATTAAAGTTTCATAACCGAAGTATTCGCTGATATCGCGCCCGTTAACTGTGACTTTACCGTCTCCAGCAACGAGGAAAACGCGAGCTGCCGCGTGTTTACGGCGACCAGTGCCGTAGTAACGTACATCTGCCATCGTGTAGTTCCTCCTAAATTCGTATTAACCGCGAAGTTCGTAAACTTCTGGTTGTTGTGCTTCTTGCTTATGAGTATCTCCAGCGTAAACGTGGAGTTTGTTGAACATTTGACGACCGAGGCTACCTTTTGGAAGCATCCCTTTAATCGCGAGTTCAAGCATACGCTCAGGTTTGTTAGCGAGTAAGTCGCGTGCGACAGTCTGCTTCAAGCCGCCTGGATGACCAGAGTGACGGTAGTAGACCTTTTTGTCGAGTTTGTTACCAGTTAATACGATTTTCTCAACGTTGATGAGGATAACGTGATCCCCACAGTCAACGTGTGGTGTGAACGTAGGTTTGTGCTTACCGCGGAGAAGTGAAGCCACTTCGCTCGAAAGACGACCGAGTGTTTTGCCTTCTGCGTCGATAAGGAGCCATTTGCGTTCTACATCAGTAGCTTTCGCCATGAAAGTTGTGCGCATGTAAAATACCTCCTAAGGAATTTAAAAGTTTCTTTTTTGATTTTTCATTTATTCACTGTGTGAATCTATCAGAATCTTAGGTGTACGGGGCTAAGATTGTGGTTTCATAATAAATGAAATGCCAATAAACATTGTATGTTTTTTAGCGGCTAATGTCAAATGCCTTTTTTAGACTCTGGGTAGAAAACTTCCCAAAGGTACAACCCGTGCGGTGGTGCCGTCACACCAGCGACGTTTCGATCCTTCGCGGCAAGCATCTTCTTGATGTCCGTAGCGGCAAAACGTCCGCGCCCGACATCAAACAAAGTCCCGACCATGATGCGAATTTGATTATAGAGAAAACCGCTTCCTTTAAACCGAAAGATCAGCTCTTCCCCGTACTCAATCAACTCCGCTTCATAAATCGTCCGGATCCGATTGTCCGTTTCCGTCTTCGCGACACAAAACGAACTGAAATCATGGGTGCCGACTAAATACGTCATCGCTTGACGCATCACGTCGAGATCAAGCGCGTACGGAATCAATACCGATTGATGACGTCGAAACGCATCTTCGGTCCGGCGCACGAAGTACCGGTACTCTTTCCCCACTACATCATACCTCGCTTCGAAGTCAGAAGCGACCTCTTTACAGTCCCGAACACGAATATCGTCCGGTAATAACGTATTTAAGGCCTTGACCATGCTGTCCGGCGCAATCGCAAGTTCCGTATCGAAATGGATGACTTGCCCCTGTGCGTGCACACGAGCGTCTGTACGCCCTGATCCAATCACCTTGACCGGGTGCTTGTGCATGCGCGCAAGCGTCTTCTCGACGACCTCCTGGATCGTTACACCATTCGGTTGGACTTGGTAACCGGAGTAACCCGTCCCGTCATATTGAATCGTACATTTAAAACGTCGCATCAGAAACCTCCCCGTAAGTAAACAAGCAGGAGCGCGACGACGAGGAGACCCATCAAACCGGTATCACGTGCCGTCCATTTCGATTCCCGGAGACGCGTCCGTCCTTCTCCCCCACGGTAGCCGCGTGCTTCCATCGCCGTCGCGAGGTCCTCTGCCCGCTTAAAGGCCGAGATGAACAATGGAATCAACAGTGGGATGATTGCTCGCAGACGCTCTTTGATCGGTCCTGCCGCCAAATCAACACCACGTGCCTGCTGTGCTTTCATGATCTTCTCCGTCTCTTCTGCCAGTGTCGGTAAGAACCGCAGCGAAATCGAGAGCATCAAGGCAATCTCATGCGTCGGAACGCGGACGACCTTGAATGGCTTCAAAAGCAACTCAATTGCATCTGTCAGCTCGATCGGTGACGTCGTCAAGGTGACGAGTGTCGTAATCGAGACCAAATAGAAGAAGCGGAGCGAGACGATGATGGCGAGACGCAGACCTTCCGAATAAATTTTCAACCATCCAAATTCGAACAAGATGGTTCCTTCTCGCGTAAAGAACAGTTGCACGATGAAGGTGAAGACGATTAGGAAAAGAATCGGGCGTAAGCCCTTCAAGACGTAGCGAAGTGGTAGTTTACTACTCGCTAACGCTAAAAACGTAAAGATGAGTAAAAAAATGTTCGTCGCTGCATTGTTCGCGAGGAACACGAGCGGGATGAAACAAAACGCAAAAATAATTTTTGCAAGCGCAGAAGAACGGTGAAGATAGGACGTACCCGGAATATGTTGTCCGACGATCATATACGTCCCCCCTGTACCTGTAAAATCCAATCCACGACTTCCGGCTCCGTTCGTAAGTTCGGACGCGAAAGTCCGAGTCGGTCTGCCACCGGCCAGGCAAGTGCCAAGACGTGCGGCAGATCAAGATGGAACTGCTTCAGCAATTCCGCCTGTTGGAATAATCCAATCGGCTCGCCGTCATATGCGACTTGTCCATGCTCCATGACGACGACACGATTCGTATACTCGAGCACTTGATCCATATCATGCGTAATCAAGAGTAATGTCAAACCCGTTTCCGCGTGAAGTCGAGCGAAAAGACTCAACATTTGCTTACGTCCTTGCGGATCGAGTCCAGCGGTCGGTTCGTCGACGATCAACACGTCTGGTTGACTAGCGAGTACGCCTGCGATCGCAACACGCCTCATTTGCCCACCAGACAGGTCAAACGGCGATCGGGACCAGAAGACTTCGTCTAGCCCTACTGTGCGTAATGCCTCTTTTGCGAGCCGTTCCGCCTCTTCCTGCTCATGCCCGAAGTTCATCGGACCGAACATGACATCTTTTAAGACCGTTTCTTCAAACAGCTGGTACTCCGGATACTGAAAGACGAGACCGACACGTTTTCGTAGTGCCTTTAAATCTTGTTTTCGTTTTGGTTCAATGATGATGTCATCGACTTGGACTTTCCCTCTCGTCGGTTTCAGCAATCCATTGATGTGCTGGACGAGCGTCGACTTCCCAGACCCAGTGTGCCCTACAAACGCAACAAGCGCCCCTGACGGAATCTCAAGATTCACATCACGCAGCGCGACTCGTTCGAACGGACTATTAAGTTGGTACGTATAGTTCAATTCCTGGATTAGGATTGGCATAAGCGGTTCACCAATTCACTTTCATCTAGTATCGTGTCCCCATACGAGAGACCTCGCGCCCGCAATTGCTCCTGAACTCGAACGATGAAAGGAACATCGAGACCGATTTCTTGGAGAAACGCCGATTTCGCAAAGACTTCTTGAGGTGTACCTTCTAATACGATTTTCCCGGCATCCATCACGATGACACGACTGGCCTGTAAGACCTCGTCTAATTCATGTGTAATGGCGACTACCGCCATCGGATGTCGTTCATATAATTCTTGAACGGTCGACATAACCTCTTCACGTGCGAGTGGATCAAGCATCGATGTTGCTTCATCAAGCACGAGAACATCAGGGCGCATCGCAAGTGCCGAAGCAATTGCGACACGCTGCTTCTGTCCGCCGGATAATTGATGGGGTTCCCGATCAACAAAATCCGTAAGGCCAACGCGCGCTAGACTGTCGTCAATACGACGAACCATTTCCTCGCGTGGCACACCCCAATTTTCAAGGGCAAATGCCACGTCGTCGCGCACGGTCGTGCCAACAAATTGATTATCTGGATTTTGAAAGACGATGCCGATTGCCCGACGCATCTCCCATAGTTGCTCCGGATTCGCACTCGAGAACGTCTCGCCTACGGTCACCGTTCCTGATTCAGGAAGCAACAAGCCATTAAACAATTTAGTCAGCGTTGATTTTCCAGAGCCGTTGTGTCCAACGATGGCGACCCATTCACCCGAATGAATCGTCAGAGAGACATCTTGTAACGCCGCTTGTTCCTGTTCCGGATACCGATACGTAACGTGATCCAGTTCAATTAGCTTCGTCATGTCTACTCCTCCTTCATCAAATCAATTAATTCCATTTGTAACAAAAGGGCAGAAGCGAGTTACGCACTGCCCTTTTATAACGAATCATTTAAAAATTAAACGAGTTCGATGATGACCATTTCTGCGCCGTCACCACGACGTGGTCCCATTTTCATGATGCGTGTGTAACCACCTTGACGCTCAGCAAAACGTGGAGCAACATCAGCGAATAATTTTTGGATCGCGTCTTGTGCTTTGCCCTCTGCGTTTTGACCAGCAGCTTCACGGCGAACGAACGATGCAACTTGACGACGAGCGTGGAGATCACCGCGTTTACCTAAAGTGATGAGTTTCTCAACGACTGGACGAAGTTCCTTCGCTTTTTGTTCTGTAGTTTGGATACGCTCATTGATGATGAGATCAGTCGCAAGGTCACGCAAAAGTGCCTTACGTTGTGAGCTTGTACGGCCTAATTTCGAGTATGCCATGGATGGATTCCCTCCTTCGTGCAATTAATAGTTTTTAGTCTTCTTTACGCAAACCAAGTCCGAGTTCGTCGAGCTTCGCTTGAACTTCTTCGAGTGATTTACGTCCGAGGTTACGAACTTTCATCATCTCGTCTTCGCTCTTATTCGCGAGTTCTTGAACCGTATTGATACCAGCGCGTTTCAAACAGTTGTACGAACGAACTGAAAGATCGAGTTCTTCGATCGTCATTTCAAGTACTTTTTCTTTTTGATCTTCTTCCTTTTCGACCATGATTTCAGCATGGAGCGCTTCGTCCGTAAGACCAACAAAGATGTTTAAGTGTTCTGTCATGATTTTCGCACCGAGTGACACTGCTTCTTCAGGGCGGATTGAACCGTCCGTCCAAACATCAAGCGTCAATTTATCGAAGCTCGCATCTTGACCGACACGTGTTTTTTCAACTTGATAGTTTACACGTTGAATTGGCGTGTAAATCGAATCAATTGGGATCACACCGATTGGCATATCGTCCCGTTTGTTATCTTCAGCCTGAACATAACCACGACCGCGACGAGCTGTCAGACGCATATGAAGTGATGCACCTTCTGCAAGTGTTGCAATGTGAAGTTCTGGGTTGAGGATTTCGACGTCGCTGTCATGCGTAATGTTTGCCGCAGTAACAACGCCAGCGCCTTGAATATCGATCTCAAGTGTTTTCTCTTCTTCCGAGTAAACTTTGAGGGCGAGTTTCTTAAGGTTCAAGATGATTTGGGTAACGTCTTCTACAACGCCATCAATCGTCGAGAACTCATGAAGAACGCCATCGATTTGGACTGCAGTGACTGCAGCACCCGGAAGTGAAGATAATAAGATACGACGCAATGAGTTACCAAGCGTTGTACCGAATCCACGCTCAAGCGGTTCTACTACGAATTTACCAAACGTAGCGTTTTCGCTTAATTCGACCGTTTCAATCTTCGGTTTTTCGATTTCGATCATCTGAACCCCTCCTTGAATATCGTCCTGTTGGCCATCGCGTTCAATCGCCAACCGTCTCGTGTACGTGTCTACTGCTTGATTTGGTCAAACGATCAACAAAAGTCTACTCGATTTCCCGCTTTGCAGTACAAGACGGGTTACACGCGACGACGTTTTGGAGGGCGGCAACCGTTGTGTGGAACTGGAGTTACGTCACGGATCGCTGTAACTTCGAGACCGATTGCTTGAAGCGCACGGATAGCAGCTTCACGACCTGCACCAGGACCTTTAACGTTGACTTCTACAGTACGCATACCGTTGTCCATTGCAGTTTTTGCAGCTGTTTCAGAAGCAAGTTGTGCTGCGAATGGAGTCGATTTACGTGAGCCTTTGAAGCCCATGTTACCTGCAGTTGCCCAAGAGATTGCATTCCCTTGCACATCAGTGATCGTAACGATTGTGTTGTTGAATGTTGAACGGATATGCACGATACCAGACTCAATATTCTTTTTGACTTTACGTTTACTACGAACGTTCTGTTTACGTTTTGCCATATTAGTTTACCCTCCCTTACTTCTTCTTGTTCGCTACTGTACGGCGTGGGCCTTTACGAGTACGCGAGTTGTTTTTAGTGTTTTGACCACGAACTGGAAGACCACGACGGTGACGAACACCACGGTAGCAACCGATTTCGATCAAACGTTTGATGTTGAGTGAGATTTCACGACGAAGGTCACCCTCAACTTTTACTTTATCTAAACCATCACGAAGTTGGTTGAGTTGTTCTTCAGTCAATTCACGAGTACGAGTATCTTCAGAGATACCAGCTTCTTTCAAGACTTTCTGAGCAGTCGTTTTACCAACACCATAGATGTAAGTGAGTGAGATAACGATGCGTTTCTCACGTGGAATATCTACACCAGCAATACGTGCCATGTGTGCACCTCCTTGTTTAATTACCCTTGTTTTTGTTTATGCTTAGGGTTTTCGCAAATAACCATTACTTTGCCTTTACGGCGGATAACTTTACACTTTTCACAGATCGGTTTAACCGAAGGTCTTACTTTCATTGTGAATACCTCCTCCTGAAAAAATCGGAGTTTTTATTTGAAACGGTATGTGATCCGTCCGCGAGTTAAGTCGTATGGTGACAACTCAACTGTTACTTTATCTCCTGGTAAGATCCGAATGAAGTGCATCCGAATTTTTCCTGAGACGTGCGCGAGGACCGTGTGGCCGTTTTCTAACTCCACCTTAAACATCGCATTTGGAAGTGGTTCGATAACCGTACCTTCCACTTCGATTACATCTTGTTTCGCCATCAATTATACCCCTTTCTCTATAAAGTTGATTGGGAGCCCAGACGATTTGTAGCGCTTAGGGGCTTTCTACAGTAGCCATTGAGAGATCATCGGTCACAAACACGAGTGGATAGCGGCTATAGAAAGGTGACACCAATAACGCGCACAGCTCACTCTGCATCGACCGTTAAGATCTCGTAGCCGTCGTCTGTGATGGCGATGGTGTGCTCAAAGTGGGCGCACATGCTACCGTCCACTGTCACTACCGTCCAATTGTCGGATAGTGTGCGAACATAGCGTTTCCCGACGTTGACCATTGGCTCAATCGCCAGTGTCATGCCGGTTTTCAGGCGCGGCCCTTTCCCCGGTGGTCCATAATGTGGGATTTGCGGATCTTCATGCAAATTTTGTCCCACGCCGTGGCCCACATATTCGCGGACTACAGAAAAATTCGCTGCTTCGACATGTGACTGAATCGCATGCGAAATATCTGTCAGGTGCACACCAGCTTTGGCGCGCTCCAATCCTTTATACAGAGATTCTTCAGTTACGTCAAGTAACTGCTTCGTCTCTTCAGAGATTGTACCGACCGGATATGTCCAGGCTGAATCTCCGTGATATCCATTATACTCCGCCCCGATATCAATCGAGATGATGTCTCCATCGTGGAGTACGCGGTCACCCGGAATACCATGGACAAGTTCTTCATTTACTGATGCGCAGATGCTACCAGTAAACCCATTATAACCTTTAAACGATGGTGTTGCCCCTTGACTTCGAATATAGCGTTCAGCGATCGCGTCGAGTTGCCCCGTCGTGATGCCTGGACGAATGTGAGCTTTAAGCTCTTTATGCGTCCGAGCGACGATTTGTCCTGCTTTACGCATAATATCGATTTCACGCGGCGCTTTCGTAATGATCATTACTGACCACCAAGAAGTGCTTGAACATCGGAATAAACTTCATTAATCGGACGATCACCGTCCAAATTACGAAGATACCCTTTTTCAGCGTAAAAGTCAATCAAAGGTTGCGCTTGCGCGACGTTGACTTCAAGACGACGGCGAACCGTTTCTTCTTGATCATCTTCACGTTGAACAAGTGCTGATCCGTCGATATCACAAACACCTTCCACTTTTGGTGGGTTATAGATGACGTGATACGTTGCTCCACATGTCGGGCAAATCCGGCGGCCTGTCAAACGAGGGACAAGTTTCTCCGGGTTGACACCGATGTGAATGACGTGATCGATTTGTTTGTTAAGATCCGCAAGTAATGCTTCAAGAGCATCTGCTTGTTTCACTGTGCGTGGGAAACCGTCAAGAAGAAAACCATTTGCACAGTCTTCTTTGGCGAGACGTTCACGTACGATGCCGATTGTGACTTCATCCGGAACGAGTTCCCCTTTATCCATGTACGATTTCGCTTCCTGCCCGAGCGGTGTTTGATCTTTGATCGCCGCGCGGAACATGTCGCCTGTCGAGATGTGTGGAATGGCGTAGTCTTCGATAATTTTCGCAGCCTGCGTCCCTTTTCCAGCACCCGGCAAGCCCATCAATACAAGATTCATGTCGGTAGCCTCCACTTCTATAGACTCTATAGACACAACAGAAAGGAAAGGGATGGTCCCCTTCCTCCCGCCTTATCGGATAAAGCCTTTGTAGTGTCGTTTAACCAGTTGACTTTCAATCTGTTTCATCGTCTCAAGACCTACACCGATGACAATCAGCAAGCTTGTTCCACCAATCTGCACCGAGTTCGGTAAACCAGCGAACTTAATAAAGAACGTTGGCGTTACCGCGATGACAGCAAGGAAGAGCGAACCGAAGAATGTCAGACGGTACAAGATCTTCGTGATGTATTGTTCCGTTTGCTTACCAGGACGAATACCAGGAATGTATCCGCCTTGTTTTTGAAGGTTCTCTGCCATTTGTTCCGGGTTGACCTGAACGAATGTGTAGAAGTACGAGAAGGCGATGATCAACGCAACATAAATCGACATTCCGATTGGACTCGTATAGTCGAAGATGTCACGAATTTTCGTCGCTGTTTCCGGACTCGCAAAGAAACTTGCAACCGTTGGTGGAGTCACCATGAACGACACCGCGAAGATAACTGGGATAACACCAGCAGCATTCAGCTTAATCGGCAAGTGTGTCGATTGACCGCCTACTGGTGCACGGTTCACCGTACGCTTAGCGTACTGAATCGGAATCTTACGTGCAGCTTGCTGCACATAGATGACACCGACGATGACCGCGATGATGATTAAAAGCAACAGTACGATATAAAGCACGTTGACGAACAAAGCATCCCCTGCATTTTGGAGCTTTGTTTCGTAGATCTGGCGGAACGCATTCGGGAAGCCTGCGACAATCCCAGCGAAGATGATCATTGATATCCCGTTACCAATGCCCTTCTCCGTGATGAGTTCACCGAGGAACATCAAGAACGCTGTACCAGCCGTCAAAACAAGTGCAATCATAACGTACGTCCAAGTGCCGAATTGTTCATCGACAAGACCTGGGTAGATACGGTTAAATCCAAGCGCGATTCCAAACGCTTGGACTAAGCCGAGTACGATCGTTCCATAGCGCGTTACCGTTGCTAACTTCTTACGGCCCGCCTCTCCTTGTTTTGCCCATTCGGCAAACTTTGGAACAACGTCCATCTGTAAGAGTTGGACAACGATTGAAGCCGTGATATACGGCATGATTCCCATCGCAAAGAGCGAGAAATTCTTCAAAGCATTCCCACCGAAGGAATTCAAGAAGCCGAGAACACCGTTGTCGTCTATCTTGAATACTTCAGTGTTTACCATCGGCACTGGGATATGCGCTCCGATTCGGAACACGATAATCAATGCGAGAGTAAACAGAATGCGCTGACGGATGTCAGCTACGCGCCACATATTGGAGATCGCTTGAAACATTAGATCACCTCAACCGTACCGCCGGCAGCTTCGATCGCTTGCTTCGCAGCTTCGGAGAACTTGTGAGCTTTTACAGTCAATTTCTTTTCAATCTTGCCGTTTGAAAGGATCTTAACGCCGTCTTTCATACCTTTGACTGCGCGAGTCTCGATAAGAAGTTCAGGAGTTACTTCAGTTCCTTCTTCAAAACGGTTAAGTGTGTCAAGGTTGATAACCGCGAACTCTTTACGAGTTGGGTTGTTGAAGCCGCGTTTTGGTAAACGACGGAAAAGTGGGTTTTGTCCACCTTCGAAACCTGGACGAACACCACCGCCTGAACGAGCTTTTTGACCTTTGTGACCACGGCCAGAAGTCTTACCGTTACCAGAAGACATACCGCGACCTACACGGTTGCGTTCTGAACGTGAACCAGCAGCTGGTTTCAATTCATGGAGTTTCATAGTGGGGCACCTCCTCATAAAATTATATCGTTCTATTACTCTTGAATTTCTTTAACTGTCAATAAGTGTGACACGTGGTTAATCATCCCACGCATAGCAGCGTTGTCAGGTACGACAACAGTTTGGTGCATCTTACGGAGACCAAGCGTACGAGTAGTAACGCGTTGGTTCTCCGGACGACCGATCATGCTGCGTGTGAGGGTAACTGCGAGTTTCGCCATCTGTATTCCCTCCCTTTCTTAACCGCGAAGTTCTTCGACGGTTTTACCGCGGAGTTTCGCAACGTCTTCAGCACGTTTAAGTGAAGTGAGACCTTTAACAGTCGCACGAACCATGTTGATTGGAGTGCTTGATCCAAGTGATTTCGAAAGAATGTCGTTGATTCCCGCTAATTCGAGAACCGCACGAACTGGGCCACCAGCGATGACTCCAGTACCTTCAGAAGCAGGTTTCAAGAAGACGTGACCTGCACCGAAAATTCCGTTGATTTCGTGTGGAATTGTAGTGTTAACGATTGGAACGTTAACCATGTTTTTCTTTGCATCTTCGATTGCTTTACGGATCGCTTCAGGCACTTCCTGAGCTTTACCCGTACCGAAACCTACGTGACCATTCTTGTCACCTACGACGACGAGTGCAGCAAAACGGAAGCGACGGCCACCTTTTACTACTTTCGCGACGCGGTTTACAGTAACAACGCGTTCTTCGAGTTGATCCATGTTAATTTCTAACTGGCGCATGTAGAGGTTCCCTCCTTTTCTATTAGAATTTGAGACCAGCTTCACGAGCTGCTTCAGCTACAGCTTTGATACGTCCATGATAGAGATATCCTCCACGGTCGAAAACGACTGTTTCAATACCTTTTTCAAGAGCGCGTTCAGCTGCGAGCTTACCGACTGCTGTTGCAGCGTCAGCTGTGTTGCCTTTTTCAAGATCGAGTGATGATGCAGATGCGAGTGTTGCATGTGTTGCATCGTCAATGACTTGTACGTAAATGTTCTTGTTCGAACGGAATACGTTCATGCGTGGACGTGTTGCAGTCCCGATGATTGTACGACGTACACGACCATGACGCTTTTTACGCGTAGCGTTTTTGTCTGCCTTTGAGATCATTTATGCCACTCCTTTCCGGTCAATTCGTATCAACGAATTACTTACCTGTTTTACCTTCTTTACGACGAACGACTTCATCACTGTAACGAATTCCTTTACCTTTGTACGGCTCAGGTTGACGGTACGAACGAATCAATGCAGCAACGTGTCCAACACGCTCTTTGTTGATTCCGCGGATGATGATTTGCGTATTCGTAGGAACTTCGACTTCAATGCCTTGTTCCGGAGTGTACTCGATTGGGTGTGAGTAACCGAGGTTGAGTACGATTTTGTTACCTTGCTTTTGAGCACGGTAACCAACACCTTGGATATCAAGTGTCTTAGCAAAACCGTTGTTTACACCTTCGACCATGTTCGCGATAAGCGCACGAGTCGTTCCGTGAATTGTACGGTTAGCCTTTTCGTCGTTTGGACGAACGACAGTCAATTCATTACCTTCTACGTTGATAGCCATAGTCGGGTTGAACTCACGTGTGAGTTCACCTTTAGGACCTTTTACTGTAACTGTGCTGTTTTCAACTGTTACTGTAACGCCTGCTGGGATAACGACCGGCTTTTTACCAATACGTGACATTTAAGACACCTCCGTTCTTTTTATGCGTGAATTACCAGATGTATGCGATCACTTCGCCGCCGACTTTTTGTTGGCGAGCTTCTTTGTCTGTCATAACACCTTTAGATGTTGAAACGATAGCGATTCCGAGACCACCGAGTACTTTCGGGATTTCATCAGCTTTCGCGTAAACGCGAAGACCTGGTTTCGAGATACGTTTGAGTCCAGTGATGACGCGTTCGTTGCTTGCGCCGTACTTAAGGAATACGCGGAGCGTACCTTGTTTGCTGTCCTCGAGATATTCAACATCGCGGATGAAACCTTCACGTTTGAGGATTTCAGCGACTTCACGTTTGATTGTAGAAGCTGGCATTTCCAACTTCTCATGGCGAACCATGTTTGCATTACGAATGCGTGTAAGCATATCTGCAATCGGATCTGTCATAACCATGCGATGTACCTCCTTTCACAACTTTAATGAATTACCAGCTTGCTTTTTTAACACCAGGGATTTGACCTTTATGAGCAAGATCACGGAACTTAATACGGCTGATACCGAATTTACCAATGTAACCGTGTGGACGGCCAGTGATACTGCAACGGTTGTGTAAACGAACCGCTGAAGAGTTACGTGGGAGTTTGCTCAAGCCGATGTAGTCGCCTTGTGCTTTCAATTCTGCGCGTTGTTCAGCGTAGCGCTCTACGAGTGCTTGGCGTTTTACTTCACGTGCGATCATTGATTTCTTAGCCATGTGTGCGGCCTCCCTTATTTTTGGAATGGCATGCCGAGTGCTGTGAGAAGCTCACGAGACTCTTCATCCGTATTAGCAGTAGTTACGATAACGATGTCCATACCACGGACTTTAGATACGCGATCGTAGTCGATCTCTGGGAAGATCAATTGTTCCTTCACGCCTAGCGTGTAGTTACCACGGCCATCGAATGATTTCTTCGATACACCACGGAAGTCACGTACACGTGGAAGTGACACGTTGATCAACTTGTCGAGGAATTCGAACATGCGCTCTCCGCGAAGTGTAACCTTCGCACCGATTGGCATACCTTCACGAAGTTTGAAACCAGCGATTGATTTCTTAGCTTTCGTGATGAGTGGCTTCTGACCAGTGAGGAGCTGAAGCTCTTCTACTGCCATGTCAAGTGCTTTCGTGTTCGTAACAGCGTCACCAACACCCATGTTGATTACGATCTTATCGACTTTCGGCGCTTGCATTACAGAAGTATAGTTGAATTTCTCCATCATTACTTTGACGATTTCGTCTTGGTATTTAGCTTTTAAACGGTTCATCAGAAAGTGGACCTCCTTTCTTTAAATCTTCTTATTTATCTAAAGCTTCGCCCGATTTTTTAGCGATACGTACTTTCTTGCCGTCAACCACAGTGAAACCAACGCGTGTTGGAGTTCCTGTCTTAGGGTCGATGAGCATAACGTTCGATACGTGAATCGGTGCTTCTTTCTCGACAATTCCGCCTTGCGGGTTAAGTTGAGAAGGTTTTGTGTGTTTTTTGATCATGTTAACGCCTTCGACGATAACGCGATCTTTTTTAGGCATAGCAGTAAGAATAACGCCTTGTTTGCCTTTATCTTTACCAGTCATAACCTGAACTTTATCACCTTTTTTGACATGCATCGTTAGAGCACCTCCTTGTAGGAATTCTTTGGAATTAAAGTACTTCCGGTGCCAACGAGACGATCTTCATGAAGTCTTTTTCACGAAGTTCGCGTGCGACTGGTCCGAAGATACGTGTGCCACGTGGGCTTTTATCATCTTTGATGATGACTGCTGCATTTTCGTCAAAACGGATGTACGAACCGTCTTTACGACGAACGCCACGTTTAGTACGAACGACTACTGCGCGTACAACTTCACCTTTTTTGACAACGCCACCTGGTGTTGCTTGTTTAACTGTGCAAACAATTACGTCACCGATGTTAGCAGTTTTGCGACCAGATCCACCGAGGACTTTGATCGTCAAGACTTCACGAGCTCCTGAGTTGTCTGCTACTTTCAAGCGAGATTCTTGTTGAATCATACGATTGTACCTCCCTCCGGATGTTTATTCATCCGAACTAATTAGAGTTTAGATGATTACTGCTTTTTCGACGACTTCTACGAGACGGAAACGTTTGTCCTTAGAAAGTGGACGTGTTTCTTGAATGCGTACAACATCACCGATTTTAGCTGTGTTGCTTTCATCATGCGTTTTATACTTCTTAGAGTAGTTTACGCGTTTGCCGTAGAGCTTGTGCTTTACTTTAGTCTCAACTGAAACAACGATCGTTTTATCCATTTTGTCAGATACGACGCGTCCAGTTAATACTTTGCGGTTGTTAGTGCGTTCCATTGAGTGTTCCTCCTCTCAGAATCCGAGTGAATTATGCGTTGTTGATGCCGAGTTCGCGTTCACGAAGAACGGTTTTCGCGCGTGCAATCGACTTGCGCACTTCACGGATACGAGCAGGGTTCTCAAGCTGACCAGTCGCGAGTTGGAAACGAAGGTTGAACAACTCTTCTTTCCACGAACCGACTTTACCGTTGAGCTCTTCTGTAGTTTGCTGACGGAGATCAGTTGCTTTCATTCGTATCACCACCATTTTCTTCACGTTTTACGAACTTACATTTTACTGGAAGTTTGTGTGATGCAAGACGGAGAGCTTCGCGTGCGATCTCTTCCGATACTCCTGCGATTTCGAACATTACTTTCCCCGGTTTAACGACTGCAACCCAGCCCTCCGGAGCACCTTTACCTGAACCCATTCGGACTTCAAGAGGTTTTTTAGTGTATGGTTTATGTGGGAAAATCTTGATCCACACTTTACCACCACGTTTCATATAACGAGTCATCGCGATACGCGCTGATTCGATTTGACGGCTAGTGATCCAGCTAGCTTCTTGAGCTTGGATACCGAACTCGCCGAAGTGTACTGTAGTACCACGTTTCGCTTTACCACGCATGTTGCCGCGGTGAACACGACGATATTTTACACGTTTTGGTAACAACATGTTGTGTTGCCTCCTTCCCTAGACGGATGTGGATTATTGTTCGTTAGATGCTGCTTTTTTAGTAGGAAGCACTTCACCGTGGTGGAGCCATACTTTTACGCCAATTTTGCCGTAAGTTGTATCAGCTTCAGCAGTACCGTAATCGATGTCTGCACGGAGTGTATGAAGTGGAACTGTTCCTTCTGAATACTTCTCTGAACGAGCGATATCAGCGCCACCAAGACGACCAGAAACTTCAGTCTTGATTCCTTTGATACCTGAACGCATAGAACGTTGGATTGATTGCTTCATTGCACGACGGAAAGATACGCGGCCTTCAAGTTGGCGAGCGATGTTTTCAGCGACAAGTTTAGCAACTGCATCCGGGTTTTTCACTTCAACGACGTTAACGTGAACGCGTTTGCCTTTTGCAAGGTTAGTGATGTCTGTACGAAGTGTTTCGATTTCAGAACCGCCTTTACCGATAACCATACCAGGTTTAGCAGTGTGAAGTGAAATGTTCAAGCGGTTTGCAGCGCGCTCGATTTCAATTTTAGAAACACTAGCGTCTTTAAGACGTTTTTCGATATATTCACGAACTACGTAGTCTTCATGAAGGAGATCAGCATAGTCTTTATCTGCGAACCAACGTGATTCCCAGTCTTTGATGATACCTACGCGAAGACCAGTTGGGTTAATCTTCTGACCCACGGTAATCCCTCCTTATTTTTCAGATACCACGATGTGAACGTGGCTCGTACGTTTGTTGATACGGCTTGCGCGACCCATTGCACGTGGGCGGAAACGTTTGAGCGTTGGACCTTCGTTGACGTAAGCCTCTGTTACTACGAGGTTTTCGATGTTCATGTCGAAGTTGTGCTCAGCGTTCGCGATTGCCGATTTCAATGCTTTTTCAACGATTGGCGTTGCTGCCTTGTTCGTGTAAGCAAGAATCGAAAGAGCTTCGCCGATTTGCTTCCCGCGGATTAAGTCTACTACGAGACGTGCCTTACGAGGAGCAATGCGAACCATATTAGCCGATGCTTTTGATTGCATAATGAGTACCTCCCCTCAGATTAACGTTTCGTCTTCTTATCGTTACCAGCATGTCCTTTATAAGAACGAGTTGGCGCGAATTCACCAAGTTTGTGACCGACCATATCTTCTGTCATGTAAACCGGTACGTGTTTACGACCATCGTAGACAGCGATCGTGTGACCGATGAACTCTGGGAAGATTGTCGAGCGGCGTGACCAAGTTTTGATAACATGCTTGTCACCAGCTTCGTTGGCTTTGTCAACCTTAGCGAGCAAATGGTGATCTGCAAATGGACCTTTTTTCAAGCTGCGACCCATAGTTGTACCTCCCTTTGGCATGATTCAGGAACGGTTCCTACGAACCGTTCAGAAATCACGTAATTATTTTTTAGAACGGCGGACGATGTATTTATCGCTCGCTTTGTTTTTCTTACGAGTTTTGTATCCGAGTGCCGGTTTACCCCAAGGAGTAAGTGGGCCCGAACGACCGATTGGAGCACGTCCTTCACCACCACCGTGTGGGTGATCAACTGGGTTCATTACAGAACCACGAACTGTAGGACGTTTTCCGAGCCAGCGTGAACGACCAGCTTTACCGATATTGACGAGCTCATGCTCTTCATTACCGACAGCGCCGATTGTAGCACGGCAAGTAGCAAGGATCATACGTGTTTCGCCTGATTGAAGACGAACAATCGCGTATTTACCATCTTTACCGAGAAGCTGAGCAGAAGTACCAGCTGAACGTACCAACTGACCACCTTTACCAGGCTTAAGTTCGATGTTGTGGATCAACGTACCAACTGGGATGTTTACAAGCGGAAGAGCGTTACCGACTTTAATGTCAGCTTCTGCTCCTGACATGATTTGCATGTCAACTTTCAATCCTTTAGGTGCGAGGATGTAGCGTTTTTCACCATCGATGTAGTGTACAAGAGCGATGTTTGCAGAGCGGTTCGGATCGTACTCGATTGTAGCGATACGGCCAGCGATGCCATCCTTGTTACGTTTGAAGTCGATGATACGGTATTTACGTTTGTGTCCGCCACCTTGGTGACGTACTGTCAAGCGACCTTGGTTGTTACGTCCGCCCTTTTTCGAAAGCTTTTCAGTTAACGATTTTTCAGGACGTGAAGCCGTAATTTCAGCAAAGTCGAGTGCAGTCATGTTACGACGACCGTTAGTGGTCGGTTTAAACTTTTTAATTCCCATCGAGAGTTCCCTCCTTTTCTACAGAGTACCGATTAACCGAGGTAATCGAGTTCTTTGCTATCTGCAGTAAGCGTGACGACCGCTTTTTTGCGGCGTGCTGTGTAACCAGCGTGACGACCTACGCGTTTTGCTTTTGGTTTTGAGATAAGTGTGTTGATTTTTTCAACTTTAACGCCGAAAATCGCTTCAACAGCATCTTTGATTTGAGTCTTAGATGCCTTCACGTCTACTTCGAACGTGTACTTTTTCTCAGCCATTTGGTTCACTGAGCGTTCAGTAATTACAGGACGTTTGATAATGTCGTGTGTATGTGCCATTATGCAAGCACCTCCTCTACTCTCGCAACTGCATCCTTCGTGAAGATGACTTTGTCGTGTCCGACAAGATCAAGGACGTTTACTCCAGCAGCGTCAACGACTGTGACACCAGGAATGTTGCGTGTTGAAAGAACGACTGTCTCGTTGTAATCAGCAGTAACGACAAGAACTTTACGTTCGATTGAAAGAGCAGCGAAGACCGAAATCATATCTTTTGTTTTCGGAGCATCGATTGTCAAACCTTCAAGAACGATGAACTCGTTGTTAGCGACTTTCGAAGAAAGTGCTGAACGTAATGCGAGACGACGAACCTTTTTAGGAAGTTTATAAGCGTACGAACGTGGTGTTGGACCGAAGACTGTTCCACCGCCAACCCATTGTGGCGAACGGATCGAACCTTGGCGTGCACGACCAGTACCTTTTTGTTTCCATGGTTTACGGCCGCCACCGCGAACTTCCGAGCGACCTTTTGTATCATGTGTACCTTGGCGACGTGAAGCTTGTTGCATGACGATTGCATCGTATACGACTGCTTCGTTTGGCTCGATTCCGAAAACGGCATCTGCGAGCTCAATATCTCCAACTTGTGTACCTGTTTGGTTAAGCAAAGCTACTTTAGGCATTCGTTATTCCTCCTTTCCTTGCAAACGGATTAGTTGCCTTTAACCGCAGTTTTGACGACAACTTGGCTCTTACGTGCGCCTGGGATAGCACCCTTGACGAGGAGTAAGCCACGTTCTACATCAACTTTTACGATTTCAAGGTTTTGAACAGTGATTTGTTCTCCACCCATGCGTCCTGGGAGCAATTTCCCTTTGAATACACGGTTTGGAGCGACAGGACCCATTGAACCTGGGCGACGGTGGTAACGCGAACCGTGAGCCATTGGACCACGTGATTGGTTGTGACGCTTGATTGCTCCAGCGAAACCTTTACCTTTCGACGTACCTGTTACATCAACCATTTCGCCTGCAGCGAAAGTATCTGCTTTAATCTCTTGACCGATTTCGAAATCTGTTACAGATGTACGGATTTCTTTAATGAAGCGCTTAGGTGTCGCACTTGCTTTCGCAGCGTGACCTTTTTGCGGTTTGTTTTGACGACCTTCTTTGATATCACCAAAGCCGAGTTGGACTGCTTCGTAACCGTCCACTTCCATTGTCTTCAATTGAAGAACAACGTTACCTTCTACTGAAACGACAGTAACTGGTACTACTTCGCCTGACTCGTTGAAGATTTGTGTCATACCGAGTTTAGTTCCTAAGATTCCTTTAGCCATGAGATACACCTCCTAATATTGAATGATTTTGATCTTCTGGCTAGTATCAACTATTTATAGAAGAAAAATTAAAGTTTGATTTCAATGTCAACGCCCGATGGAAGTTCAAGACGCATAAGCGCATCAACTGTTTTCGGTGTTGGGTTAACGATGTCGATCAAACGTTTGTGTGTACGCATTTCGAACTGCTCACGAGCATCTTTGTACTTGTGAACGGCACGAAGTACTGTGTAGATCGCTTTCTCCGTTGGGAGTGGGATCGGTCCAGATACAGTAGCACCAGAACGTTTTGCTGTGTCGACAATCTTCTCAGCCGATTGATCAAGCACGCGGTGATCGTATGCTTTCAAACGGATCCGAATTTTTTCATTTGCCATGTTGTTTCCCTCCTTTTCGCCTATTTCGTAAATAGACATTCTCCGCGGAAATTTCCACACTAGCCATGGCAATGCCGCCTGGTGTGTCATAACCTCCCGCTTCATCGCGTTGTGTTTGTGACCAACATATTCTAGTTTACTTAATTCCAAGCAAGAATGCAAGAAAAATAATTTAGAACTTGTTTTCAAGTCTCTCACCACTCGCACAAACACTTTCCTCAGTATATAAGATGTCTGACCATGTTGCAAGACTGTTTTTTAAAGAAACAAGAAAAGGTCTTCCGTCACGGGAGACGGAAGACCTTTTTGCTTAAAAATTACTCAACGATTTCTGTAACTGATCCAGCGCCTACTGTACGGCCACCTTCACGGATTGAGAAACGAGTTTCTTTTTCAAGAGCGATTGGCGCGATGAGTTCAACAGTCAATTCGATGTTGTCCCCAGGCATAACCATTTCAGTACCTTCAGGAAGTTGGCACATACCAGTTACGTCAGTTGTACGGAAGTAGAACTGTGGACGGTAGTTACCGAAGAATGGCGTGTGACGGCCACCCTCTTCTTTTGAAAGGATATAAACTTGCGCTTTGAAAGTTTTGTGCGGTGTGATTGTGTTTGGTTTCGCGAGAACTTGTCCACGCTCGATGTCGTCACGTGATACACCACGAAGAAGAGCTCCGATGTTGTCGCCAGCTTCAGCATAGTCAAGAAGCTTACGGAACATCTCTACACCAGTACATACTGATTTTTTAGTTTCTTCGTGAAGACCAACGATTTCGATCTCGTCGTTGACTTTAAGAACTCCACGCTCAACGCGGCCAGTAGCTACTGTACCACGACCAGTGATTGAGAAAACATCCTCAACTGGCATCATGAAGTCTTTTTCAGTGTCGCGAGTTGGCTCAGGGATGTACTCATCAACAGCTGTCATGAGTTCCAAGATTTTTTCTTCCCATTTAGCTTCGCCGTTAAGCGCGCCGAGAGCAGATCCTTGGATGACTGGGAGGTCATCGCCTGGGAAGTCATACTCAGAAAGAAGTTCGCGGATTTCCATTTCAACGAGTTCAAGAAGCTCTTCGTCGTCAACCATGTCGACTTTGTTCATGAATACGACGATGAAAGGAACACCTACTTGACGTGAAAGCAAGATGTGCTCACGTGTTTGTGGCATTGGACCATCAGTTGCAGAAACAACGAGGATCGCGCCGTCCATTTGTGCAGCACCAGTGATCATGTTTTTAACATAGTCAGCGTGACCTGGGCAGTCAACGTGTGCATAGTGGCGTTTTTCTGTTTCGTACTCGATGTGAGCTGTTGCGATTGTGATACCGCGCTCGCGCTCTTCTGGAGCACCATCGATTTGGTCAAACTTAGTTGCAGCTTTACCTTGTGATTTTGCAAGTACAGCTGAGATAGCTGCTGTCAAAGTTGTTTTACCGTGGTCGACGTGGCCAATTGTACCAACGTTAACGTGCGGTTTAGAACGGTCGAATTTTTCTTTACCCATTCTGAATTCCTCCTCTATGTGTCTAATAATATTTTTATAACTAGGAAGGTGAATCGTCGAATAACGTACACCTTCCTTAGCTTACACTAATCAAATAATCGTGACAACCTGTGAAGGATTAGCCGTTTGATTTTTTGATGATTTCTTCAGCAACTGATTTCGGTACTTCTTCGTAGTGATCGAAGTGCATTGAGTACGTACCGCGACCTTGTGTGCGCGAACGAAGCCCTGTTGCATATCCGAACATTTCCGAAAGTGGAATCATCGAGCGAACGACTTGTGCGTTCCCACGAGCTTCCATACCTTCAACGCGTCCACGGCGTGACGTAACGTCACCCATGATGTCTCCCATGTATTCGTCTGGGATGACGATTTCAACTTTCATCATTGGCTCAAGGATAACAGCGCCGCTCTTATCTTTAAGTTGTTTGACGGCCATTGAAGCCGCGATTTTAAATGCCATCTCGTTTGAGTCGACATCGTGGTATGAACCGAAAACGAGTGCTGCTTTAACGTCAACTACTGGATAACCAGCAAGGATACCGTTTTGAAGAGCTTCTTCGATTCCGTTTTCAACCGCTGGGATGTATTCACGTGGAACAACACCACCGACGATTTTGTTGTTGAACTCGAAGCCAGCACCTTCTTCGTTCGGCTCGAATTCTACGACGACGTGACCATACTGACCACGACCACCTGATTGACGAGCGAACTTAGAATCGATTTTCGCCGCTTGGCGAATCGTTTCACGGTAAGCTACTTGTGGAGCACCAACGTTAGCTTCGACTTTGAACTCGCGACGCATACGGTCAACGATGATGTCGAGGTGAAGCTCACCCATACCTGAGATGATCGTTTGACCAGTCTCTGGGTTTGTTTCAGTGCGGAACGTTGGATCCTCTTCAGCAAGCTTAGCAAGTGCTTGACCCATTTTATCTTGGTCGGCTTTCGTTTTTGGTTCGATCGCGACCGAGATAACTGGTTCTGGGAATGTCATTGATTCGAGAACGACGTTGTCTTTCTCAGAACAAAGCGTATCACCAGTAGTCGTATCTTTAAGACCTACAGCTGCAGCGATGTCACCAGCGAAGACCATTGGGATCTCCTCACGGCTGTTCGCGTGCATTTGAAGGATACGTCCAAGACGCTCACGTTTACCTTTTGTTGAGTTCTTAACGTATGATCCTGCCGAAGCTGTACCAGAGTACACACGGAAGAACGTTAATTTACCAACATACGGGTCAGTCATAACTTTGAATGCAAGTGCAGAGAATGGCGCTTCGTCAGTAGACTCACGAACGATCTCTTCATCTGTATCCATGTTAATTCCTGTGATTGCTTTTACGTCGACTGGTGATGGGAGGTAGTCAAGAACTGCGTCAAGCATAAGCTGAACACCTTTGTTCTTAAATGCCGAACCAACGAGTACAGGGTAGAAATCAACTGTAAGAGTCGCTTTACGGATACCCGCTTTTAACTCTTCGATTGAAATTTCCTCGCCCTCGAGGTATTTCATCATCATTTCTTCTTCGTAATCAGCAACTGCTTCGATTAATGATGCACGAAGTTCTTCAGCTTCATCTGCGAATTCTGCAGGGAAACCATCCGTTACTTCGATATCAGTACCGATGTCGTTACCGTACATGTATGTTTTCTTTTCAACGAGGTCGATGATTCCTTTGAATTCATCTTCCGCGCCGATTGGAATTTGGATTGCATGTGCGTTCGCTTGAAGGCGATCGCGAAGCGTTCCGACCGAGTACAGGAAGTCTGCACCGATTTTATCCATTTTGTTTACGAAAACGATACGTGGTACGCCGTAAGTTGTAGCTTGGCGCCATACTGTCTCAGTTTGTGGCTCAACACCAGACTGAGCATCAAGTACTGCAACCGCACCATCAAGTACACGGAGTGAACGTTCAACTTCAACAGTGAAGTCTACGTGTCCAGGAGTATCGATGATGTTTACGCGGTTACCTTTCCATTGTGCAGTTGTTGCTGCCGATGTAATCGTGATTCCACGTTCTTGCTCTTGCTCCATCCAGTCCATTTGTGAAGCACCTTCGTGCGTTTCACCGATTTTGTGGATACGACCCGTGTAATAGAGGATACGCTCAGTCGTTGTTGTTTTACCAGCATCGATGTGGGCCATGATCCCGATATTACGGGTGTTCTTAAGGGAGAATTCTCTTGCCATCTTTAAACATTCTCCTTTCGCATTTTAATTTAGTGTACGTGTGTTGCCACACGTCATGACTATACCCGAAAGCCACCTCATATTTCCATACAAAATGGCATAGATGAGGTGGTTAATTCCGGATTTACCAGCGGTAGTGAGCAAACGCTTTGTTCGCTTCCGCCATTTTGTGCATATCTTCGCGCTTCTTAACAGAAGCACCAGTGTTGTTTGCAGCGTCCATGATTTCATTAGCAAGACGAGCATCCATAGTTTTCTCGTTACGGAGACGTGAGTAGTTCACGAGGTAACGAAGTGCAAGTGTCGTACGGCGCTCAGGGCGGACTTCGACAGGAACTTGATAGTTAGCTCCACCTACACGGCGTGCTTTTACTTCAAGAACTGGCATGATGTTGTTCATCGCCTCTTCAAAAACTTCCATTGCATCGCGTCCTGAACGTTCAGCGATAGTTTCGAAAGCTTTGTATAAGATTTGTTGAGCAGTACCTTTTTTACCATCTAACATAAGACGGTTGATAAGGCGGGTAACGAGTTTAGAGTTGTAGATCGGATCAGCCATTACATCACGACGTTCTGCTTGACCTTTACGTGGCATTCCGAGTCCCTCCTTTCATATAGTGAGGTGATATCTTCAGATATCTAGATTATTTTTTTGCTGCTTTTGGACGTTTAGTACCATATTTCGAGCGACCTTGCATACGGCCGTCAACTCCAGCTGTATCAAGTGCACCACGAACGATGTGGTAACGTACCCCTGGTAAGTCTTTTACGCGGCCTCCGCGAATAAGAACAACACTGTGTTCTTGCAAGTTGTGGCCGATACCTGGGATGTAAGCTGTTACTTCCATTGTGTTCGTCAAGCGTACACGTGCGTACTTACGAAGAGCCGAGTTCGGTTTCTTCGGAGTCATTGTACCTACACGAGTACAAACACCACGTTTTTGTGGTGAGCTGATGTCAGTACGAGCTTTAATGAAGCTGTTGTACCCTTTGTTCAGCGCTGGCGAATCTGATTTCACAACTTTTGATTGACGTCCTTTACGGACCAATTGATTGATAGTAGGCATCTTTGAGATCCTCCCTTCCTGAATTCATGACAAGTTTCAAAACCACCGAGCCGGGTGGTTCATCGAAAGTCATAATGAAACGTTTTGCGTGGCTCAGGCATTCCATCGCCACACAAAACGTATTATCAAACTTTCTTAATGGCAACAGCAGTTGCCGCGACATCGATTCCACAAACCTTACCAAGCTCAAGCTTAGAAGGCACGCTCACAACCGGAACGTTAGCTTGTTTCGCCGCATCGAGCAATGCTTGTTTTACGTGTTCATCTGCGTCATCCGCGATGATCACTTCCGACGCCTTGCCAGATCGCAATGCTTTGAGCGTTTGCTTTTGACCGACAAACTTCAAATCTGCGCCGACTACTTTTTTGTAAGACATGAAGATATCCTCCAAAATAACACGGCCGGTTGGCAACACTATATCATAGTAGCACCGCCATACCGACGTGTCAAGGCGTTTTATTCTACAGGAGAATCTGCTTCTACAGGTGCTTCACCAGCTACTTCGAGTCCGATTTGACGGTAACGTGTCATTCCTGTACCAGCTGGAACTAGTTTACCGATAATAACGTTCTCTTTCAAGCCGCGAAGGTAGTCGCTCTTCCCTTTGATTGCTGCGTCCGTAAGGACACGAGTAGTTTCCTGGAACGAAGCAGCTGATAGGAACGAGTCTGTCTCAAGCGATGCTTTTGTAATACCAAGGAGAACTGGTTTAGCTGAAGCGAGTGCTTTTCCTGCACGGAGCGCTTCTTTACATGCTTCTTTAAAGGTACTGATATCAACGAGTGAACCAGGGAGAAGTGTTGTCTCACCTGACTCGATGACGCGAACGCGGCGGATCATTTGACGAACCATGACCTCGACGTGCTTGTCACCGATTTCAACTCCTTGCATCCGGTATACTTTTTGAACTTCCTGAAGAAGGTAGTTCTGAACACCAGATACACCTTTAACGTTCAAGAGTTCTTTCGGATCAATCGATCCTTCTGTGAACACTTGACCCGCAATGACTTCTTCACCGAGTTGGACACGTAGACGCGATCCGAATGGAATCGTGTATGTGCGTGTTTCGCTCAGACCTTGAATCGTCAATTCACGTTTGTCACGCGACTCTGTAAAGTCGATGACTTGTCCGTCGATCTCCGAGATGACCGCTTGACCTTTCGGGTTACGGGCCTCGAACAACTCTTGGATACGTGGAAGACCTTGCGTGATATCATCTCCGGCAACCCCACCTGTGTGGAAGGTACGCATTGTAAGCTGCGTTCCTGGCTCACCGATTGATTGTGCCGCAATGATTCCGACTGCTTCACCGACTTCAACATCGTTACCCGTTGCAAGGTTACGTCCGTAACATTTCTTACAGACACCATGACTCGTGTTACAAGTGAAGGCAGTACGAATTTCAACGTTGTCGATACCAGCGTCCGTAATTGTACGCGCGATATCTTCGTCGATGAGTTCGTTGACAGAAACGAGAACTTCTCCTGTTTCCGGGTGAACGACTTTTTCGAATGCCGTACGTCCGACGAGTCGGTCGTAAAGACTTTCGATTTCTTCCGTTCCTTCGCGAAGAGCCATGACACGGATACCACGATCCGTTCCGCAATCATCTTCACGAATGATAACATCTTGCGCTACATCAACGAGACGACGAGTCAGGTAACCTGAATCGGCAGTTTTCAAGGCTGTATCGGCAAGACCTTTACGCGCACCGTGCGTCGAGATGAAGTATTCCTGAACCGTCAGACCCTCACGGAACGAAGATTTGATTGGGAGCTCGATGATCCGTCCACTTGGAGCGGCCATGAGTCCACGCATCCCTGCAAGCTGCGTAAAGTTTGATGCGTTACCACGGGCACCAGAGTCACTCATCATGAAGATCGGGTTTAGACGGTTGAGGGATTTCATCAGACGAGACTGAATTTCATCCTTCGCGTCGTTCCACGACTTGACGACACGCTCATAGCGCTCGTCTTCCGTGATGAGACCACGGCGGTACGATTTCATAACGCGATCGACGTTATCTTGTGCTTCGACCAGGATTTCCTGTTTGTCCGGAAGTACGATGATATCCGAGATACCAACCGTGATACCGGCACGTGTCGAGTGTTTGAAACCAAGGTTTTTCATGCGGTCGAGCATACGGCTCGTCTCCGTCGTTTCGAAACGTTTGAAGACTTCCGCGATGACATTTCCAAGGAATCCTTTTTTGAATGGCTCAATGATTGGACGGTTCTTGATTTCAGCAGCAACATCCGTTCCATTTTCAAGGAAGTACTTCTCAGGCGTTGCTTCCTGTAAGTTACTCATTGTTGGCTCATTCAAGTATGGGAAAGTCGTTGGGAGGATCTCGTTGAAGATCAACTTACCGACAGTCGTAACAAGTAATTTCTCGTTTTGTGATTCTGTAAACGTCGGGTTCTTTAGAACGCCGGCAGGAATCGCAACACGTGAATGGAAGTGAACATACCCGTTTTGGTAGGCGATGAGTGCTTCATTCACAGTCGAGAAGATTTTACCTTCACCGATTGCGTTTTCACGTTCGAGTGTGAGGTAGTAGTTACCGAGGACCATATCCTGCGATGGTGTAACAACAGGCTTACCGTCTTTCGGGTTCAAGATGTTTTGTGCAGCGAGCATGAGAAGACGTGCTTCTGCTTGTGCTTCTGCAGAAAGTGGTACGTGGACCGCCATTTGGTCACCATCGAAATCGGCGTTGTAAGCCGTACATACGAGTGGGTGAAGGCGAATCGCGCGACCCTCGACAAGTGTTGGTTCGAACGCCTGGATACCGAGACGGTGAAGTGTCGGTGCACGGTTCAAGAGAACCGGGTGCTCGCGGATGACTTCTTCAAGTACATCCCAGATTTCAGGTTGAACGCGTTCGATTTTACGTTTCGCACTCTTAATGTTTGGTGCGATACCACGTGAGACGAGTTCTTTCATAACAAACGGTTTGAAGAGCTCAAGGGCCATTTCTTTTGGAAGACCACATTGATACATCTTCAAGTTTGGACCAACGACGATAACCGAACGACCAGAGTAGTCGACACGTTTACCGAGTAAGTTTTGACGGAAACGTCCTTGTTTCCCTTTCAACATATGTGAAAGAGATTTAAGTGGACGGTTACCTGGTCCAGTGACCGGACGGCCACGACGACCATTATCGATCAAGGCATCAACCGCTTCTTGTAACATCCGTTTTTCATTCTGAACGATGATGTTCGGAGCGCCAAGGTCAAGAAGACGCTTGAGACGGTTGTTACGGTTGATGACACGACGGTATAGGTCGTTTAAATCTGATGTCGCGAAACGTCCACCATCAAGCTGGACCATCGGACGAAGTTCCGGTGGGATGACTGGCAATACTTCGAGAACCATCCACTCCGGGTTATTGCCTGAGTTACGGAAAGCATCTAAGACTTCAAGACGTTTGATCGCACGTGTACGACGTTGTCCTTGAATCATTCGAAGGTCTTCACGTAAACCAGCTACTTCTTTATCGAGTTCAACGTCACGGAGCAATTTACGAACGGCTTCCGCACCCATCTCAGCTGTGAATGAGCTACCGAATTTCTCACGGTATGCACGATATTCTTTTTCTGAAAGGAGTTGTTTCTTCTCGAGAGTCGATTCGCCCGGATCTGTAACGACGTACGACGCGAAGTAGATGATCTCTTCGAGCGCACGTGGTGACATATCTAAAACGAGACCCATACGACTTGGAATTCCTTTGAAGTACCAAATATGCGAAACCGGTGCTGCGAGCTCGATGTGACCCATGCGCTCACGACGGACTTTCGACTTCGTAACTTCAACGCCACAGCGGTCACAAATGATACCTTTATAACGGATTCGTTTGTATTTACCGCAGTAACATTCCCAGTCTTTCGTTGGACCAAAAATTCGTTCACAGAACAAGCCGTCTTTCTCTGGCTTGAGCGTACGATAGTTGATCGTCTCCGGCTTCTTCACTTCCCCGAAAGACCACGAACGGATCTTTTCAGGGGAAGCGAGGCCGATTTTCATATATTCAAATCTATTAACATCTACCAAGGGGTGGACCTCCCTTTCGCTTATTCCTCTTCAGTAACAACTGGTGCGACAGGCGCTTGAACTTCTTCGAGTGCTGGAGTCGCGTTCGGGATATTGTCCTCGTCTTCGTCCTTCATTTCGATCTCTTCGTCCTCAGCAGACATCATCTTAACATCCATACCAAGTGATTGAAGCTCTTTAATGAGAACTCGGAACGATTCCGGTACGCCCGGTTGCGGTACATTTTCGCCTTTAACAATCGCTTCATACGCTTTAACACGACCGATCGTATCATCCGATTTGATCGTTAAGATCTCTTGGAGTGTATACGCAGCACCATATGCTTCAAGTGCCCAAACTTCCATCTCTCCGAAACGCTGTCCACCGAACTGGGCTTTACCACCGAGCGGCTGTTGCGTAACGAGTGAGTAAGGACCCGTCGAACGTGCGTGAAGTTTATCATCGACCATGTGGGCGAGTTTAATCATATACATGACACCGACCGAGATGCGGTTATCGAACGCTTCACCCGAACGACCGTCATAAAGAACAGTCTTCGCGTCACGATCCATACCAGCTTCTTCAATCGTTGCCCAAACATCTTCCTCACGCGCACCATCAAATACTGGTGATGCAACTTTGATTCCGAGTTGGCGTGCTGCCATACCGAGGTGAAGCTCGAGCAACTGCCCGATGTTCATCCGTGATGGTACACCAAGTGGGTTCAACATGATGTCGATTGGTGTGCCGTCTGGCATGTACGGCATGTCTTCTTCTGGCAAGATACGTGAGATAACACCTTTGTTACCGTGACGACCTGCCATTTTATCTCCTTCGTGAATCTTACGTTTTTGAACGATGTACGCACGGATCAACTGGTTGACACCAGGAGATAGTTCGTCGCCGTTATCACGATCGAAGATTTTGACGTCAAGGATGATACCGTCGCCGCCGTGTGGTACACGGAGTGATGTATCACGCACTTCACGTGCTTTTTCACCGAAGATCGCATGTAACAAACGCTCTTCAGCTGTCAATTCCGTTACGCCCTTAGGTGTAACTTTACCGACTAAGATATCCCCATCTTTTACTTCAGCACCGACACGAATGATTCCGCGGTCGTCGAGGTTTTTCAGGGCGTCGTCACCGACGTTTGGAATATCACGAGTGATTTCTTCCGGTCCGAGTTTTGTATCGCGTGATTCACATTCGTATTCCTCAATGTGGATCGACGTGTAGACATCATCTTTCACAAGACGTTCGCTCATGATGACGGCATCCTCGTAGTTGTAACCATCCCATGTCATGAAACCGACGAGTACGTTACGACCGAGCGCAAGTTCCCCACCGTCCATTGATGGACCATCTGCAAGAATCTCGCCTTTATCGACAGGATCGCCTGCTTTGATGATTGGTTTTTGGTTATAGCACGTTCCTTGGTTAGAACGAATGAATTTTTGGATTTTATAACGATCAAGTTCACCTTGAACGATGTTGCCATCGACTTCCGTCGTACGACGGACAAGGATTTCACGAGCCGTTACGCGCTCAGCGATACCAGAGTGTTTTGCAACAACGGCAGCTCCTGAGTCTTTCGCAGACACGTACTCCATCCCAGTTCCAACAATCGGAGATTCTGGATCGAGAAGTGGTACGGCCTGACGTTGCATGTTCGCTCCCATGAGGGCACGGTTCGAGTCATCGTTCTCAAGGAACGGAATACATGCTGTTGCTGCCGAAACAACCTGTTTCGGAGAAACGTCCATGTAATCGACACGTGATGGCTCAACAGACAAGTTTTGTCCACGGAAACGTGATAGGACGTGTGTATCTTGGAACGTCTTCTCTTCCGTCAACAACATGTTTGCCTGCGCAACGACGTAGAGATCTTCTTCGTCTGCCGTCATGTAGTGAATTTCATCCGTGACAACACCCGTTTCCGGATTGACACGGCGGTATGGTGCTTCGATGAAACCATACTCATTGACTTTCGCGAACGAAGACAGTGAGTTGATCAAACCGATGTTTGGTCCCTCTGGCGTTTCGATTGGACACATACGGGAATAGTGCGAGTAGTGAACATCTCGAACTTCAAAGCCAGCACGCTCACGTGTCAAACCACCGGGTCCGAGAGCAGACAGACGACGTTTGTGCGTCAACTCAGCGAGCGGGTTTGTTTGGTCCATGAACTGTGATAACTGTGAGCTACCGAAGAACTCTTTAATTGACGCGATAACAGGACGAATGTTGATCAATGCCTGTGGCGTGATTGCATTTTGATCTTGAATCGACATACGTTCCTTAACGACACGTTCCATACGTGAAAGACCAATACGGAACTGGTTTTGGAGCAATTCACCGACAGAACGGAGACGACGGTTACCGAGGTGGTCGATATCGTCCGTTGTCCCTACTTCATGCAACAAGTTGAAGAAGTAGTTGATTGCAGCAATCATGTCAGCAGGCGTAATGTGCTTGATGTCACGATCGATGTTACCGTTACCGATGATATTGATGATGCGTTCACCTTCAGCATCGTCCGGTGCGAACACCTTGATCGACTGTAAGTTGAAGGCTTCGCCTTGCGTTACGCCGCCAGTTGGCGTCGCTTCGATGTAACCGACAGATCCTTCAAGGAATGGTAAGACTTTGTCGAGCATACGACGGTCAAGAACCGTTCCTTCTTCTGCGATTACTTCGCCTGTTTCCGGGTCAACAAGCGTTTCCGCAAGTTTTTGTCCGAAGAGGCGGTTTTTTAAATGAAGCTTTTTGTTGATTTTATAGCGACCAACGTTTGCCAAATCGTAACGTTTTGGGTCGAAGAACCGTGACACGAGAAGTGCTTTCGCATTTTCAACTGTCGGTGGCTCACCCGGACGTAGACGCTCATAAATTTCAATGAGGGCTTTTTCCGTTGTTTCTGTATTATCTTTTTCAAGCGAATTCCGGAGGTACTCATCATCTCCAAGGAGATCGATGATTTCCTGATCCGTACCGAAACCAAGAGCACGTAAAAGAACCGTTACAGGAATCTTACGCGTGCGGTCGATCCGGACATATACGATATCTTTCGCATCTGTCTCAAGTTCGAGCCATGCTCCACGGTTCGGGATGACCGTTGCCGAGAATCCACGTTTACCGTTCTTATCTAACTTATTGTTGTAATACACACTTGGCGAACGAACAAGCTGAGAAACGATGACTCGTTCCGCACCATTAATAATGAATGTTCCCGACTCCGTCATAAGCGGGAAGTCACCCATGAAGACTTCTTGTTCCTTCAATTCACCCGTCTCTTTGTTTTGAAGACGGACTTTTACGCGCAGTGGTGCCGAATAGGTCACGTCGCGTTCTTTCGATTCATCAATCGAATACTTCGGCTCACCGAGCGAGTAGTCGATGAATTCTAATACGAGATTTCCTGTGAAGTCGGAAATCGGCGAAATGTCATGAAACATCTCACGAAGACCTTCCCGTAGGAACCATTCGTATGAATTCGTTTGAATCTCAATTAGATTTGGAAGTTCTAATACTTCGCTGATACGTGCATAGCTTCTTCTCTGACGGTGACGACCGTACTGAACAAGTTGACCAGTCAACTGATTCACCTCTCAGACCCACTTCTTCTTCTAGAGAAGGACGGGTGTAATATCGAACATTGAAGCCATTTTTTGACCGATAAGCGCAAAAAAGCGACGTCTTGTCTACTCAATCATCTGTAGTCGAGAACGCCAGCTACTTTCAACCTGCTTATCCAAAAATCACTCCAATGGCATTTTATAATACTATCATAGACACAACACAAGGTCAACGACAAATCACTCGATTTGTCAAGACCGAATTGATTTAAATATCGAGTATCCTTTATCGCGGGTCACTGTCTCGCAAGAACCAAAGACTTCTTCCATCAGTTTCTTCGCTGATGGTCCACCTTGTTTTTTCTGAATGACGACCCAGAGGGTGCCTCCTACTACGAGATGATCATACGCTTCACGTAAAATCCGATGAACAACTGCTTTTCCTGCCCGAATCGGTGGATTCGTCACGATCGCTGCAAATGTCTCATCACCTACGCCAACATACCCGTCACTTACACCGGTCGTCACGGAAACACCATTCGCATGTGCATTTTCAGCCGCTAATTCAAGTGCCCGTTCGTTAACATCAACGAGTTTTGCGTCACGCCCGGTCGCTTTTGCCAGTGAAATCCCCATCGGTCCATATCCGCAACCGACATCTAGAATCGCACCCGGTACATCCGGCTCAACGAATGCCTCAATCAATAGACGCGAACCAAAGTCGACGCCACCTTTTGAGAACACACCGTGGTCCGACGTAAAACGGAACGTTTCGCCGCGTAGGACGAACTCCCATGATTTCGGATCTCGTTTTGAGGAGGGATCATTCGTATAATAATGGTCTGCCATGTTTCCTTCCCCTCTCTTGATTAAAGATGAAAACAAAAGAAGCCCGCAAAGCGAGCTTCTTTTGTCTGCGGAAGAAGAAAATTACTTAACTTCTACGCTTGCGCCAGCTTCTTCAAGCTTAGCTTTGATTGCGTCAGCGTCTTCTTTCGAAACGCCTTCTTTAACTGGAGCTGGAGTTCCGTCAACGAGTGCTTTCGCTTCTTTAAGACCGAGGCCTGTCAATTCGCGAACTGCTTTGATGACGTTGATTTTACCAGAACCTGCGCTAGTAAGGATTACGTCGAATTCAGTTTGCTCTTCAGCTGCTGCTGCGCCTGCACCTGCTGCTGCTACTGGAGCTGCTGCTGATACGCCGAATTCTTCTTCGATTGTTTTTACGAGTTCGTTAAGTTCAAGAACAGTCATGCCCTTGAGGTCTTCGATAAATTGCTCTTTGTTGAAAGCCATTATGGTTTTCCTCCTTTGATTTAGCCCACGTTGGGGTTTGAAAAATTGTGTTTTGCCTATCCCGCTAAGCGGACATTAAGCAGATTGTTCTTCTTTTTGCTCTGCGATTGCGTTCGTTGCCACCGCGAGACCACGGATTGGCGCTTGAAGCACGCTTAGGAGCATTGAAAGGAGACCTTCGCGTGATGGAAGTTCTGCAAGGGCTTTGACATCTTCTACTGAAGTGACTTTGCCTTCGATGATACCACCTTTAAGTTCGAGAGCCTTGTGTTCTTTAGAGAAGTTGTTCAAGATCTTAGCTGGCGCGATAACGTCTTCATTGCTGAAGGCGATCGCACTAGGACCAGTGAATACTTCGTCAAGACCTTCAAGGTTGCTTTGAACTGCAGCGCGGCGAAGGAGACCGTTTTTGTAAACTTTGAATTCAACACCCGCTTCGCGGAGTTGTTTACGAAGTTCAGTGACTTCGTCTACTGTGAGACCACGGTAGTCGACGACGATTGTTCCAGCGCTCGCTTGCATTTTCTCAGCGATCTCAGATACGAGATCCGCTTTGACAGCGATAACTTTTTCGTTTGCCATTTCTGTTGCACCTCCTGGTAAATAAATTGTACCGGCGCGAGGGGCTGCTCGATTTCAAATAAAAAGCCTCCTTCTGCAGGGCAGAGGAGGCGTAATCGTCAAAAAGGATACCTGAACAAACAGGCTCTCTGAGCAAGAACACCTCGGAAGGGTTTAAGCTCAATCGATGAGCACCTTCTGTCTACGGTATGTCGAATATATCAACGTTTTATACTGTAACAGCGTTCTTAGAACGTTGTCAAGTTCGTTTTAGACGAAATTATTTCGCGAAGTCAGCTGAAGATACTTTAACACCAGGACCCATTGTAGAAGCGATCGCGATGTTTTTAAGGTAAACACCTTTAGCAGTAGCAGGCTTAACTTTTACGAGAGTTTCCATAACGGTAGTGATGTTTTCAACCAACTTCTCGTTATCGAATGATTTTTTACCGACAGGAACGTGGATGTTACCTGATTTGTCGACACGGTACTCAACTTTACCAGCTTTGATATCGTTGATTGCTTTTGTGACGTCAAATGTAACAGTTCCTGTTTTCGGGTTAGGCATGAGGCCTTTAGGTCCGAGAACACGACCGAGTTTACCAACTTCACCCATCATGTCAGGTGTCGCAACGATAACATCGAAGTCGAACCATCCTTTTTGGATTTTAGCGATATACTCAGAATCACCAGCGTAATCTGCTCCAGCAGCTTCCGCTTCTTTCAATTTCTCACCTTTCGCGAAGACGAGAACGCGTTGTGTTTTACCAGTACCGTGTGGCAATACGACTGCTCCACGGATTTGTTGATCTGCTTTCTTCGGATCGACTCCGAGACGAACAGCAAGTTCGATCGTTTCATCGAATTTCGCTGTTGCAGACTTTTTAGTTAAGTCTACAGCTTCAGCGAGTTCGTATGAAACCGTACGATCGATAAGTTTAGCAGCTTCTTTGTACTTCTTACCCATTTTAGGTTCCTCCTTTGTGGTTGTGCGGAAAATCCTCCCACATAATGAAAGGGTAGCAAGGCTTCAATTAACTATCCGCCTGCGACCCTCATCGTTGTTCATTGTAATTCGAAAGACTTAGTCTTCGATTACGATACCCATAGAACGTGCAGTACCTTCAACCATCAACATCGCTGTTTCAACAGATGCTGCGTTGAGGTCTGGCATTTTCGTTTCAGCGATTTCGCGAACTTTGTCACGTTTGACAGTCGCTACTTTCTTACGGTTAGGCTCGCCTGAACCGCTCTCGATTCCAGCTGCTTTCTTCAAGAGAACTGCTGCTGGTGGAGTTTTAGTAATAAACGTAAATGAACGATCTTCAAAAACCGTGATGACTACAGGGATAATCAAGCCGGCTTGGTCTTGTGTACGAGCGTTGAACTCTTTACAGAAGCCCATGATGTTCACACCTGCTTGACCGAGTGCCGGTCCAACTGGTGGAGCTGGGTTTGCTTTGCCCGCAGGAATTTGAAGTTTAACTAGTTTCATAACCTTCTTCGCCACGAGACACACCTCCTTAATTCTTTAATGTGGTTTAATTGGACGTTGCGCGTCCTCCCACTCATTCTATTCGACGAGTTATTTATCGAAATAAGCACAACATCAAACAGGAAAAATTGTACCATTAAAACAAAACATTCGCAATAGGAAACTTAATCGATTTTTTCAACTTGTGAAAAATCGAGTTCTACTTTCGTTTCGCGACCGAACATATCTACAGAAACTTTCATTTTTTCTGTTTCTGTATCAAGCTCTTCAACCGTTCCTTCAAAGTTCTCGAAGGCACCCTCTTTGATTCGGACGATTTGACCGAGTGAGTAGTCATAACGACTCTTCATGTCGACAAGTCCCATCGAACCAAGGATGTTTTCAGCTTCTTCAGGAAGAAGCGGCGTCGGTTTCGATCCACCACCAACTGAACCGAGGAATCCGGTTACGTTCGGTGTGTTACGAACAACATACCAAGAATCATCCGTCATGACCATTTCAACGAGAACATACCCCGGGAAAATCTTGATTTCACGTTCCTTGATTTTTGTTTCACCTTTTTTATTCGTTACTTCTTCCTGTACCGTTTCAATCGGAACGAGTACACGGAAGATTTTCTCGTCCATGTTCATAGACTCGATCCGACGTTCAAGGTTAGCCTTGACGTTGTTTTCGAATCCAGAGTACGTTTGGACGACAAACCACTGTTTATCCATGGTACGCCACCTCTTCTTTTACTTAATCAACCAACTCATGAGTGCGCTGAGACCAGAATCGATACCAAAGATGAAGACGCCCATGAAGATAACCATACCGATTACCGTCAATGTGTACTTCGTCAATTCTTTTCGTTTTGGCCAGCTCGTCTTTTTCAGTTCATTCCATACGTCACGCAAAAATTTCATCGTACTTTCCCTCCAGGATGTAGTAAATCGGGATAGATGAAGCCTTATTTCGCTTCTTTATGAATCGTATGCGCGTTACAACGCCGACAGAATTTCTTCAATTCCAAGCGGACTGTGACATCCTCTTTTTTCATCGTCGTATAATCGCGGGCACCGCAAATATCACAAGCAAGGCCTACTTTCTTCGCCATCTCAAAAGACCTCCTTCTTTGCCGCTCTCTCTTTCGAACAGAGAAGATTCCTCCAAAAAAGAGCGTAAAAAAAAAACGCCTATGAGCGGCGTCTCGCTAGTAAGGCGCTATTTATACAGTAGCATACGGTAGTTGGGTTGGTCAATCCACCTCGCGATTAGACAATCAACTCACGTGCCTCGAGGTATCGCTCCAGTTTCCGTTTGACACGCTGTAACGCGTTATCAATTGACTTGACGTGGCGATCGAGATCATCCGAAATTTCTTGATACGTTCTTCCGTCGAGATAAAGTGCCAACACTTTTCGTTCTAAGTCACTAAGGATTTCATCCATCTTCGTTTCGATGTCTGCGTACTCTTCTCGGTTGACAATCAAGATTTGCGGATCCGATGGTACTGTCGATGTGATGATATCAAGCAACGTCCGTTCAGAAGATTCATCATCATAAATTGGTTTATCGAGCGAGATGTACGAATTGAGAGGAATATGTTTTTGACGGGTCGCCGTCTTGATTGCCGTGATCATTTGCCGTGTAATACAGAGTTCAGCAAATCCTTTAAAAGAAGCCAACTTATCAGTCCGGTAGTCACGGACTGCTTTGTATAGGCCAATCATGCCTTCTTGAATGATATCTTCGCGGTCCGCGCCAATCAAAAAATATGACCGGGCCTTCGCACGTACGAAGTTACGATAGCGCTCGATCAAAAATTCAAGGGCATCGCTATTATCGAATACCTTCGCTTGTTCCACAAGCGCCTCATCAGACATGCACTCAAACTGGTCGAACGAAACCAAACTCATCCTTCATCCCTCCAAGCTTCTATGACGAACTAATCAATTGCCTACAATTATACAATAATTTCCTATCCTGCGACAGTGAAAATTGGCATGACCTCTTTTTATCTGTGTTTCGTCGTCAAAAAAACCGCCTTCTCGACAGGTACGTCAAGAAAACGGTTTATTTTTAGGGGGAGACCCCCTTACTGATCTGAATTTTTTCTTCTTCGGATTTGTTCAAGCCGTTCGATGACATCTGCCGGCAAATCAATGGTCGACCGTGGTTTCTTGCTCGTCTTCGACATCGTCGTCTGTCCCTGAATGACGGCGACCGCTGCTTTCCAGTCCCGTCTCAACTCTTGTGCCGAGATGCGGAGTGCGCCGAGCGTAAAGATCACCCATTGTTCCGTGAAGTCGTTCGTCGCGACCGTCAGCTTGACACGGATGTCTTGTAACCACTCGGCTGCCGTTTTTTCAATCCATTCGTCAGCAGTTTCATTCTCGCGTGTATAAATGACCTCGAGTCCACTCTTTTTTAAGCGTGACTCACGCCCTGGCTGAAGATAGGCATCAAAGACGATGGTGACACTAATTCCTGTCACTGCCTGATATTCCGCCATTGCATCGACCAATCGTTCCCGTGCTAATTCAAAATCTTGCTCCCGCAATGTCCGGAATTCCGGCCATGCGCCAATGATATTGTAGCCATCAACGATCAGACGTTCATATTTCATCGCGCGTACGGCTTTCTCGTCCGGTACACTTCATACAATAAGAGTGACGCGGCAACGGAAGCATTGAGTGATGTGACATGGCCCGCCATCGGAAGGTGGACAAGGAAATCACATTTCTCTCGGACGAGTCGACTCATCCCTTTTCCTTCACTACCAATGACGATTCCAAGCGGCATCGTTCCGTCAAGCGTCCGGTAATCATCACTTTCACGCGCATCCGTCCCGACGAACCAAAGCCCTTTTTTCTTGAGGTCTTCCATCGTCCGCGTTAAGTTCGTCACGCGAACGACCGGAATGTGCTCGATTGCACCCGTCGATGCTTTTGCGACGACTTGTGTCAATCCGACCGAGCGGCGTTTCGGAATGATGACCCCGTGTGCACCGACAGCGTCTGCCGTCCGAAGAATCGAACCGAGGTTATGCGGGTCTTCCAGCTCGTCGAGTAATACGATGAGGGGTGTCTCATCCTTCTTCTCTGCTAGGGCAAAGATATCGTCGAGTTCTGCATATTCATAGGCAGCAACCGCCGCGACGACACCTTGGTGGTTGTCGCTCCCTGTCAGACCATGCAGTTTTGAACGGGGGACGATTTGGATTTGGACGTTCGCTTCTTGCGCCATCGCGTGGATGACGGCGAGTGGACCTTTTTGTTGGCCTTCTTGGATAAAGAGTTTATTCATTTCGCGTCCACTTCGTAACGCTTCAAGAACAGGATTTCGTCCGTAAAGGAAATCCTGCCCTTCCGCGAGTGGTTCGATGACGATCGGGTCCTCTTGTTTCTTTTCAACACGTTTTCGTTTTTCGCCAGTCTTAGGGCGTTGTGCTTGATCGACTGGGTTATTTTCCGTCTGTCGTTTCGTTTTCGAGTAATTCGAACGCTTGCCCGATGAGTTCTTCAAGACGATCCCCTCCTTCTGAAAGATAAATGTAGCCTAACAATGCTTCAAACGCCGTCGCGTAGCGGTACGTATGGACATCCGTACTTTTTGGTACAGAACCGGATTTCGCATTTTTCCCACGTCGGACGACAGCTTGTTCCTCTTCTGTCAGTGTTCCCTGATTGAGCCAATGTGTAACGACGGTCGCCTGTGCTTGCGCCCGGACATACTGGACCGCTGCTTGATGCAAGTCGCCTGGTTTGACGAAGCCACGGTCAAGTAGTCGCTCTCTTACACGCATCTCATAGACGACGTCTCCCATATAAGCGAGCGCGAGCGCATTCAATTGTTTATAGTTCTTCATCCGCGCTTCCACCGCATCCCTTGTGCTGTATCTTCAAGCAAGATGCCTTGGTCACGTAACTGATCGCGGATTTCATCTGCCCGTCCGAAATCACGATTTTTCCGTGCTTCGTTTCGTTCTGTGATCAACTGTTCGACTTCTTCGTCGAGCAGTCCGCGGTCGACCGTCAACGTTACACCTAACACGCCTGACAATTCGTTGAAGACGGTCAGGAAGCGCTCGAGCACTTCTTTTGACACTTGGGCTTCTGCAAGGTAAAGATTTGCTTCTTTCGATAAATCGAACAAATCCGTTACAGCATTCGCTGTATTGAAGTCATCATCCATCGACGTGATGAAGTGTTGCTTGATGTCTTCAATTCGCTTCAACCATTTCTCGTTTGCCGTTCCGAGATCTGCCGTCATCGCGAGACGATGCTCGACGTTTGCGACCGACTCCCGAATTCGCGCGAGACCGTTGACCGCTTGATCAATCAGCTCACGGCTGTAGTTGATCGGATGACGATACTGAACAGACAGCATGAAGAAGCGTAAGACCATTGGATCGACGACTTGAATCGCTTCATGGACTGTCAAAAAGTTTCCGAGCGATTTCGACATCTTCTCGTTTTCGATGTTGACGAATCCATTGTGCATCCAGTAGTTCGCGAATTTTTGAGAATTGCATGCTTCCGACTGGGCAATTTCATTTTCATGGTGCGGGAATTTCAAGTCTTGTCCACCGGCATGGATATCAATCGTATCGCCAAGGTATTTCTTTGCCATCGCCGAGCACTCGATGTGCCAGCCCGGACGTCCTTCACCCCATGGACTTGTCCAAGATGGTTCGTCCGGCTTAACGGCTTTCCAAAGAACGAAATCAAGTGGATCTTCTTTTTTCTCGCCGACTTCAATCCGTGCGCCCGATCGTAATTCATCAATCGATTGCTGGCTCAACTGACCATACGTCTCAAAACTCCGTGTCCGGAAGTAGACATCTCCGCCTGAAGCATAGGCATTCCCTTTTTCAACGAGAACTTTGATGAAATCGATGATATCCTCCATCGTCTCCGTAACGAGCGGATGGACGTCCGCTTGTTGCACGTTCAAGGCACCTGTGTCTGCATGATACGCGGCAATGAAACGTTTCGTTAAGTCATGATAATCTTCACCGAGCTCATTTGCCGTCCGAATGATTTTATCATCGACATCCGTAAAGTTCGAAACGTACTGAACCTCATAACCGCGGTACGTAAAGTAGCGGCGGACCGTATCGAAGACGATTGCCGGTCGGGCATTACCAATGTGGATATAGTTATAGACGGTCGGTCCACAAACGTACATCTTGACCTTACCTTCTTCTAACGGTTTAAATGGTTCCTTTTTTCCGGTCATGCTGTTGTAGAGTTGTATCATTCCGAAGTCCTCCTTTGATTCGTTCAATTTCACGTTTTAGTTCATCGATTTCAATTTCAATCCGCTCCTGGCACTCACTGACCGGATCCGGTAGACGGTGATCGAGGGGGGCCTCGACTTTCATCCCGTCCTGGATGACGACTCGTCCCGGAATCCCGACGACGGTTGCGTTGGCAGGGACGTCTTTTAGGACGACTGAGCTCGCCCCGATTTTTGATGCATCGCCGACCGTGATATTCCCCAGTACACGTGCCCCCGCTGAAACGAGCACACCGTTACCGAGCGTCGGATGGCGTTTGCCTGTCTCTTTGCCCGTCCCGCCGAGCGTCACGCCTTGGAAAATCGTCACATCGTCGCCGATGATGGCCGTTTCGCCGATGACGACACCCATACCATGGTCGATAAAGAAGCGACGGCCAATCGTCGCACCTGGATGAATTTCAATCCCTGTCAAGAAGCGACTGAACTGTGAAATGCTTCGCCCCAGTAGCTTTAAGTTCAACTTCCATAACCGATGGGCTACGCGGTGCATCCAAATCGCATGTAAGCCTGGGTAGGTCAAGATGACTTCAATGCGACTGCGTGCAGACGGGTCTTGGTTGAATACATTGCGAATGTCTTTTCGTATACGTGTCATGTTTAATCTCCTCTCCATAAGAAAAAGCGCCCCCGTGCATCGCTGCACAGAGACGCTAATTAGCGCGGTCCCACTCTGTTTGGACGAATTAATCGTCCCTCTCCGTGTCCGTTAACGCCGGAGATACGTCTACGCCTACTCTCACTGATTTCGGGTAGCACTCAAAGGGGCATTTCATGGCAATTTTCTTCAAGCTCTCGCACCACACAAGCTTGTCTCTGGAGAAGAAACATTGACACTACTTTCCTCATCTACGCTTTATTTATACGTCTAGTCGCGCAAGTACGCGGTCTTTTCCTAATAGTTGAATCGTATTCGGAAGTTCTGGACCATGTGTTTGTCCCGTCGTTGCGACGCGGATTGGCATGAACAGATTTTTTCCTTTTTGACCGGTTGCTTTTTGTGTTGCCTTAATCGATGCTTTGATTGCTTCCGGCGTCCACTCTTCAAGTGTCCGCAATTGGTTCGCGAATTCAGCTAAGACGGTCGGAACCGTTTCGCCACTCAAGACAGTGTTTGCCTCTTCATCATACACCACTTCATCTTCAAAAAACATCTCTGAAAGCTCAACGACTTCCGCTCCGTGTGTCATCTGCTCACGGTAAAGTCCGACGAGGTTTTTCGCCCAGTCGAGTTCTTCTGCTGACGGCTCGTTTGAGACGCGTCCTGCTGCTTGGAGGAATGGAAGACTCGCTTCGAATACTTCTTCGAACGATTGATGTTTCATGTACTGCCCATTGATCCAAGCGAGTTTTTGTTGATCGAACACAGCTGGACTCTTCGACAAACGAGACGCATCAAAGATCTCGATGAATTCTTCTTTCGTAAAGATTTCCTGTTCTCCGACCGGCGACCAACCAAGCAACGTCACGAAGTTGAGTAACGCTTCCGGAAGATACCCGAGGTCTTTATACTGCTCGATGTATTGAATGATTGATTGATCACGTTTCGACAGTTTTTTATGCTCTTCGTTGACGATGAGCGTCATGTGACCAAATGTTGGATACTCCCAACCGAACGCATCATAGATCATCATCTGTTTCGGCGTATTCGAGATATGGTCGTCTCCACGTAGAACATGGCTAATCGCCATCAAATGATCATCGACGACAACAGCGAAGTTATACGTCGGGATTCCGTCTTTTTTGACGATGACCCAATCACCGAAGTCTTTTGATTCAAATGATACGTCTTCTTTGACGATATCGTTCCACGTATACGTCACGTCTTTCGGTACACGAATCCGAATCGATGGTGTCCGTCCTTCCGCGACGAATGCGTCTTCTTGTTCTTGCGTCAGGTTGCGGTGTGCACCTGAATAACGTGGTGCTTCACCACGTGCGATTTGCGCTTCACGCTCGGCCTCAAGTTCTTCCGATGTCATGTAGCAACGGTAGGCGAGTCCTTTTTCAAGTAACTCGTCTGTGTATTTTTGATAGAGATCAAGCCGTTCCATTTGGAAATAAGGACCGTAATCGCCACCACGGCCTGGACCTTCATCCCAATCGATTCCGAGCCACTCGAGGTACTTCATCTGACTTTCAACGCCACCATCAATGTTTCGTTTTTGGTCCGTATCCTCAATCCGTAAAATCATTTTCCCGCCTGCATGACGTGCGAACAAATAGTTGAATAAAGCCGTCCGTGCATTCCCAATATGAAGGTGCCCGGTCGGACTTGGTGCATAACGTACACGTACTTCTGCCATTGCCGATCACTCCTTTAGTCTCAAATTCGCTTAATTAGTATACCTTATTCTTCGATTCGTTTCAGCAGAATCACAGCTTGGCACGCAATTCCTTCTTCACGCCCTGTAAACCCAAGCCATTCCGTCGTCGTCGCTTTGACATTGATCTGTTCGATGTCCGCTTCAAGCAGTTCCGCAATCCGCGCACGCATCGTATCGATGTACGGGCGTAATTTAGGCGCTTGTGCGATGACGGTCGCGTCTAAATTACTCAGTTCATACCCTTTACGTTTGACGAGCGCATAGACATGTTCGAGCAGTTTAGCGGAGTCCGCATCTTTGAACTCAGGATCGGTGTCCGGAAAATGTTTTCCGATATCCCCTTCTGCAATCGCTCCGAGTGCTGCATCCGCAATCGTATGCAACAAGACGTCCGCATCCGAGTGACCGAGTAATCCTTTCGTGTGGGGGATTTCAATCCCGCCTAAAATGAGTTTTCGATCTTCTGCGAATGCATGTACATCAAAACCTTGTCCAATTCGAATCATCGTTATTTCCCTCGTTTCATTAGGATCGCTTCACCAAACCATAAATCATCCGGTGTCGTCACTTTAATATTTTCATACTGACCGGTGACGAGTGTCACCTTTCCTCCGTCCCATTCTATCAAACTTGCATCATCTGTACCTAAATAGTGTTCTGCTGCTTTTTGATGGACGGTTCGGATCGTGTCGAGGTCGAAGGCTTGTGGTGTTTGAGCTGCCATCAGTTCGTCCCGCGGAACCGTTTCGACGATCGTCGCACCCGTTATCCGCTTGACGGTATCTTTGACCGGGACGGCGAGAATCGCTGCTTTGTGCTCGACTGCCGCCGCGACGACGGCATGAATCGCTGTCTGTTCGATGAACGGTCGGGCGCCGTCATGAATCAACACGATGCCGGGTGCTTCGATGACTTCGAGTCCGCGTAAGACACTTTCTTGTCGTTCCCGTCCTCCGGCAACAAGCCGGACTGGCGTTGCGTACCGGTCCGTCACTTGCTCAAACCAGACTTGTTCCGCCGGATTGATGGCAAGAATGATTTCTTCACATAAGGGATCGGCTTCAAACACATCGAGTGTCCACTCAATGATTGAACGGTCCCGTAACAGCAGCATCAGTTTATTGCGATCTGCGCCCATCCGTTTTCCGGCACCAGCTGCCGGAATGACGACGCGGTATGTCTGTTCTATCATGGCATTCCCTCTTTTCTCATAAGTAAAGACTGCCACAAATGTGGCAGTCCCTTATTTTTCTTGTGGCTTCGCAAAAATCATCCGTCCAGCAGATGTTTGAAGGACACTCGTCACGACAACACCGATCGTTTTCGAAATCAAGTGTTTACCACCTTCGACGACGACCATCGTGCCATCTTCGAGGTAAGCAATCCCTTGCTTTTGCTCTTTCCCTTCTTTGATGACAAGAACCGTCATCTCTTCACCCGGAATCACAACTTGCTTGACGGCATTTGCTAAATCATTGATGTTCAAGACGGGTACATTCCGGACTTCACACACTTTGTTCAAGTTGTAATCGTTCGTAACGACAATCCCTTTCATCAACTCTGCCAGCTTAATCAGTTTGATGTCGACTTCTGGTACATCCTCGAAGTCACCATCATAAATTTCAACTTCCATCCCAGGGATTGATTGGAGTTCTTTTAAGACGTCAAGCCCCCGGCGTCCACGATTTCGTTTTAATGTATCCGATGAATCGGCGATGTATTGAAGTTCCCCAATCACGAATTGCGGAACGATCAATTTCCCTTCGACAAATCCAGTCTTCGCGATATCAGTGATCCGTCCATCGATGATAACACTCGTATCAAGTACTTTACTGTTTGATTTTGCCGCAACAACGGGTTCCGGTGTCGATTTTTTATCCGAGTTACTACTGTTTGATCGTAAAAAGATTTTCGTCAACTCATGCCGTTTGCGATATCCGACCGTAAAGCCGAGGTATCCGAATAAGGCAGTCGCGAAAATGGTTAAGACATTACTAAGAAGCGGAATCCCGACAAGTTCGATCAACATGCTGACGAGAAATGCCATCACGAGACCTAGCAAGAGGCCAAATGTTCCAAAGAATAAGTCCGCAGCGGGCGCCTTCACTAGTTTTTCTTCTAAAAATCGGAGAAGTCGAATAACCGCATCCGTAATGAATAATCCAATTAATAAAAATATGAGTGCACCAATCGTTCCGGTTACGTATGTCGTCATCAACCATTCCGGGAAAGTCATCCCTGTCGCCGCTTCAATTAATTGAAATAATTGGGGCAATAACAAGACACCAAGCGCAAGACCGAGTAACGCGAAAAAGATTCGAATGATGATTTTCAATCTTCCCACCTCCTTCTATTATTTTAAGTTCATTGTAACATGTATTTATTTGAATCACCTACGCCTTAAGGTGGGGAAACTGTTTACATATCCATTACAGCCTCCCCATCTTTTCCTGCATTTCAGGCGTTTAAAACGGGATGGTTTCGCGTAACGCTTCGTCAACACTTTCGACACCGATGACCGTGATACCATCCGGATAGGTCCATCCTCCGAGATTATTTTTTGGAATGATGGCTCGTGTGAAGCCGAGCTTCGCAGCTTCTGCGACACGTTGCTCAATCCGTGAGACGCGGCGAACTTCTCCCGTCAATCCGACTTCACCAATGACGACGTCTGTCGGACGTGTCGGCTTGTCGCGAAAACTCGAGGCGATTGCGACACAGACTGCGAGGTCGATCGCTGGTTCATCGAGCTTGACGCCACCAGCTGCTTTCAAATAGGCATCTTGTGTCTGGAGCAGTAAACCAGATCGTTTCTCAAGCACGGCCATCAGCAAGGCGACTTTATTTTGGTCGATTCCTGTCGCCATCCGGCGCGGATTACCGAATGATGTAGGTGAAATCAAGGCTTGTAACTCAACTAAGACAGTCCGTGTCCCCTCCATCGAAGCAACGATTGTCGAACCCGATACACCGGACGTCCGCTCCTCAAGGAAGATTTCCGATGGATTCAAGACTTCTTCTAAACCAGACTCTCGCATTTCAAAGATTCCAATCTCGTTCGTCGAACCAAACCGGTTTTTGACGGCACGGAGAATCCGGAACGTATGGTGCCGTTCCCCTTCGAAGTACAGGACGGCATCGACCATGTGTTCGAGCAAACGGGGTCCGGCAATCGAACCTTGTTTCGTGACGTGACCGACGATGAAGATGGCAATGCCGCGACTCTTCGCGATTTTCATCAGCATCGCCGTACATTCACGTACTTGCGTGACGCTACCCGGGGCCGACTGAATCTCATCGATATAGACCGTTTGAATCGAGTCGATGATTAAAAAGCCTGGTTTTTCTTCGTCGACGACCCGCTCAATCATATTCATGTCCGTTTCACTGAGCACGAATAAGTCTTGCGTCGGTAAACCGAGCCGTTCAGCGCGGAGTTTCGTCTGTTTGAGCGATTCCTCACCTGAGATATAGAGGACTTTTTCGCCGCGTTGTGCAAGCCGGGCACTTGTCTGTAACAGAATCGTCGATTTCCCAATCCCCGGGTCACCTCCGACGAGGACCATCGATCCGGGCACAATCCCGCCGCCGAGCACACGATCGAATTCACTACTCCCCGTGAAGACACGACTTTCTTCTTGTGAGACGATATTTGCGAGGCGTTCCGGTTTCAATTGTTTCGTCGTCGTATGGACAAAAGCGGAACCGCGTCGTGCTTTCTTCTCCTCGACGACTTCTTCGACCATCGTATTCCATTCCCCACAGCCGGAGCAGCGTCCCATCCATTTCGGTGACTCCGTCCCACAGCTTTGGCAAACAAATTTCGTCTTCATTTTAGCCACTCTGTTCATCCTTTCTCTATCCAAGAAAAAGCCCAGCTTTCGCTTCGTACTTGCGAAAGCTGGACCCTGTTGATCACTTATTCTGTCGTTGCCGGTTCCACTTGGTGGCGGCGGACGATGAATTCATCGTTTTCTACATCAAGTGCAACACGTTCTCCTTTTTGAATGTCTCCCGCAAGCAATGCTTCCGACAAACGATCCTCAGCTTCTCGTTGAAGTGCACGACGGATTGGGCGAGCTCCGTATTCTGGGTCGTATCCGATGTCGGCAATCTTCGAAAGCGCGGCAGGTGTCAATTCAAAGTGAACCTGTTGTTCCGCAAGGCGTTTTTCGAGAGTCTTCGCCATGAGTTTGACGATCTCTTCGATGTGTTTTTTCTCAAGTGAGTGGAAGACGATCGTTTCGTCAATCCGGTTCAAGAACTCTGGACGGAAGGCTCTTTTCAACTCATCCATCACTTTCCCCTTCATGTCTTTGTATTCGCGGTCCGTATCGTCCGACACTGCGAACCCGACGTACTTGTTCCGTTTAAGGGCACTTGCACCGACGTTCGACGTCATGACGATGATTGTATTACGGAAATCGACTGTCCGACCTTTTGAATCCGTAAGACGTCCATCATCGAGCACTTGAAGCAAGATGTTGAAGACTTCAGGGTGAGCTTTTTCAATTTCATCAAGCAAGATGACGGAGTATGGTTTACGGCGTACTTTTTCTGTCAATTGACCGCCTTCTTCATACCCGACATACCCTGGAGGTGAGCCGACGAGACGACTTGTCGCATGTTTCTCCATGTATTCTGACATGTCGATTCGGATGATGGCATCCTCGTCACCAAACATCGATTCTGCGACGGCACGGGCAAGTTCCGTTTTACCGACACCCGTTGGACCAAGGAAGATGAATGAACCGATTGGACGTTTAGGATCTTTGAGTCCAGCACGTGCGCGACGGATTGCTTTTGAGATTGATTTGACCGCTTCATTTTGACCGATGACCCGACTATGAAGAATTTCTTCGAGACGGAGCAGACGATCGGTTTCTTCTTCAGCGATTTTCGTTACCGGTACGCCCGTCCAGCTCGCGACGACCTGCGCGATATCATCTTTTGTGACTTCAAGCTTTTCATTGCCTTGTTTGTTCTGCCATTCTTCTTTTAAGCGCTCGAGCTCATCGCGAAGTTTTTGCTCTGTGTCGCGTAAGCTTGCTGCTTTTTCGAATTCTTGGCTTTGGACGGCTTCGTCTTTATCTTTTCGGATGCCTTCAAGTTTTGCTTCGACTTCTTTTAGGTTCGGTGGTGCTGTATATGAACGAAGACGAACTTTTGAAGCCGCTTCGTCAATCAAGTCGATTGCTTTATCCGGTAGGAAACGGTCCGAGATGTAACGGTCAGAAAGCGTCACCGCTTCTTGAATCGCTTCATCCGTGATCGTGACACGGTGGTGGGCTTCATAACGGTCGCGAAGACCAAATAAGATTTGTGTTGCTTCGTTCGCTGTTGGTTCAGCAACTTGAATCGGTTGGAAACGACGCTCAAGCGCTGCATCTTTTTCGATATATTTACGGTATTCGTCAAGTGTCGTCGCACCGATACATTGGAGTTCACCACGCGCAAGCGATGGTTTTAGAATATTCGACGCATCGATTGCGCCTTCTGCTCCACCTGCACCAATCAATGTGTGCAATTCATCGATGAAGAGAATGATATTTCCAGCTTGACGGATTTCATCCATGACCTTTTTCAAACGATCTTCGAACTCACCCCGGTATTTTGTCCCGGCGACGAGCGTCCCCATGTCGAGAACCATGACGCGTTTATTCCGTAAAGTCTCCGGCACTTCATTGTTGATGATTTGTTGTGCGAGTCCTTCAACGACGGCCGTTTTACCAACACCCGGCTCTCCGATCAAGACCGGGTTGTTTTTCGTCCGACGACTCAAGACTTCGATGACACGTTGAATTTCTTTTGCGCGTCCGATGACTGGGTCGAGACGTGTCTCACGTGCTTGTTGCGTCAAGTCGCGAGCCAAGCCATCAAGCGTTGGTGTCGCGACGCCTGAGCCAGCTTGTGACGCGTTAGCCGTCGTTTCGCTGTTCCCAAGTAGTTGCAATACTTGCTGACGTGCTTTAGAAAGACTGATTCCAAGGTTGTTCAAAACGCGTGCTGCAACACCTTCACCTTCACGAATCAAGCCGAGTAAAAGGTGTTCCGTGCCAACATACGAATGACCGAGCTTACGTGCTTCATCCATCGAGAGTTCGATGACTTTTTTCGCGCGCGGCGTATAGTGAATTGTCGTCGCACCATCTTGTCCACGACCGATCAATGCTTCAACTTCCATTTGAATTTTATCTGAACTGAGTCCGAGGGCTGTTAAAGCTTTCGCAGCAATCCCGTCTCCTTCACGTACAAGTCCGAGTAAAATATGTTCTGTCCCGATATTATGGTGTCCGAGTCGTACCGCTTCTTCCTGTGCAAGTGCGAGTACGCGTTGGGCACGTTCTGTGAATCGTCCAAACATCATTACGCAAAACCTCCTTGTGTGTGATCCCTGTGTTTCTGTTCGGTTAACATCTGACGAATCACATTCGCTCGCTCGATGTCCCGTTCTCTTGTTGTTAATTGATTCCCGAAATGCTTTTGTAGAAAACCTGTTTGTAAGGATACAAGTAAATGATGGAACACATTCGGTGCGAGATTGACATCTAGACCTAGCCCATCTGCTAAGCGAACATCGGATAGACGTTCTGTTGCTTCTCGCGCCGTAATTAAACGAGCGGATGTTAAAATGCCATACGACCGGTATAACCGGTCTTCTAGTTCTTCTTGATACATCTCCAATAATCCTTTTCTTGCGGCCTGTTCTGCCTCAATTAATGCTTCAACAGCAAAAAGATAATCTGTAATCAACATATCTTCACTCGCTCCAAGAGTCCGTTGATTCGACAGTTGAAACATCCGCCCTGAGGCGTCGCTGCCTTCGCCATACCGACCACGAATCGCAAAACCAAGCTGTCTCAAGTGTTTGACGTATCCTTGAATTTGATTCGTCAAGACAAGTCCAGGTAGATGTAGCATGACAGAAGCGCGAAGTCCTGTCCCGACATTGCTTGGACAGGTCGTCAAATAACCAAGTGTATCATCAAAGGCAATCTTAAAACGTTCACTAATCAATTGATCGACTTGTTTCGCGATCCGAAAAGCTTCTTCGAGTTGTAGACCTGGAAACAACGTTTGAATCCGAAAATGATCTTCTTCATTCACCATAACGCTAATCTGTTCATCTTCACTAATGAACAATCCCGTCCGTGGATGGGATGCAAGTGCAGGACTGATTAAATGTTTTTCCACTAAAGCAGTCCGCGTCAACGCATCCGCCTGGTCGACCCGTCCAAAACGGAATCCTTTTAGCCCACTCAACTGGCGTTCCGTTTCATCAATCAGTTCATTCGCCTCTTTTTCCGATAGCATCGTCGAGAACGGATACTGCATTGCATTTCGAGCTAAACGAATCCGTGTCGAGACGACGATGTCATCATAAGGGGCTTGTTGGTTCATTTTCTCACTTAAAGGATGCGTCAATAATTCTTCAAACATGGCGCAAATCCTCCTCGACGCTAACAATCTGTCGTTTAATCAGTTCAGCTTCTTCGTAATCTTCTGACAAGACCTTCCGATTGAGTTGTTCTTTTAACCGGCTTAACTGTTGCTTCAAACGCTTTTCGACTGATTCTTCATCAGGGCGTGATCCATAATGTTTGGAGTGGCCATGCTGGAATTGACGGACCATTCCATCGACTTCCGCTTTGAACACGGTATAACAAGTCGCACAACCTACTTTTCTCAAATGCAACAACTGTTGTCGTGTCATACCACAAGAAGGACATGTTGTACCTTGATACTCGCGCGCAAGCTCTCGGACACATTCAGAACATAAAACACGTTCTGCTCCTTCCGTTTCTTGTGGAAGTTTGACACGTACGATTGCCTCGCGCTCTAAACAACGTTGACATCGCATATGGCATTCCTCCAATGCTACAATCGCTTGATGGTTTGGAGAAGTGATTGCATCAGATGCGCTCGCATCCGGTGTTGAACTTCTACCTCCATCGGTAAACTTTCTTTTCGTAACAATGCTTGGATGATAATCGCTTCACGTCGCGTTAATAATTGTTCATTCATTAATCGAATCAAATAATCTTCAGCAGCCTGTTCGGTTAATTGATCACCGACCCAGGCACTCATCTCGTCTAAGAGATCGTGACTATCTAGCAAAACGATTTTCTGAATCCGGATATACCCTCCACCACCACGCTTACTTTCGACAAAATAGCCTTTTTCGACTGTAAAACGTGTGTTGATGACATAATTGATTTGGGAAGGGACACAATCAAAACGCTGGGCAATTTCTTGACGTTTGATTTCAACTTTTGTTTCATCATTTAAGATTTGTTTTAAATAGGCTTCGATGATATCTGTGATGTTTTGCATGGGCACCACCTCTCTGACCATCTTTGACTATTGTTTGATTTAATAGTAATCATCTTAAAAGTGAATTGCAAATAATTTAACTCTAAATGAACATACACAAAAAGACCGACCTGCAAGATGCAGATCGGTCCTTTTCAATTGCCTGGCAACGTCCTATCCTCACAGGGGGAAGCCCCCAACTACTTTCGGCGTTCAAGTGCTTAACTTCCGTGTTCGGCATGGGAACGGGTGTGACCACTTGGCTATCGTCACCAGACGACGGGCTCGCGCCCTCAAAACTGAAGTCATCAACAATCATCTGCTAGAACAAGGCCTCGACCGATTAGTATCACTCAGCTCCGCATGTCACCATGCTTCCACCCGTGACCTATCTACCTCATCGTCTCTGAGGGGTCTTTCTTGATTACTCAAAGGGAAATCTCATCTTGGAGGGGGCTTCATGCTTAGATGCTTTCAGCATTTATCCCGTCCGCACGTAGCTACCCAGCGATGCTCCTGGCGGAACAACTGGTACACCAGCGGTGCGTCCATCCCGGTCCTCTCGTACTAAGGACAGCTCTCCTCAAATTTCCTGCGCCCACGACGGATAGGGACCGAACTGTCTCACGACGTTCTGAACCCAGCTCGCGTACCGCTTTAATGGGCGAACAGCCCAACCCTTGGGACCTACTCCAGCCCCAGGATGCGATGAGCCGACATCGAGGTGCCAAACCTCCCCGTCGATGTGGACTCTTGGGGGAGATCAGCCTGTTATCCCCAGGGTAGCTTTTATCCGTTGAGCGATGGCCCTTCCATGCGGAACCACCGGATCACTAAGCCCGACTTTCGTCCCTGCTCGACTTGTAGGTCTCGCAGTCAAGCTCCCTTCTGCCTTTGCGCTCTACGAATGATTTCCAACCATTCTGAGGGAACCTTTGGGCGCCTCCGTTACTGTTTAGGAGGCGACCGCCCCAGTCAAACTACCCGCCTGACACGGTCCTCCAGCCGGATTACGGCTGCGAGTTAGAGACTCTATGCATGAAGGGCGGTATCCCAAGGGTGACTCCTCCGAAGCTGGCGCTCCGGTCTCGACGTCTCCCGCCTATCCTGTACATCATGCACAAAGCCTCAATATCAGGCTGTAGTAAAGCTCCATGGGGTCTTTCCGTCCTGTCGCGGGTAACCTGCATCTTCACAGGTACTATGATTTCACCGGGTCTCTCGTTGAGACAGTGCCCAAATCGTTACGCCTTTCGTGCGGGTCGGAACTTACCCGACAAGGAATTTCGCTACCTTAGGACCGTTATAGTTACGGCCGCCGTTTACTGGGGCTTCGGTTCAAAGCTTCGCTTGCGCTAACCCATCCCCTTAACCTTCCAGCACCGGGCAGGCGTCAGCCCCTATACGTCATCTTGCGATTTAGCAGAGACCTGTGTTTTTGCTAAACAGTCGTTTGGGCCTATTCACTGCGGCTCTACTCATGTAGAGCGTCCCTTCTCCCGAAGTTACGGGACCATTTTGCCGAGTTCCTTAACGAGAGTTATCCCGCGCGTCTTAGAATTCTCATCCCGCCTACCTGTGTCGGTTTACGGTACTGGCACCTTCCACCTCACTAGAGGCTTTTCTTGGCAGTGTGAAATCGTGACCTTCGTCCCTAGGGGACTCCGCATCGTTCCTCGATCTTGGTGCCTGACGGATTTGCCAATCAGACGATCTCGAAACTTACACATGCACTTCCATCCGCATGCGTCACTATCCTCCTGCGTCCCCCCATTGTTCAAACGGTGGATCGGTGGTACAGGAATATCAACCTGTTATCCATCGCCTACGCCTTTCGGCCTCGGCTTAGGTCCAGACTAACCCTGAGCGGACGAGCCTTCCTCAGGAAACCTTGGGCTTTCGACGGAGGGGATTCTCACCCCTCTTTTCGCTACTCACACCGGCATTCTCACTTCCAAACGCTCCACTGCTCCTTACGGTACAGCTTCACAGCGGTTTGGAACGCTCCCCTACCATTCCTTACGGAATCCGCAGCTTCGGTGGTATGTTTAGCCCCGTTACATTTTCGGCGCGGCGCCACTCGACTAGTGAGCTATTACGCACTCTTTGAATGGTGGCTGCTTCTAAGCCAACATCCTAGCTGTCTAGGCAGCGCCACATCCTTTTCCACTTAACATACACTTTGGGACCTTAGCTGGCGGTCTGGGCTGTTTCCCTCTTGACTACGGATCTTATCACTCGCAGTCTGACTCCCGAGTATAAGTTGCCGGCATTCGGAGTTTAACTGAATTCGGTAACCCTGTGGGGGCCCCTAGTCCAATCAGTGCTCTACCTCCGGAACTCTCAACCTCGAGGCTAGCCCTAAAGCTATTTCGGGGAGAACCAGCTATCTCCAGGTTCGATTGGCATTTCACCGCTACCCACACCTCATCCCCGCACTTTTCAACGTGCGTGGGTTCGGACCTCCAGTCAGTGTTACCTGACCTTCATCCTGGACATGGGTAGATCACCTGGTTTCGGGTCTACGACAACGCACTATGGCGCCCTATTCAGACTCGCTTTCGCTACGGCTCCGCCTCATCAGCTTAACCTCGCGCGCTATCGTAACTCGCCGGTTCATTCTACAAAAGGCACGCCATCACCCATTAACGGGCTCTGACTACTTGTAGGCATACGGTTTCAGGATCTATTTCACTCCCCTTCCGGGGTGCTTTTCACCTTTCCCTCACGGTACTGGTTCACTATCGGTCACTAGGGAGTATTTAGCCTTGGGAGATGGTCCTCCCGGATTCCGACGGGGTTTCACGTGTCCCGCCGTACTCAGGATCCACTCTGGAGGGAAAACAGTTTCAGCTACAGGGCTGTCACCTTCTTCGGCCGACCTTTCCAGGTCATTCACCTACTGTCTTCCTTTTTGACTCCGTATAGAGTGTCCTACAACCCCGGAGAGCATGCTCTCCGGTTTGGGCTGTTCCCGTTTCGCTCGCCGCTACTCAGGGAATCGCATTTGCTTTCTCTTCCTCCGGGTACTTAGATGTTTCAGTTCCCCGGGTCTGCCTCACGCTACACTATGTATTCATGTAACATGTCCCATCCCATTACGGATGGTGGGTTCCCCCATTCGGAAATCCTCGGATCAAAGCATACTTACTGCTCCCCGAAGCATATCGCTGTTCGTCGCGTCCTTCATCGGCTCCTAGTGCCAAGGCATCCACCGTACGCCCTTCATACCTTGATCTAGCATTTTGGTATTCTAAGAACACACGTCTAATGACATGGTTATAAAAAATTTGATGTCTTGTTGATGTCTTCAGTTTTCAAGGTGCGAGTGTCTCTTACGAGACTGAGAGACGAGCTCTCAAAACTGAACGATGGGCATGTCCCTTACGGGACGTTTTCCTTAGAAAGGAGGTGATCCAGCCGCACCTTCCGATACGGCTACCTTGTTACGACTTCACCCCAATCATCTACCCCACCTTCGACGGCTGGCTCCTTGCGGTTACCTCACCGGCTTCGGGTGTTGCAAACTCTCGTGGTGTGACGGGCGGTGTGTACAAGACCCGGGAACGTATTCACCGCAGTATGCTGACCTGCGATTACTAGCGATTCCGACTTCATGCAGGCGAGTTGCAGCCTGCAATCCGAACTGGGAACGGCTTTCTGGGATTGGCTCCACCTCGCGGTCTCGCTGCCCTTTGTACCGTCCATTGTAGCACGTGTGTAGCCCAACTCATAAGGGGCATGATGATTTGACGTCATCCCCACCTTCCTCCGGTTTGTCACCGGCAGTCTCCCTAGAGTGCCCAACTAAATGCTGGCAACTAAGGATAGGGGTTGCGCTCGTTGCGGGACTTAACCCAACATCTCACGACACGAGCTGACGACAACCATGCACCACCTGTCACCCTTGTCCCCGAAGGGAAAACTTGATCTCTCAAGTGGTCAAGGGGATGTCAAGAGTTGGTAAGGTTCTTCGCGTTGCTTCGAATTAAACCACATGCTCCACCGCTTGTGCGGGTCCCCGTCAATTCCTTTGAGTTTCAGCCTTGCGGCCGTACTCCCCAGGCGGAGTGCTTAATGCGTTAGCTTCAGCACTGAGGGGCGGAAACCCCCCAACACCTAGCACTCATCGTTTACGGCGTGGACTACCAGGGTATCTAATCCTGTTTGCTCCCCACGCTTTCGCGCCTCAGCGTCAGTTACAGACCAAAGAGTCGCCTTCGCCACTGGTGTTCCTCCACATCTCTACGCATTTCACCGCTACACATGGAATTCCACTCTTCTCTTCTGTACTCAAGCCTTCCAGTTTCCAATGACCCTCCCCGGTTGAGCCGGGGGCTTTCACATCAGACTTAAAAGGCCGCCTGCGCGCGCTTTACGCCCAATAATTCCGGACAACGCTTGCCACCTACGTATTACCGCGGCTGCTGGCACGTAGTTAGCCGTGGCTTTCTCGCAAGGTACCGTCAGGATACGAGCATTACCTCTCGTATCTGTTCTTCCCTTACAACAGAGTTTTACGATCCGAAAACCTTCATCACTCACGCGGCGTTGCTCCATCAGACTTTCGTCCATTGTGGAAGATTCCCTACTGCTGCCTCCCGTAGGAGTCTGGGCCGTGTCTCAGTCCCAGTGTGGCCGATCACCCTCTCAGGTCGGCTATGCATCGTCGCCTTGGTAGGCCATTACCCCACCAACTAGCTAATGCACCGCAAGGCCATCTCAAGGTGACGCCGGAGCGCCTTTCATCATCGAACCATGCGGTCCGAAGAACTATCCGGTATTAGCTCCGATTTCTCGGAGTTATCCCAATCCTTGAGGCAGGTTCCTTACGTGTTACTCACCCGTCCGCCGCTCATTCCACTTGCTTCCCTCCGAAGAGTTCCGCGAGCTTCCTGCGCTCGACTTGCATGTATTAGGCACGCCGCCAGCGTTCGTCCTGAGCCAGGATCAAACTCTCCATAAAGTGTTTGACTTGCTCGTTGTTGTGACTAAAAGTCACGTTGACGAAGCTTGCGCTTCATTCATTGTTTGTATCCGAAGATACGTTTTTGCCTCATCGTTCAGTTTTCAAAGTTCGTCAAAGATAAAATTTGGTGGAGCCTAGCGGGATCGAACCGCTGACCTCCTGCGTGCAAGGCAGGCGCTCTCCCAGCTGAGCTAAGGCCCCATTAAAGGGATTAAATTGAAGATGGTCGGGAAGACAGGATTCGAACCTGCGACCCCTTGGTCCCAAACCAAGTGCTCTACCAAGCTGAGCTACTTCCCGAAAAAGTGCACCCTGAGAGATTCGAACTCCCGACCCCTTGATTCGTAGTCAAGTACTCTATCCAGCTGAGCTAAGGGTGCGGGGTATAATGGATCAAACAGTTATTAAAATTAAAAAATGGTACCGAGGGCCGGAATCGAACCGGCACGGGGAAACCCCCGCAGGATTTTAAGTCCTGTGCGTCTACCAGTTCCGCCACCCCGGCAGGGTTTTAAAGGTAGAACCTAAATTCTGGTTAAGAATCTTCGGTGATATTCAAATGAAAATGGTGCCGGCAACAGGAGTCGAACCCGCGACCTACTGATTACAAGTCAGTTGCTCTACCAGCTGAGCTACACCGGCAAGTGTAAATAAAAATGGTGGAGGATGACGGGATCGAACCGCCGACCCTCTGCTTGTAAGGCAGATGCTCTCCCAGCTGAGCTAATCCTCCATATGTACGCCTGGCAGCGTCCTATCCTCACAGGGGGAAGCCCCCAACTACTTTCGGCGTTCAAGTGCTTAACTTCCGTGTTCGGCATGGGAACGGGTGTGACCACTTGGCTATCGCCACCAGACATCTATTATCTTAACATTATGTTTCCATAACGTCAAGCACTTTTTTTGAAAGGCTCGCGCCCTCAAAACTGAAGTCATCAACAATCATCTGCTAGAACAAGGCCTCGACCGATTAGTATCACTCAGCTCCGCATGTCACCATGCTTCCACCCGTGACCTATCTACCTCATCGTCTCTGAGGGGTCTTTCTTGATTACTCAAAGGGAAATCTCATCTTGGAGGGGGCTTCATGCTTAGATGCTTTCAGCATTTATCCCGTCCGCACGTAGCTACCCAGCGATGCTCCTGGCGGAACAACTGGTACACCAGCGGTGCGTCCATCCCGGTCCTCTCGTACTAAGGACAGCTCTCCTCAAATTTCCTGCGCCCACGACGGATAGGGACCGAACTGTCTCACGACGTTCTGAACCCAGCTCGCGTACCGCTTTAATGGGCGAACAGCCCAACCCTTGGGACCTACTCCAGCCCCAGGATGCGATGAGCCGACATCGAGGTGCCAAACCTCCCCGTCGATGTGGACTCTTGGGGGAGATCAGCCTGTTATCCCCAGGGTAGCTTTTATCCGTTGAGCGATGGCCCTTCCATGCGGAACCACCGGATCACTAAGCCCGACTTTCGTCCCTGCTCGACTTGTAGGTCTCGCAGTCAAGCTCCCTTCTGCCTTTGCGCTCTACGAATGATTTCCAACCATTCTGAGGGAACCTTTGGGCGCCTCCGTTACTGTTTAGGAGGCGACCGCCCCAGTCAAACTACCCGCCTGACACGGTCCTCCAGCCGGATTACGGCTGCGAGTTAGAGACTCTATGCATGAAGGGCGGTATCCCAAGGGTGACTCCTCCGAAGCTGGCGCTCCGGTCTCGACGTCTCCCGCCTATCCTGTACATCATGCACAAAGCCTCAATATCAGGCTGTAGTAAAGCTCCATGGGGTCTTTCCGTCCTGTCGCGGGTAACCTGCATCTTCACAGGTACTATGATTTCACCGGGTCTCTCGTTGAGACAGTGCCCAAATCGTTACGCCTTTCGTGCGGGTCGGAACTTACCCGACAAGGAATTTCGCTACCTTAGGACCGTTATAGTTACGGCCGCCGTTTACTGGGGCTTCGGTTCAAAGCTTCGCTTGCGCTAACCCATCCCCTTAACCTTCCAGCACCGGGCAGGCGTCAGCCCCTATACGTCATCTTGCGATTTAGCAGAGACCTGTGTTTTTGCTAAACAGTCGTTTGGGCCTATTCACTGCGGCTCTACTCATGTAGAGCGTCCCTTCTCCCGAAGTTACGGGACCATTTTGCCGAGTTCCTTAACGAGAGTTATCCCGCGCGTCTTAGAATTCTCATCCCGCCTACCTGTGTCGGTTTACGGTACTGGCACCTTCCACCTCACTAGAGGCTTTTCTTGGCAGTGTGAAATCGTGACCTTCGTCCCTAGGGGACTCCGCGTCGTTCCTCGATCTTGGTGCCTGACGGATTTGCCAATCAGACGATCTCGAAACTTACACATGCACTTCCATCCGCATGCGTCACTATCCTCCTGCGTCCCCCCATTGTTCAAACGGTGGATCGGTGGTACAGGAATATCAACCTGTTATCCATCGCCTACGCCTTTCGGCCTCGGCTTAGGTCCAGACTAACCCTGAGCGGACGAGCCTTCCTCAGGAAACCTTGGGCTTTCGACGGAGGGGATTCTCACCCCTCTTTTCGCTACTCACACCGGCATTCTCACTTCCAAACGCTCCACTGCTCCTTACGGTACAGCTTCACAGCGGTTTGGAACGCTCCCCTACCATTCCTTACGGAATCCGCAGCTTCGGTGGTATGTTTAGCCCCGTTACATTTTCGGCGCGGCGCCACTCGACTAGTGAGCTATTACGCACTCTTTGAATGGTGGCTGCTTCTAAGCCAACATCCTAGCTGTCTAGGCAGCGCCACATCCTTTTCCACTTAACATACACTTTGGGACCTTAGCTGGCGGTCTGGGCTGTTTCCCTCTTGACTACGGATCTTATCACTCGCAGTCTGACTCCCGAGTATAAGTTGCCGGCATTCGGAGTTTAACTGAATTCGGTAACCCTGTGGGGGCCCCTAGTCCAATCAGTGCTCTACCTCCGGAACTCTCAACCTCGAGGCTAGCCCTAAAGCTATTTCGGGGAGAACCAGCTATCTCCAGGTTCGATTGGCATTTCACCGCTACCCACACCTCATCCCCGCACTTTTCAACGTGCGTGGGTTCGGACCTCCAGTCAGTGTTACCTGACCTTCATCCTGGACATGGGTAGATCACCTGGTTTCGGGTCTACGACAACGCACTATGGCGCCCTATTCAGACTCGCTTTCGCTACGGCTCCGCCTCATCAGCTTAACCTCGCGCGCTATCGTAACTCGCCGGTTCATTCTACAAAAGGCACGCCATCACCCATTAACGGGCTCTGACTACTTGTAGGCATACGGTTTCAGGATCTATTTCACTCCCCTTCCGGGGTGCTTTTCACCTTTCCCTCACGGTACTGGTTCACTATCGGTCACTAGGGAGTATTTAGCCTTGGGAGATGGTCCTCCCGGATTCCGACGGGGTTTCACGTGTCCCGCCGTACTCAGGATCCACTCTGGAGGGAAAACAGTTTCAGCTACAGGGCTGTCACCTTCTTCGGCCGACCTTTCCAGGTCATTCACCTACTGTCTTCCTTTTTGACTCCGTATAGAGTGTCCTACAACCCCGGAGAGCATGCTCTCCGGTTTGGGCTGTTCCCGTTTCGCTCGCCGCTACTCAGGGAATCGCATTTGCTTTCTCTTCCTCCGGGTACTTAGATGTTTCAGTTCCCCGGGTCTGCCTCACGCTACACTATGTATTCATGTAACATGTCCCATCCCATTACGGATGGTGGGTTCCCCCATTCGGAAATCCTCGGATCAAAGCATACTTACTGCTCCCCGAAGCATATCGCTGTTCGTCGCGTCCTTCATCGGCTCCTAGTGCCAAGGCATCCACCGTACGCCCTTCATACCTTGATCTAGCATTTTGGTATTCTAAGAACACACGTCTAATGACATGGTTATAAAAAATTTGATGTCTTGTTGATGTCTTCAGTTTTCAAGGTGCGAGTGTCTCTTACGAGACTGAGAGACGAGCTCTCAAAACTGAACGATGGGCATGTCCCTTACGGGACGTTTTCCTTAGAAAGGAGGTGATCCAGCCGCACCTTCCGATACGGCTACCTTGTTACGACTTCACCCCAATCATCTACCCCACCTTCGACGGCTGGCTCCTTGCGGTTACCTCACCGGCTTCGGGTGTTGCAAACTCTCGTGGTGTGACGGGCGGTGTGTACAAGACCCGGGAACGTATTCACCGCAGTATGCTGACCTGCGATTACTAGCGATTCCGACTTCATGCAGGCGAGTTGCAGCCTGCAATCCGAACTGGGAACGGCTTTCTGGGATTGGCTCCACCTCGCGGTCTCGCTGCCCTTTGTACCGTCCATTGTAGCACGTGTGTAGCCCAACTCATAAGGGGCATGATGATTTGACGTCATCCCCACCTTCCTCCGGTTTGTCACCGGCAGTCTCCCTAGAGTGCCCAACTAAATGCTGGCAACTAAGGATAGGGGTTGCGCTCGTTGCGGGACTTAACCCAACATCTCACGACACGAGCTGACGACAACCATGCACCACCTGTCACCCTTGTCCCCGAAGGGAAAACTTGATCTCTCAAGCGGTCAAGGGGATGTCAAGAGTTGGTAAGGTTCTTCGCGTTGCTTCGAATTAAACCACATGCTCCACCGCTTGTGCGGGTCCCCGTCAATTCCTTTGAGTTTCAGCCTTGCGGCCGTACTCCCCAGGCGGAGTGCTTAATGCGTTAGCTTCAGCACTGAGGGGCGGAAACCCCCCAACACCTAGCACTCATCGTTTACGGCGTGGACTACCAGGGTATCTAATCCTGTTTGCTCCCCACGCTTTCGCGCCTCAGCGTCAGTTACAGACCAAAGAGTCGCCTTCGCCACTGGTGTTCCTCCACATCTCTACGCATTTCACCGCTACACATGGAATTCCACTCTTCTCTTCTGTACTCAAGCCTTCCAGTTTCCAATGACCCTCCCCGGTTGAGCCGGGGGCTTTCACATCAGACTTAAAAGGCCGCCTGCGCGCGCTTTACGCCCAATAATTCCGGACAACGCTTGCCACCTACGTATTACCGCGGCTGCTGGCACGTAGTTAGCCGTGGCTTTCTCGCAAGGTACCGTCAGGATACGAGCATTACCTCTCGTATCTGTTCTTCCCTTACAACAGAGTTTTACGATCCGAAAACCTTCATCACTCACGCGGCGTTGCTCCATCAGACTTTCGTCCATTGTGGAAGATTCCCTACTGCTGCCTCCCGTAGGAGTCTGGGCCGTGTCTCAGTCCCAGTGTGGCCGATCACCCTCTCAGGTCGGCTATGCATCGTCGCCTTGGTAGGCCATTACCCCACCAACTAGCTAATGCACCGCAAGGCCATCTCAAGGTGACGCCGGAGCGCCTTTCATCATCGAACCATGCGGTCCGAAGAACTATCCGGTATTAGCTCCGATTTCTCGGAGTTATCCCAATCCTTGAGGCAGGTTCCTTACGTGTTACTCACCCGTCCGCCGCTCATTCCACTTGCTTCCCTCCGAAGAGTTCCGCGAGCTTCCTGCGCTCGACTTGCATGTATTAGGCACGCCGCCAGCGTTCGTCCTGAGCCAGGATCAAACTCTCCATAAAGTGTTTGACTTGCTCGTTGTTGTGACTAAAAGTCACGTTGACGAAGCTTGCGCTTCATTCATTGTTTGTATCCGAAGATACGTTTTTTGCCTCATCGTTCAGTTTTCAAAGTTCGTCGTGTCGTTTTCAGCGACTTTAATATCTTACCAAGTTATCAACACAATTGTCAACAACTTTTTTTTGATATTTTTTTGGTGTGTCACAACCATTTGCGGCACAAGAAATAATATACCATGGCTTTTTCGATTGTACAAGCATTTTATTAGAAAAACATTTAAAAAGATTATTTACCCGTTTTATTGATGATTGATTCCAATCCATTACGTCTTTTCTAGACTTCATTTTTCATAATAAAGCTCCCTCTCTACTATATATAGAAGAAAGGGAGCATACGTGTTTGTTAGTTTTGTTGGTGGCGCATCGTCGGGAATAAGAGAACGTCACGAATCGATGGTGCATTCGTTAACAGCATGACAAGGCGATCGATTCCGATTCCAAGTCCACCCGTTGGCGGCATTCCATATTCCAATGCTTCGATGAAATCATTATCCATCTCGTGTGCTTCATCGTTCCCAGCTTCCTTTTCAACAAGCTGTGCTTCGAAACGTTCACGTTGGTCGATTGGATCGTTTAACTCCGTGAAGGCATTCGCATGTTCACGACGCACGATGAATAATTCGAAACGATCCGTAAAGCGTGGATCTTGCGGGTTTTTCTTCGCGAGTGGTGAAATTTCAACTGGGTGACCATAAACGAAAGTCGGTTGGACGAGCGTCTCCTCGATTTTTTGTTCGAAGAATTCATTTAAGATATGCCCCGTCGACATATGTGACTGGACTTCGATTCCGTGTTCATGGGCAAGTTCATGGGCCCGCTCTTTCGAAATATCATCAAAGAAATTGATTCCTGTCGCTTCCTTAACGAGATCTGCCATATGGGCACGTTTCCAACCAACCGTTAAATCGATGACATCTTCGCCATACGTAACCTTTGTTGTCCCAAGTACTTCTTGAGCGACGTGAGCAATCAGGTTTTCTGTTAAATCCATGATATCTTCATAGTCCGCATATGCTTCATACAACTCAATCATCGTGAATTCAGGGTTATGACGTGTTGAAATTCCTTCATTTCGGAAGACACGTCCGATTTCATAGACCTTCTCAAGACCACCGACGATCAGACGTTTTAGATGCAATTCAATCGCAATTCGCATGTAGAGCGTCATATCAAGAGCATTGTGGTGCGTGATGAACGGACGGGCAGATGCTCCACCCGCGATTGTGTGTAACATCGGTGTTTCGACTTCCAAGTAGCCGAGGCTATCGAGGTATTGACGAATTCCACGAATGACTTTACTCCGCGCGATGAATGTCTCACGTGATTCCGTATTCGTAATCAGGTCGAGATAACGTTGACGGTACCGTTGTTCCACATCTTTTAATCCATGATATTTATCTGGAAGTGGACGGAGTGCTTTCGTCAACAACGTAAACGACGTGACGTGAACCGACAACTCACCGACGTTCGTTTTAAAGACATATCCACTGATTCCGATGATATCACCTAAATCACATGTCTTATACACTTCATATGCTTCTTCTCCGACATCATCTTTCCGGACGTACAACTGAATTTGACCTGTAACATCTTGAACGTTCGTAAATCCAACTTTCCCTTTACGGCGCGTCGTCATGACACGTCCAGCGATTGCTACTTCCGGTTTTAATTCAGCTAATTCTTCTTTTTCGTTCTCGCCATAAGCAGCACGGATACTTGCCGTATCCGTCGATCGTTCAAAACGTGCACCAAACGGGTCGAGTCCTTGTTCACGCATCGCGTTCATCTTACCGAGACGCACCTGCATTTGATCATTCATTTCCATGTCCTGACTCACTGTATTCACTCCTTCTAAAAATTGTTCACGACGGTCTTCGTCCTTTTGCATCAAAAAGCTGCCGGCATGACCGACAGCCCGTTGAAAAAAACCGATTCGCTCATCTTTAATGCAATTAGCGTACCATAAAACGGGTAATCCCGACCATACTTTACATGTCACGCATGTACTGCGGTTGTTTCCAAGGTTTCGACATACTGACGTAACAACTCTTGAAGACCGGCATGAGTATCAATATCGAATAAGGCTTTTCGAACTTGTCCGTTTCCACTTAACCCTTTGAGATACCATGCGACATGGGTACGCATTTCACGAACGGCTAGTTTCTCACCTTTCAGTGCAACGAGGCGTGCCGCATGCAACAAGCAAATATCAATCTTTTCACGTGGTGTCGGCTCGGCTGGTAACGTCCCGGATTCGAGATACTGGATCGTCTGATAGAGCATCCAAGGATTGCCGAGCGCCGCCCGACCGATCATGACGCCATCTACCCCGATCTCATCAATCATCCGTTGCGCGTCTTGCGGCGTTTGCACATCACCGTTTCCGATGATCGGAATCTGCACTGCCCGCTTTGCTTCGCCGATGATGTTCCAGTCCGCAACACCCTCATACTTTTGCGAACGGGTCCGCCCGTGGATGGCCACAGCTTTCGCGCCACCCGCCTCCGCTGCGCGGACATTATCGACACAATAAATGTGATGGCTGTCCCACCCGGTCCGCATCTTCACCGTGACGGGTTTCTCGACCGCTTGCGATACAGCATGAACCATTTCATATACTTTATCGGGATCAAGCAACCATTTTGCACCAGCATCACACTTCGTTACTTTTGGAACGGGACAACCCATATTGATGTCAATGATATCCGCATTCGTGTTGGCATCGACATACTGTGCCGCTTGAACAAGCGTTTCCTTCGACCCGCCGTAAATCTGCAGACTGAGTGGCTTTTCGCGTTCGTCGACATACAACATCTCTAACGTCCGTTCATTTTCATATAAGATCCCTTTGTCGCTCACCATCTCCGCACAGACAAGTCCTGCCCCGAATTCTTTTGCGATCAAACGAAACGCAGGGTTGCAGACTCCCGCCATCGGAGCAAGAATGACGCGGTTGTTCAGTTCGACGTCCCCAATCTTAAAACCTGGCATGTTCATTCCTCCTCTCTTCTTCAATCCCTCTTTTGTTACACGATGCGCTTCACACCTGCTCGTTCTGTTTCCGGTAACCGGGCATACAGTTCCGCGACCGTCATCTCTAAGTGTCGTACTGTATAACCCGGATTCAATTCATGTAACGGTGCAAGGACAAACGCTCGCTCTTGCATCCGTGGATGCGGCACCGTCAATCCTTCTGAATGTATATCATCTGTATTATAAAGAATGATGTCAAGATCTAACGTTCTGGGACCATTCTTGAACAATCGTTTCCGTCCCTCTCGGCGTTCGATCTCTTGCAAGTGCGCGAGCAACACCTCGGCGGACCAACTCGTCTCAAGTTCGACGACCATATTGTAAAACAGGTCTTGATCGAGATAGCCGACAGGAACAGTCTCATAAATCGAGGACGGACGAATCGTTTGAATCTCCGGGTACGCTCCCATCGCTTCGATTGCAGCATGTAAGTGACCTGCCTTATCCCCGATATTCGACCCAAGGGCGATGTAAGCACGGTTCATACGTAATCCCCCCGGACCCGATTGATTTCTACCGCGACATGCTCATAGTGTCCTGCAATCGGCGGATCTGGTTTGATGACTTTGACGGTCGCTTCCAGGATTCGTGGATCAAGCAAAAAGACGTGTCGGACGATTCGGTCCGCGAGTGCCTCGACCAACTGAACGGCCTCCCCTTCGACGACATGTTTCGTCGCTTCATAAAGCTCCGCATAATTGACACTTTCCCGTAAATCATCCGTCTCGCCAGCTCGTGATAAATCGAGTCCGATTGACAGATCCACATTAAAGCGTTGTCCTAATTTTGTTTCTTCTGCGAACACTCCATGATAACCATAAAAACGCATCCCTGACACGTGTATGCGATCCATCTTTATTCCCCCTTCGGTAATTCTGCTGCAAGCATCGCGTCCATCATCAGAGCGGCCCGTTTGATTTCTTTCACGTCGTGGACACGCATCCACTCGCAACCTTGTTGGATTCCGTAACAGACGGTCGCGATCGTTCCTTCCACCCGTTCCGTCGCCGGGAGTCCGAGCGTCAATCCGATGAGTGACTTGCGTGACGTCCCAAGTAAAACCGGGTATCCAAAATCTGTCGCAATCGCGAGATGACGCATTAAAAATAAATTCTCTTCATACGTTTTCATGAAGCCAATCCCGGGATCGAGCCAAATCCGATTTTCCGAGACACCTGCCTGCTTCGCTAGCCGGATTGATTCTTCGAGGTCGGCCCGGACTTCGGCTAAGACGTCTGTTCCGTGTGGTTCCGTCCGATTATGCATCAGGATGATGGGAACTTCGTGCCGGGCAGCGACCGTTACCATCGAACGGTCGCCCCATTTCGAACCCCAGACGTCGTTGATGAGATCTGCACCAGCACGGACCGCGGCTTCAGCGACTTCCGGTTTATACGTATCAATCGAAATCAAGACGTCGAGCTCACGCTTCAAGCGACGAATCACTGGAACAACGCGGTCGATTTCATCTGCTGCTGAAACAAATGTCGCACCCGGTCGCGTCGATTCTCCACCCACATCGATGGCATCTGCCCCGTCCGCAACAAGTTGCCTAGCATGACGGACAGCGAGCTCGACATCGATGTATTGACCCCCATCTGAAAAAGAATCAGGTGTCACGTTCAAAATACCCATGATTTTCGTCATCGGTTCCCCCTCCTCGACCACCGTGATTCAACTGCGGCGTCGAATAGCTGACGAACATGTTGATAGCCGCTTCCCGATTGACCTGGGAACGTTCGTCCGTCAAGTGATGAAACGGCGACGGCTTCTTGAACGGAATTCGTGTAGAGAACCTCGTTTGCCTCCATCAACTGCGGTAACAAAGCAAGACGTTCTTCGACAACCAACTCTTCTATTAAAAATTGCCGGGTGATGCCGTTCAAGGCACCTGTTTCAAGCGAAGGGGTGAACCACTTTTCACCATAACGCCAAAAGATATTCGACGTGATACCTTCACAGATGAAGCCTTCCTTCGTCAAAAAGAGGCCTTCTGCTTCCTGATTAAATAGTTGACGTTTCGCAACTAAGTTATTCATGTAGTGATGCGACTTTAAGCGATACGCCGTTTCCGGTGTACTCCGGGGCAAACGGACCGTTTCGAGCGCCCGCTCCGTCGCTTGTCGCGCGCCGATTGGTCTTGCATAAATCACGACCGTCGGTACATCATACCGCTCAACCGATAATCCAATTTCACGCGGACCTGCTGAAACGTTTAAGCGGATATATAAATCTCCTGTCGCGTGGACGCGGCATAACGCTTCGACTGCTTCAAGGAGCTCATCGCGCGTATAAGGAACATGGATTCCGATTGCCGCACAACTCATCTGGAGCCGTTCGATGTGATCATCAAATAAAAACGGATGTCCCGCATACGTCCGAAAGGTCTCAAAAATCCCCATCCCGTACAGGTAACCATGGTCAAACGGTGAAATCCGAACCTCTTCTTCTTTTACTACCTGTCCATCATGCCAAAGATACATATCGATTCAACTCCAAAAAGTTTTTTAACATCTGCTTCCCGTCTCGGGTCAAGATCGCTTCCGGGTGGAACTGGACCCCGACAATCGGCAACTCGCGATGCCGTAGGGCCATGATTTCTCCCCCTGCTTCTGCTGTGATCTCTAAGACATCCGGAAATGTCTCCCGTTCGACGACGAGCGAATGGTATCGTGTCACCGGTGTATCTTGAACGATGCCTTCAAACATCCCGGTCGCGTCGTGAGACAACAACGAGACCTTCCCATGCATCAACTCTTTCGCCCGGACGACTTGTCCGCCGAACGCTTGACCGATCGCTTGATGACCGAGGCAAACACCGAGAATCGGCAGCTTGCCCGCGAAGTATTCAATCGCAGCAAGGCTAATGCCCGCTTCATTCGGCGTACAAGGTCCAGGCGAAATCACTAAATGGTCGGGGTTGAGTCGTTCAATCTCCTCAAGTGTAATCGCATCATTCCGAAACACCCGGATGTCTTGCCCGAGCTCCCCAAAATATTGGACTAAGTTGTACGTAAATGAATCATAGTTATCAATCAATACAATCATGTCGTTCCCTCCGCTATTTCTTTTGCGACCCAAAGTGCCTTTGCCTTACTAAGTGATTCCTCATACTCACTTGCCGAGTTGGAATCGGTGACGATTCCTGCTCCCGCTTGGATATACGCGACCCCATCCTTTGCGACAAGTGTCCGAATCAAGATGTTGAAGATGGCATCGTCCGCCCAACTGATAAATCCGAGTGACCCTGTATAAATACCACGTCGGACCGGTTCTAACTCCTCGATAATCTCCATCGTCCGGATTTTTGGCGCGCCAGTAATCGTCCCACCGGGGAACATCGCTGCGAGAACATCGCTCGCACCTTGATGTTCCGCGACTTTTCCCCGAACGTTCGAGACGATATGTTGCACATGAGAATATTTTTCGATCACCATCAATTCATCGACATGAACGGACCCATACCGGCTGACCCGCCCCAAATCGTTGCGTTCTAAATCGACGAGCATAACGTGTTCCGCCCGTTCCTTTTCATTGTCGAGCAGCGTCTTCGCCAGTGCTAAATCTTCCGCTTCATCCTTCCCACGCGGACGGGTCCCGGCAATCGGACGCGTCGCGAGATCGTCTCCGATTTTTTCGACGAGCAACTCAGGTGACGCCGAGACGAGTGTCAACTCTTCATCGACGAAATAGCCCATGTAAGGCGACGGATTCACTTGCCGTAAAACATCATAGATGTGCGCCGGCGATGTCAAGAGACGTTCATGTTGACGAACTGCAAGATTGACTTGAAAGACGTCACCCGCTTCAATGTAACGTTTGACGCGGTCAGCCGCCTCGACAAAGTCGGCTTGTTCGAACGACCGCCCCCGCTCTAGCCATTCACTTGAAGCCGGGTGAAAAACTGGCGCAGGGCTCTCTACTTTCCAAGCAAATACTTCAGTTTCAAGTGCTGCTTCCGCTGCCTCGACCGTATCACGCGTCACGGCAACGAATAACTGACCTGCCTGTTCGTCATACACGGCGACTTCATCGTACCAATACAACGAAAGATCGGCTGTTTCTAAATCGTCTTCCGCTTCGTCTGGTAATCGCTCTAAATACCGGACAGCGTCATAACTGACGTAGCCTGCCAGTCCACCGAAAAATGCAGGCATCCCGCCAGGACGAGCCGACGCATAACGCGCACGCAGTTCTTCAATCAACGCAAATGGTGGATCCATCCGTTCTTCGACACCTGAGGAAGTCGTAATCGTTGTCCGTCCCGCCTTTGTCCGGAGCTGTCCGACCGGGTGCACACCAGCCATCGTGTAGGAACCGATACGACCACTTTCGAGCCAGATATGACCGGTTTGTTCCTTTGTCCGCTCCACATAACGGTTATAAAATTGTTCCTTCGTCCATGTAAATGCTACATATCTCGTCTGTCGCACTTGCGTCCCCCACCTCTGTACATATTCTGTCCTCATTATACGCAAAAAAAAGACACACGGGAGTCGAATGACTTCCATGTGCCTGAAAAAATTATAGTTTTGAACCCTCTTCTTCTTCGACTTGATAGAGTGGCGTACTGAGGTAACGCTCTCCATTCGAAGGAATGATCGCTAACACATTTTTTCCTTTCCCAAGACGTTTGGCTGTTTTAAGGGCCGCAGCGATGGCAGCACCTGAAGAAATCCCACCGAGAACGCCGTTTGATTTCGCGGCACGGCGCGCGTGATCAAATGCTTCTTCCGTCGTGATTTGTTCAACACCATCATAAATGTGTGTATCAAGAATCGAGGGTACGAATCCAGCACCAATTCCTTGAAGCTTGTGCGGACCCGGTTTACCACCTGAAAGAACAGGTGAATCCGTTGGTTCGACTGCGATGATTTCGATTCCTGGGAAAGCGTCGCGTAACACTTTACCAGCACCCGTGATCGTCCCACCTGTTCCGATTCCGGCGATGAAGGCATCGAGTGACAATCCTTCGAACGCTTCAACGATTTCAGGTCCTGTCGTCTGTTCATGGACGACGGGATTTGCTCCGTTGTTGAATTGTTGTGGCATGAAATGACCATGTTCTTCTGCTTCTGCCGTCGCTCGCGCGATTGCACCCTTCATTCCTTCTGGACCGGGTGTTAAAATCAACTCCGCGCCGTACGCACGAAGAAGAGTTCGGCGTTCCATGCTCATCGTTTCTGGCATGACGAGGATGGCCCGGTATCCTTTCGCAGCTGCGACCATCGCAAGACCAATTCCCGTGTTGCCACTCGTCGGTTCGATGATCGTATCGCCTGCTTTCAGTTTTCCAGCTTCTTCTGCCGCTTCAATCATCGACAGCGCAATCCGGTCTTTGACACTTGACCCGGGATTCATATACTCCAGTTTCAAGTAGACATCTGCATCCTCTGGTCCTGTCAGATGATTCAATTTCACGATCGGCGTGCGGCCGACTAAATCTAGTACTGAATTTGCAATACGCATGACCATTCCTCCTCATAATGAAAAACCTTTAATTCCAAGTAATCCGATAAATCAATTATCAATGGACTGGATGAAATCTGTCAATCAAAGCGCTCCACGGTAGGTTTCGTTCCATTTTTGGATTGACGTTCTACCGCTTCCTGAATCAAACGATCGAGTGTATCTTGTTCGTGTTCTTTACGCATTACTTGATAGACATCCGCTCGTGTGATGTCTTCGTCTCCGACTGTCGCGACGACGTCTTCAAGCGGTCCACCGATACTTTCTTGGACGATCTTCGGAGAATCGACTTTCGGTAGTTCTCCCATGAAGGCATATGCTCCCGTTAAAAAATTCGTCAACAGTAAGATGAAAATCAACATCCACAAGTACTTAGAGTTTACATTTCCCATTTTCAGACCCTCTTATGCTCGTTCGAGCGATTTTTCACGAAGTGATTGTAATTCTTCGACGCCATACTGATAGTGTTCTGAACAGAAATGACAAACCGCCTCTGCTCCACCATCTTCATCAATCATCGATTGAATCTCGTCAGGTCCAAGCGCCACGATTGCTGTCGCGAGCTTTTCGCGATCACATGTGCAACCAAACGTAACCGGAACTGTATCGAGGACTTCATATGATTCACCGAGGACGAGTTCAAGCATTTCTTCCGGTGTTTTTTCTTCTCCGACAAGAATCGAGATTGGTTTTAATGCGGCGACTCGTGCTTCGAGTGCGGCAATTGTTTCTTCCGATGCACCTGGCATCAATTGCACGATTAACCCACCTGCTGCGATGACCGACTCATCTTCCGGATAAACGAGCACGCCGGCACCGACGACAGATGGACTTTGTTCTGAGACTGCGAAGTAGTACGTAAAGTCTTCACTGATCTCACCGGTTTGAATCGGTGATTGCCCTCCGACGAAGTCACGAAGTCCTAAATCTTTGATGACAGAAATATTTCCGCGACCGACTGCATCGCCGACTTTTAATTTCGTCAGACCGTCTGCATTGACGTACGTATCCATTTCGACACGCGGATGGCTGACATACCCACGGACCGTTCCTTTTGCATCAGCATCAACGATGATTTTCCCGATTGGTCCGTCGCCTTCGACTTTCAGGGTCACACGTGTATCGCCTTTTTGCATCGTTCCCATCATTGCACCGATTGTCAGCGTCCGGCCAAGTGCTGCCGTGACGACCGGTGTCGTTTGGTGCCGGAGCTGTGCTTCATACACCGACTTTGTCGAACGGATTGCAAATGCACGGACTTCTCCGTTAAAACCAAGTGCTCGTACTAAATAGTCATCTTTTAATTGTGCTAACAATTCTTCACGTTTCATTATTTTTTCCCTCACTTATTTCGTTCGTAGATAATACGCAACCCTTCAAGCGTCAAAAATGGATCGACGACTTCAATCGTTGCGGATTCCTCGCTGATTAATCGGGCTAACCCACCAGTCGCAATGACTTTAGCTTCACCCATTTCTTCTTTCATGCGGTGGACAAGACCATCGACTTGCGCGACATATCCGAAGTATATTCCGGATTGCATCGCATGGATCGTGTTCCGTCCAATCGCGGATTGTGGTTTCGCGATTTCAATCCGCGGTAGTTTTGCCGCCTTGTTATAAAGCGCCTCTGTCGACACCATGACGCCTGGTGAAATGATTCCACCGTAATACCGTTTTTGTGAATCGATATAACAATAGGTCGTTGCTGTCCCAAAGTCGACGACAATCAATGGACCATCATACTTGACCGTCGCAGCGACCGCGTTGACGATTCGGTCTGCCCCGACTTCCCGCGGGTTATCCACTTTTAGGTCGAGCCCGGTTTTGATACCCGGCCCAATCACGAATGGGCGTCGATTGAAATAGCGGACGCACATGTTCTCGAGTGGGAACACGACGGGGGGTACGACAGATGATAACACGATTCCCTCGATTTCTTCCACGTTTAAGTCTGCATCCCGGAACAAGGCTTTGACAAGAATCCCATACTCATCTGTCGTCCGCGTCCGATCGGTTGCGATCCGCCAGTGCTCGACTAACGTCTGCCCAGCATAGACACCCAGTACGATATTCGTATTTCCAACATCAATTACTAAGATCATTTGACTGATTCCCCACTTTTCTATACGATACCTGCAATATACGTTGTGATTATACCACGTTGGCTAGGCTTCACCTACCGAAGTGCGCAAGCATTACGGCATATAAAAACAGGACCAGCACCCACGTTTTTGGGTACTGATCCTGTCTTGTTGTGTCAGCGATTAAATTTGATCATCACGGCGTGGTTGATCAGGCTTTTCTACGTCCACATTTTGACCTTCGTCGATGACTGAACCACGTTGTGTCGGAGATTCTGTCGGTTCATCGATGACAGGAGTCGTCGATTCCGGTTTCTTCTCGTCTTCCGTTTGTTCAGCTACCACTTCTGGCTCGTTCTTCTTGTATTCACCTGTCTCGATGAGGTGGTGAATTTGTTTTTGATCCAGCGTTTCAACTTCAAGTAACGTCGTCGCAATCAAATCAAGCTGATTGCGTTTCTCCGTCAAGATCGTTTTCGCTTTTTGGTAACAGCGGTTGATGATCGCTTGGATTTCCGTATCAATCTCATGCGCAATTGCGTCCGAGTAGTTTTGTTCATTTTGGAAGTCACGTCCTAAGAAGACATTTCCACCTTGACCTGAACCGAACTGAAGCGGTCCGAGTTTTTCACTCATCCCGAACTCCATGACCATCTTACGCGCAAGTCCTGTCGCACGTTGGAAGTCATTGCTTGCTCCGGTCGATACTTCACCAAAGACGATATCTTCCGCGACACGACCACCAAGTAATCCAGTGATCTTATCTTCAAGTTCTGGTTTTGTCATGAAGTAACGATCTTCTTTCGGAAGCATGACGACGTAACCGCCGGCATTCCCACGAGGAACGATTGTTACTTTATGCACTTCATCCGCATCATCAAGTGTGACCCCGATGATCGTGTGACCTGCTTCGTGCCACGCGACGATTTTTTTCTCTTTCGGCGAAATGATCCGGCTCTTCTTCGCTGGTCCAGCGATGACACGGTCAATCGCTTCTTCAAGATCGACGATCGAAATCTTATCGCGGTCGGTACGTGCTGCAACGAGTGCTGCTTCGTTCAACAGGTTTTCAAGGTCGGCACCTGAGAATCCTGGTGTCCGTTGTGCGATTGCTTTTAAATCGACTGTTGAGTCGAGCGGTTTATTGCGTGCATGTACTTTAAGAACTGCTTCACGACCGACGACATCTGGACGTTCAACCGTAATTTGACGGTCAAAACGACCTGGACGAAGCAAGGCTGGGTCCAAGATATCGGCACGGTTCGTTGCTGCGATCATGATGATGCCTTCATTTTCACTGAATCCGTCCATCTCAACGAGAAGTTGGTTCAATGTTTGTTCACGCTCATCATGTCCGCCACCGAGACCTGCGCCACGTTGACGACCGACTGCATCGATTTCATCGATGAAGATGATACACGGTGCATTTTTCTTGGCATTTTCGAAGAGATCACGTACACGTGACGCCCCGACACCAACGAACATCTCAACGAAGTCAGAACCTGAAATCGAGAAGAATGGAACGCCAGCCTCACCTGCTGCTGCACGTGCAAGTAACGTTTTACCTGTACCTGGAGGACCGACAAGAAGGACCCCTTTAGGGATACGTGCACCGAGACGTGCAAATTTACGTGGGTCTTTCAAGAATTCGACAACTTCGACGAGTTCTTGTTTCTCTTCGTCTGCACCAGCGACATCCTCAAACGTAATTTTCTTTTTCTCCGTATCATAGAGGCGCGCTTTTGATTTACCGAAGTTCATCACACGGCCACCGCCGCCGCCACCTTGTGCTTGATTAATTAAGAAGAAGAAGAGAATGAATATGATGATGAACGGGACGATCGTCGTCAGTAACGCGATCCAACCGCCATTCGTCTCTGCTGCTTTAAAGTCCATATTGACACCTTGACTGCGCAATTGTGTATAAAGATCCGTTAACTCCGTATCAACAGCTGGAACAACCGTTTCATACGTCGAATCCTTTTCACGTAAATCACCAGTCACATTATACGTCTGTCCTTCGTACTGGAAGGTAGCCGTCTTAATTTCACCTTTTTCAACCGACTCGACAAACTGTGTGTAATTGATTTCTTTGCTTTTGTTCACTGGACTCTGCAAGTATTGCAGAAACAAGATCAAAGCTAGAAAAATGACCCCAAACACGAGGGTATTCTTCACTGCTCGGTTCATCTTATGCCTCCTCTCCGCACCAACTGACATACCTTCATCAACTGATACGAATCCTGACGCGGCAAAGCGCGCTTTGTAATTGGTTTCATCTTATCATGTGACAGTCAAGATTAAAAATAATTAGCCACCGTAGACTGCCGGTTTCAACACACCAACATATGGAAGGTTACGATATTTCTCTTCATAGTCGAGACCGTAACCGACGACGAACTCGTGTGGAATCACAAATCCACTATAATCCGCGTGAAGATCATTTTTGCGACCTGACGGCTTATCGAGCAATGTCACGATTTTGACAGATTTTGCTTTACGGTACTTGAAGAGATCAACCAAGTATCCAAGCGTCAATCCACTGTCAATGATATCTTCGACAATCAGGATGTCACGTCCTTCTACAGATGTGTTCAAATCCTTTTCGATTTTAACTTCGCCGGTCGATGTCGTTCCACCGTGGTATGTCGAAACATCCATGAAATCCATCTCAAGGTGCATGTCCATCTTTTTGACGAGATCAGACATGAATGGCATTGCGCCTTTTAAGACACAGACGAGCAGTGGAAAACGATCACCATAATCTGCTGTCAGTTCACCCGCGAGTTCACCGACTTTATGTTGGATCTCTTCTTCCGAAATCAGTACTTTCTCCATATCATTCATTAAGGTCATGCTAGGTATTCCTCCTCCATTTTAAACACTACATTACCATTCTATCATTAAATAAGACCGTGCGAGGAGTTCAAATGACCCGAATTTTGCAATTCGATGTCCGACGACCGCTAAAACTTGACCCGTGGCGTCGACGACGACCGGAACTTCTGCCCGAAGATAACGTGGTACTTTCGCATCAATTAAAATCCGACTCACTTTTTTCGTTCCGATTTCTAGCTGTATCCGGTCCCCTGGCAACTGACTTCGTACCGTCAGCGGGAAAGTAACTTCCGCTAACGGAATCCCTGCTTCCCCGTATGAAAACGTCACATCTCGTTCACCATAACGGTATGTTCCCAAATCAGCCCCTACTTGAAACGATTCAAGTGCAGAATCTGTCGTATCTTTCTCGATACAGGTCAAGTATCCGTACGCGCGGCGAATCCTCCAGTTTCCATAATACACTTCGCTCGAGGGCATATCTACTCGGAGCCATGCTAAAAAGCGATCGAAATCCTCTGAGGTTAATCGGACATCCGGTAAGAGCACTTGTAAAACGAGTCGTCTCAAATCTGTCGGTAGCTGGTTGATCTCATCGATTACTATCCCATCATCCGTCATATGTCGCGCTACTAACGCTTCGACGTACGCTAAGTGCTCCTCCTGTATCGTTTGACGAAGCCGTGCGGCACGGACCGTCGCTTCTTCAAACCCCGGGCGCACTTGAGCGAGCCTTGGTAAAATATCGTGCCGGATTTGATTTCTTAAGTATTTCGTTTCCGCATTTGTCGCATCCTCACGCCACTCGATTTGTTGACGCGTCGCATAAGCCGTCAGTTCCTGTTTCGTCCAGTTCACCAGCGGACGATGCAACTGACCGGGACCGAACGGGCGGTGAATCGGAATCCCGTCAATCGTCGCTTCACCTCGCAACAACTGAATCAATAACGTCTCCAGTTGATCGTCACGATGATGTGCTAAAACTAAGTGACTCCGATTCGTCTCTTCCATTAAATTTTCAAAAAACTGATACCGTTTCTCGCGACAACGGGCTTGATTCACCCGTTGTCCATCCCATTCTAAACGGATCGTCCGGAACGGGAGATTACGTTCAAAGGCCCAGTTTTCGACAAACGCGGCTTCTTCATCCGATGCTGCACGAAGCCCATGGTGGACATGGGCAATTAAAAGATCAAACTTCGCCTCGTGCAACAGATGCGCGAGTACCATCGAGTCGCAGCCTCCGGATACGCCGACGATGAGCGGTTCATTCGGAACAGGAGCAATCGTTTCCATGATGTACGCATCCCCTTTTTCGAATCTACTATACTAAAAAAAGCCACCTCTATATAATAGAGATAGCTTTTAAAGAATGACCCGTACGGGAATCGAACCCGTGTTACCGCCGTGAAAGGGCGGTGTCTTAACCGCTTGACCAACGGGCCAAAAAAAATATGGTAGCGGCGGAGGGAGTCGAACCCACGACCTCACGGGTATGAACCGTACGCTCTAGCCAGCTGAGCTACACCGCCATATTTTTAACTCGTGCGTCTTAAGCACATTTTCTATAATACGGTGGAGTCAAATGAAAGTCAACGCTTTTTATAAAAATAATTTCAAAAAAATAAAAGATGGAATGAACAGCGTCATTCCATCTCTATTCTTATAAAGAACAGGTCAGCAAGTTATTGACGTTTAGCACCGCGTCCGCCACGTTTTGAATCCGTTTGGCGTTTGAGTGTCGCAAGACGATCTTCACTGTCTTTGAGGAAACTCGTCATCAACGTATCGAACGTTTGCTCTTTACGTGGAGCAGGTGCTCCGCGACCACCTTTGTTGAAACCTCCACGGTTTCCGCCGCCACTGCCGCCACCACGTGGGCCTTTATTATCAAACTGACGTGGTCCGCGATCTTGACCGGCCGGGCGTGGGCCACGGTCGAATTGACGCGCAGGACGTGGACGTTCGCCTTCTGGACGATCGACAGCCTTCTTGATCGAAAGACCGATTTTTCCATCGTTTTCTACACTCAAGACTTTAACTGTGATTTCCTGTCCAACCGTCAAGACATCATTGATATCTTTAACGTAAGAATCTGCCACTTCGCTGATGTGAACGAGACCGGTTTTTCCAGTCGGTAATTCTACGAACGCTCCGAAATTAGTGATGCCTGTAACTTTCCCTTGCACTTTGCTGCCTACTTCAATCGACATAAATTGTATTGCTCCTTTTTAGTTGATTCATTTCTTATTATACGAGTGATTACATATTTTTTCAATCAATCGGCAAGCTTCCGTTAATCTTCCGGTGAGAAATAGAAAATCGTTTCGCCTTTTTTCGAGTACAGTAACTCGCTTCTCGCTAAGTTCGCAACGTATTCTTTATCATTCAACCGTTCGATTTCTTCTTTCAGACGTGCCGACTCTTTTTTTGCTTTCGTTTGCTCTTGTTGCGCGACCTGGAACGATTGATTTTGTTCAGCAATCAATTGTTTCTTTTCGATGTATGACCACCCCATGAGAGAAAGGACGATGAGAAAGATTGACATACAAATCAAGAAACGCTTTTTTAAGCGCGATCGGTTCTCAATCGCATTTCGGCTTAATTGCTTTTTACGATCATTGAGTGGTTTAATCTTTGGTGGTGTTTGACGACCTGATTCTAACGGTGCCGGCATATCATCCCTCCTTATCCGAGTGGTCATCTCTGACACTCTTTAGTATACTTCCTTTTTCAGGTAAATTACATTGATTCTTGAGAATTCACTTTTTCTTCACGGATGATTTTGTACATATCCGTCGCTTCTTCTTTTTTCGCATGCTCTTTGATGCCATCGATTTGGACGGTGACGATTTTGTTCCCGAACCGAATCGTCATCTCGTCGCCGACTGCTACGGTACTGCTTGCTTTTGCGACAAGACCGTTAATCGTAATCCGACCTTGGTCTGCTACTTCTTTTGCGAGTGTCCGTCGTTTAATCAAACGGGACACCTTTAAAAATTTATCGAGTCTCATGACTGTTCCTCCTGCTTCGCTTGATTCCATAACTGATCTTGTTCGTCGAGCGATAACTCTTCAACTGGTCTCTTTGCGAGTTGTTCCATCCGCGTAAAACGGCGAATGAATTTATCGTTCGTCAGCTGCAACGCCTCTTCGCCCGATAACCCCATATATTTTCCGACAAGTACTAACGAAAATAAGAGATCTCCGAATTCAGCCAGTTGTTCTTTTGGCGGTGCTTCTTGTAGTTCACGTATTTCTTCTTGTACCTTTTCAAGCGCACCACTGACTGTGTCCCACTCAAAGCCGACTTTTGCGACTTTTTTCTGAATCTGTTCAGCACGCATCAAGGCAGGTGCCCCTTTTGTGACACCGTCGAGCAGATATTTCCGCTCCGGTTTCTCCTGTGACTTGATCGTTTGCCAGTTCGCAACGACGTCTGCCGCCGAATCAACCGTCGCCTCTGCAAAGACGTGTGGATGACGACGAATCATCTTGTCACTGACACTGCCGATGACGTCCCGGATATCAAAGTACCCTTCATCGAGACCGATTTGTGCATGTAACATGACTTGAAGTAAGACATCCCCTAATTCCTCTATCATTAAGTTATCGTCCTGAAGGTCGATTGCTTCCAGTAATTCGTAAGATTCTTCGATTAAATGTTTTTTGAGCGATTCATGGGTCTGTTCTTGATCCCATGGACACCCTCCTTCACCACGTAAACGGGCGATGATGTCTTTTAACGTCGCGAAATCCCGATTCAGCGCCTTTTCCTCCGTCACAGGCGGCACATAGACCGTCGTCAAATTACTGAGCATCGTCACACGGTCCAGTTCATAAAGCGGAACTGTCATGACGTGTTGCTTACTCGTCCCCGCTGCTGTGACGAGCGTCACCGGGTGTTCATCCGGATAACGTTCCATCAACATGACTTTCAAGTCCCCTGCGACAAACGCATCGTACACTTGTCCGATCAGTACGTGTTGACGAATTTGCGCTTCATCAACACGGAAGGCCGTTGCGTCAAGCAATTGAAATCCTTCAATCGGATCCACCCCGACCGCTGCGAACATCGGATCAAGAAAACTTTGTCCACCGACGATGTCGATGTCTGTCGCACGCGCAAGTAGTTGTTGAACGGTACTTTCTGCTACGAGCGGGTGTCCTGGTACCGCATAGATGACCGCTTCCTGCTTCGCCTGTTCGAGTAGCGTCTCGACGATGTCTGCGTAGACTGCTTCGAAACGATCGTGTCGCTCATAAATCGAATCAAACGATGTAAATTTCATTCCCTCTGTCGCCAGTTCTGAAACGACGGGATGATCTGCTGTCCGTAAATAAACAGGTTGTGTTGTTTCTTTCAATAACTTATAAACGCCAAACGGCAATTGCTCTAGTTCGCCAACACCTAAGCCGACGACTGTAATACGGTGTGTCATATGATTTTCCTCCGATGATGAATTCGATAAAGTTTGTCTCCGAACGGCAATAAAGACCACTCCCGCTCTGTCAAGACACGCCTGCGTAGTGCAAATATACAAAAGATCGATGCACCACCGATGACGAGTAGACCCACTTCAAACATCGCTCCAATCCGTGTCTCAAAACCTGCCCATTGAAACAGGCGTTCGACCACATACAAAAACAATGCCATCGGGACGACAGCTTGCATCAATCGGACGTAGAAAGTTCGTCCTGCTGTTACACGTCCGAATTTCCGATTCAATAAGATGAGTTGTGCTGATGCCATCATCGCGAATCCGCCGAATGTCGCCATTCCCGCCCCGATCATACCATAACGGGGTAACAAGTAGATGTTTAGTAACAGCTTGACAACTAGTCCGAGCACGACGCCTGCAAAAGCATACTTTTCAGCATCAACGGACTGGAGGCAAGAGATGATAATCATCGAGAGCGATGCCGTAAAGGCCGTCGCAGCAAGCCAACTGAGCGCGACCGTCCCTTTGTCGTCTTGATAGAGCGCGATGTTGAGTGGCCGCATGACACTAAACAATCCGACCGTCGCAGCTGCCGCGACCAACAGACCAGAACGAAGTAGTGTTTCAAGGTGCAACCGTGTCGCCGCGTCATTTTTTTTACGGTACTCCGTCAACAACGTCGGAACACTGGCTAGACTGATCGACGTCGCAAATAAAATTGCGAACTGCAACAATGGATAACCACGATCAAAAATCCCCTTCTCGATTTTCGTCTCCATCGTATCCCCAAGCAAGTTGACGAACGTCAGTCCATCAATCAACTGCATCAATAGTAAAGCGAGCGACGCGATACTGACCGCCATCCCACTCGTCAACAAAACTTTTCCGACACGCTTTAAGTGACGCTTTGAGACGACCGGGCGGCCAATCCGTCCTTTCGCGAAGCGAAGGAGCAACAACAACGAAGCAACGCTCCCACCGAGCGCCGTCACGTGGGCCGCAGCACCGATTTGATAAGGATTCGCTCCGATTGAGACACCATAATACGTCACGAGTAACAATAAACAGACACGCACAGCGTTTTCCGTAATTTGCGAAAAGGCGGTCGGTCGCATCTCAAGGTCTGCTTGAAACATTCCTCGTAACACGGCAATGACCGGCAATAAATAAAACGTCAATGTCACCGCACGTAACGGAAGGACGAGCTTCGGATCTCCGAACAGTAAAGCAAGTTCCGGTGCGATGATCCAGCCGAGCAGACCGAACACTAACGAAAGACTCGCAAGGACAAAGAAAATCGACCAGAGAACCTCGCGTTTTTCTTCCGGGTGATGCAACGTCAACTTTGCGACGATGACGGGTAGCGCATAAATCCCCAGTGCTGCCGCAATCGCGAATAATGGATAGACCGTCTGATAGACGTACAATCCAAAATCCCCTGCCATGTTTTGATATGGAATCCGGTAAAAAAAGCTTAGCAGCTTTGAGACGTAACTCGAGATCGCAAGGAGCGCTGCCCCTTGCGCAATCGTTCGTCGCTGACTCATCGCATCGAGATCCGACGGTCAAGTTCAGCGAGCAACCGCTCTGCTTGTTCCGTCGTTTGTTGAACGGTTTGTTTGCCACGGTTCAACGTCAAGACAAGCTTGCCTTCTTCTTGTCCCATGCCGAGTCCACGACCAATCGGTACCGTCCATTTGACGAAATCAGCGACATCAATCGTCTCTGTTGTTTGTTTTGACAAGACGATTTCAATTTTCGGATCGGTCTGTTTGACTCGTTCGATGCGTGCCCGTTCAGCAAAAATCCGCATCCGCGTCAACTGAATCAATCGTGCGACTTCATTCGGGAATTCACCGAAGCGCTCCAGCATCTCTCCTTCGAGTGCATCAAGACTTTCTGTCGTATCAACATACTTCAAGCGTTTATAGAACTCAATTTTTAGTTCAGAATCCGACATGTAATGACTCGGAATATACGCATCGAGGCTGAATGTAAAGTCTGGTACGAATTTTTGGACACGTTGTTTCCCTTTCATCCGTTCCTTCCGTTCTTCGACGGCTTCCGATAGCATTTGTGAATACAAATCGAACCCGACTGAATCGATAAAACCGGATTGTTGCGAGCCGAGCAGATTGCCTGCACCGCGAATCGACAAGTCACGCATGGCAATCTTGAAGCCACTTCCAAGCTCCGTAAATTCCTTGATCGCCTGAAGACGACTCTCGGCGACTTCGGTCAACCTTTTTTGCGGACGGTACGTAAAGTAGGAATACGCGACACGACTTGAACGTCCGACACGACCACGCAGTTGGTAGAGCTGTGATAGACCCATTTGATCGGCATCATTGACGATCAATGTATTGACGTTCGGGATATCGATTCCCGTTTCAATGATTGTCGTACTGACAAGAACATCGGCATCCCCCTCGAAGAAGGCAATCAATTGACTTTCGAGCTCCGTCTCTGTCATCCGACCATGTGCCGTGACGACACGTGCCTCTGGAACGAGCGCCCGGATTTCCTCCGCCTTCCGTTCAATTCCTTCAACGCGATTGTAGAGGAAGAAGGCTTGTCCCCCTCGACCAAGTTCACGTTCAAGTGCTTCACGCATGATGATTCCGTCGTATTCCATCACGTACGTTTGGACAGGATAGCGGTTTTCAGGTGGTGTCTCAAGGACTGACAAATCACGAATTCCGATCATCGACATGTGTAACGTCCGCGGAATCGGCGTCGCCGTCAACGTCAAGACATCGACATTCGTTTTGAGTTGTTTCAATCGTTCTTTATGTTTAACACCGAAGCGTTGTTCTTCATCGATGATCAACAGACCAATGTCAGCGAACTGAACATCTTTTGATAAGACACGGTGTGTTCCGACGACGACGTCGATCGTTCCTTCTTTCAAGCCTTTTTTTGTTGCTTTCAGTTCTGACGCCGATCGGAACCGACTCATGACTGAAATATTGATTGGCCATTCGCTGAATCGCTCGAGCATCGTTTCATAGTGTTGTTGCGCAAGAACAGTCGTCGGCACAAGGAGAGCGACTTGTTTTCCTGCCATGACGGCTTTAAATGCCGCCCGAATCGCGACTTCCGTCTTCCCGTAGCCGACATCTCCACATAACAGCCGATCCATCGGACGCGGCCGTTCCATATCTTTCTTAATCTCTTCAATCGACCGGACTTGATCGACCGTTTCCTCGTACGGGAATGAAGCTTCGAATGCCTGCATGCTATCGTCATCTTCCGGGAAAGCAAATCCAACTGCCGTTTCTCGCGTCGCATACAATTTGATTAGTTCATCTGCGATATCATCGACTGATTTTTGGACTTTCGCTTTGACTTTCTTCCAGTCCGTTCCGCCGAGTTTATAGATTTTCGGTTCTTTTCCTTCTGCCCCGACGTATTTTTGAATCAAGTCGATTTGGTCGACCGGAACATACAAGGAGTCGTCACCGGCATAGACGAGGTGCAAGTAATCTTTATGGTTCCCTGCGACATCAATCGTTTTGATGCCGTGATAACGACCAATCCCATGGTGGATATGGACGATATAATCACCCGTCTTCAACTCTTGGTAACTTTTGATCCGTTCCGCGTTCGTCAATTTCGTCGTCTGTTTCCGGCGACGGGTCGGTTGCTTAAAGACTTCTTCCTCCGTCACGACGACGAGTCGTGCATTCGTCATCTCGAACCCACCATGAATGCCACCGATTAAAATCGATGGATGTCCGCGACGCATATCTTCTTCTGCCGTATGCAAGGACGCCTCGACACCGTAGTCAGAAAGTGTCTGCCGCATCCGCTCCGCCCGCTCCTTGTTACTCGCAAGGAAGACCATCCACATGTCTGCCCGGGCATAGCGATCGATTTCTTGTTTCAGACGTTCCATTTGGCCGTGAAACGGAGCAATCGGTTTGATGTTGAAGTGAATCGCTGCACTCTCGGGGACGCCGCTTCTGCGTGTCGGAAGGAGTGACAAATAGAGTAGCTGACGTTGTTCGAACACTTTGAGCATCGGAACCGAGAGAATGTAATCACTAACGCTTTGCCCCCGTTCAATCAACGAAGCCATCCATTCCGCTTCTTCCGCATCCTGAACTTCCGCCGCTTCTTCGATCCGTGCGATTTCATCGACGATCAAGACGGCATCTATGATATCAGCCAGTAATGTCTTCTGATACAGTAACGGCGCGTATTTCGCGAGTTGTTTCGGTCGCTCCCCACTTTCAAGCAATTCGACATCATAGGCGATTCCTTCTTCAAGTGCTGCAAGGACTTCTGTACTTTGGACACGTTCTTTCGTCGCTTCATAGAGTGCACGCAACCGTTCACCCGCGGCACGGAGGTTTTCCGTCGTCGCAAAGTGCTCAGCTGCCGGTGGAAGCAACGCTTCTGCGACCACACCGAGCGACCGTTGCGTTTCTGCATCGAATGTATAAATCGAGTCGACTTCTTCATCAAATAAATCCAATCGATAGGGACGGTCGACCGTCAACGGATAAATATCGATGATACTCCCGCGGACTGAAAATTCTCCCGGTGTCGTCACGGTCGCCGTTCGCTCATATCCGGCATCGACTAATTCTTGAATGAAGTCCGGAATCGCCAAGATATCGCCCGGCTTAATCCGGTTCGTATGTGCTAAGAAATCACTTGCAGGTGGGACATACCGTCTGAGACCGACGAGCGGGATGATTAAGATACCATCATCGGTCGTCAGGAGCCGGTGCCGCGTTTCAATCCGGGTCGCCCGTAATTCCGGGCTCGCCCCGTACGATAATTCAGCAGCTAATGTCTCGTCGACCGGGTAGAGCATCACTTCCTGTTCAGGCACTAGTTCAATCAAATCATCATACAGTTTTTGTGCTTGAAACATATTGTGGGTGACGATGACGAACCGTTTTTTGGTTTCTTGATAAATGCCTGCGACGAACAATGCTTTCCCACTATTCATCAAGCCTGTGATGAGTTGGGCATCGACCCCTTGTCGAAAGCGCTCACGGACCGTTTTTATTTCTGGTATTCCGAGCAACAGATTTTGTAGTTGTTTCATAGTTTCCCCTCCTAAGACGACAGCAAAAACGCTTTGGAATTCCAAAGCGTTTCGTTCAGTTATAGCGATTCATCAACGCCAAAAATGGTGTATCGGTAAAGTCTGTCGCGATTTTCACAGCGTCCGCCAACACTTCCCGCAAGACAGGTTGTTCTGCTTTTGCGAACGGCATCAAGACCCAATCGATGACTTGAATCGGAGCAGGCGGACGACCGACACCGAGTTTTAAGCGTTTAATTTCTTGTGTGCCTAAATGCTGAATAAGCGACTTGACACCATTATGCCCACCGGCGCTTCCTTTTGAGCGAAGACGCATCTTTTCAAGCGGCAGATCGAGATCATCATAGATGACGAGGACGTCTTCAACCGCGATTTTATAAAAATCCAGAAGCGGACGAACTGCTTCCCCGGATAGATTCATGTAAGTCAATGGTTTGACGAGCACAACACGTTCCCCATTTATCATTCCCGTTCCGAAGACTGCTTTAAACTTCGACTCGGATAATTTTATTCCGTGTTCCTCCGCCAACGCGTCAATCGCGAGGAAACCGATGTTGTGACGTGTGTTCGTATATTTAGCTCCAGGGTTTCCTAGACCGACGATACATTTCATATCGCTACCTCCTTTTGTTTATTTCCTTTGATGAAAAAAAAGCACGAACAAGGGTCCGATTTCAAAAAAACCGGACCTCATCGTTCGTATCTGTTTGTTGATCAGCTAAAGAGCGGGCTGATTGATTTTTGTTCATGGACACGGATGATTGCTTCTGCAAGTAACCGCGCGACAGAAATTTGTTTGATTTTGCTTGCGCATTCACGTTGCGTCAAGTCGATCGTGTTCAAGACGACGAGCTCTTCAATCGCTGAGTTCTCAATCCGTTCCATCGCTGGACCAGAAAGAACAGGGTGTGTACAACAAGCATAAACTTGTTTCGCCCCATTTTCGATTAACGCGTTCGCAGCAAGTGTAATCGTTCCTGCCGTATCGATGATGTCATCGATGATGATGGCGATTTTGCCATCGACTTGACCGACGATGTTCATGACTTCCGCGACGTTCGGTTTCGGACGACGCTTATCGATGATTGCGATCGGTGCTTTTAATTGTTCTGCTAATTTACGTGCCCGTGTAACGCCGCCATGGTCTGGAGAAACGATGACGAGTTCATTTGGGTCGATGTTTTTCTTCTCGAAGTAAGTAGCAAGAAGTGGAACACCCATTAACTGATCTACTGGAATATCGAAGAAACCTTGGATTTGAGCAGCATGGAGATCCATCGTGACGACACGTGTCGCTCCTGCGACTTCAAGTAAGTTCGCAACAAGTTTTGCTGTGATCGGTTCACGCGAACGTGCTTTACGGTCTTGACGGGCATAACCATAATACGGCATGACGACGTTGATCGTCCGTGCAGAAGCACGTTTTAATGCGTCAATCATGATGAGGAGCTCCATCAAGTTCTCGTTGACCGGCTGACTTGTCGATTGGATGATGTAGATATCATCTCCGCGAACGCTTTCTTCGATGTTCATCGAGATTTCGCCATCACTGAAGTGTTTGACTGAACTTTCGCTAACGGGAATTCCGATGACCTTAGCGATTTCCTCTGCCAGTGGTTTGTTCGAGTTGAGTGCGAAAATACGAATTTCATGTTCTAAGACAGTAGACATGTTTAGGTGGCCTCCATTTGTTTGGTTTAGACGAGTAGAGCGACAAGTAATGAATACGGTGGAGCTGAATTAACGATAATCAGGTTTTGTCGTTTGACGCTCACGGGCGATCGCAAGACCGTTTTCCGGAACATCATCTGTCACTGTCGAACCTGCTGCGACGAGTGCATTTTTACCGACTGTGACCGGGGCAATCAAGTTGACGTTACAACCGATGAACGCATCATCCTCGATGACCGTTTCGAACTTGTTTGTTCCATCATAGTTGACGGTGATTGATCCACATCCTAAGTTGACGTTTTTACCAATCGTTGCGTCTCCGACGTAACTCAAGTGTGCCGATTTGCTTCCTTCACCGAACGTCGATTTTTTGACTTCAACGAAGTTACCGACACGCGTGTTCGCTCCGAGCACCGCTTGCTGACGCAAGTGCGCGAATGGACCGACTTGTGCTGCTTGTCCGATCCGGCTATCGGTTACGACCGACTGACGGACGACGGCAGCATCTGCCACTTCACTGTTACGGATGTCACTGTTCGGTCCGATGATACATTCAGACCCGATGACCGTCTTCCCGAGCAACTGTGTCCCCGGGTAGAGCGTCGTATCCGAACCAATCGTAACATCTGGTCCGATATAGGTCGATGCCGGGTCGATGAATGTGACACCTTGACGCATCCAATATTCGTTCGTCCGCTTTCGCATCGACGTCTCTGCTTGTGCGAGTGCAACCCGGTCATTGACACCGATTGTTTCTTCAAACGTCGGCGCCGCATAGGCAGCGATCGTTTCACCGTCTGCTTTTGCGATTTCGATGACATCCGGCAAGTAATACTCGCCTTGGACATTATCGTTTTTGACTTGTTTTAACGCAGCGAACAACAACTCATTATCAAACACGTACGTCCCTGTGTTGATTTCTTTAATCGCGAGTTCTTGTTCTGTCGCATCTTTATGTTCAACGATTTTTGAAACATGTCCCTCTTCACCACGAATAATCCGACCATATCCAGTCGCATCATCCGCATGAGCCGTCAAGACGGTCACTTTTGCACCCGTTTCTGCATGGTGGTCGAGTAACGCAGCTAACGTCTCACTCGTTAAGAGTGGTGTATCCCCACAGACGACAAGCGTCGATCCTTTTTCGTTTCCAAGTACCGGTTCTGCCATTTGAACAGCATGACCTGTGCCAAGCTGCTCACTTTGAAGCGCATATTCCACCGATGTGCCAAGCACTTCTTTTACAGACTCCGCACCATGCCCAACGATTACGACTTGGCGTTTGACGCCAAGTGTCGCGAGTTGGTCCACGACGTGTTGTACCATAGGTTTCCCAGCTACTGGGTGGAGTACTTTGTAGAGTTTTGATTTCATGCGTGTTCCTTTACCAGCTGCTAGAATTACCGCGAAATGATTCATCCTTGTCGCTCCTCCACGTAAATTAGTGTTGATTTCGTTCAGAAATAGTACACTCGTACCAACTATAACGAAAATGAGGTCACTATTCAATCACAGTACCGAGTCAAATTGATGAAAAATCCACAAAAAAATCGGTCCACCGCAATACGGCAACCGATCTTTTCTATTAAGGACGATCCGTTAATTCGACTGGCGTCATCTCTAGATCATTCACTTCTTCATTTTCTTCACGCAACACATATGCTTCTAGTACTGAATCTTCGACCTTTTTTCGCATTAATGCATTGATTGGATGAGCGACATCACGAAAGATGCCTTCTTGCGTCCGTTTGCTTGGCATCGCGACGAAGAGACCACTGTTCCCTTCAATCACACGTAAATCGTGTACTACGAATTCGTGATCGAGCGTAATCGAGGCGAGTGCTTTCATGCGCCCCTCTGCCACGACGCGACGAATTTTAACGTCCGTAACGTTCATTTTGTCCGCACCCCTTTTAGTAACCGATGTCACAACTCTTCGTTGTCTACTTCTACTTACGGTTCAAAACAAATAAAGGTTTAGCTTTTTCCAATCTTTTTAGGCATAATTTCCAAAAGTTTGATAATTACAGTATAGTTTCAAATAAATCATGTGTCAAATTCAGGTATTCCCATCACTTGTGAAATACTGGTCGACGTTCCCACGCTTCACTTGAATTTGTCCGAGATCGACATCGACGTCGGCAAGTTTCATTAAGCTGACGTATTCACTGACCATCTTTTTCTCGGCACCTTCTGCTTCAATCAAGACCCCGACACCGGCTACTTTCGCTTCGAACTCGCTCAGTAAACTCATCATCCCACGAATCGTTCCCCCAGCTTTCATGAAGTCATCAATCAGCAAGACGTTCGCTCCGCGCGGAAGACTTCGTCGCGCAAGCGCCATCGTCCGAATCGCTTTTGATGAGCCTGATACGTAATTGATGCTGACGGTCGACCCTTCCGTGACGCGGCTATCCGAGCGTACGATCACGAACGGTACACCGAGTTGTTCAGCGACGGCGTAAGCAAGCGGAATTCCTTTTGTCGCAATCGTCATGACGACATCAACTTTTTTCTGACTGAAGACAGATGCAAAAACTTGTCCCATCTGCTTGACCATCCGTGGATTGCCAAGTAAATCTGTCAGATACAAATACCCACCCGGCAACAGACGATCTGGCCGTGCGACGCGTTCACATAAATCATCGATGAACGGTAATGCTTTTTCGCTACTCCATGTCGGAATGAACATGACACCGCCCGCAGCCCCAGGGACTGTGACGAGTCGTCCTGTTCCTTCATGCTCTAACATTTCACTCACGATATCTAAATCTTCACTGATTGACGATTTTGCAGATTTATAGCGTTCTGCGAAAATTGTCAATGAGATCAGATGATGCGGATGGTCGAGTAGATAACGTGTCATATCGACTAACCGACCACTTCTCCGAATTTTCATCTAAATTGTTCCACCTCTCCGTAATTCCGAATATTCACTAGTGAATATATCATTTTCATACGGATATTATCAATGGTTTTCGCCTAAAAGACGAACGACGTAGACTTCGTTACAAAAACCTCTTAAGCCATTATAGAGACGTTGGGCTCGGTTCTCATGTTCCGTCAACGCGAAAACCGTTGGACCACTCCCGCTCATCAAGACACCTTCCGCCCCGCAACTCGTCATGAAATCCTTGATTTGCTCGACTTCCGGGTGCATCGGTAACGTGACCGACTCAAGAACATTACCAAGTGATTGACAAATCGCCGTAAAATCCTGCTCTTTAACAGCTGTAATCATCGCTTCGACATCCGGTCGTTTGGCCGTCGTCAAATCGAGTGCGCCATAAACGTCTGCCGTCGACACACCGATCGTTGGTTTCGCAAGCACGACCCAGCACGGAGGCGGAGCAATCAATTTTTCAAGCTTTTCACCACGTCCTGTCGCGATCGCCGTCCCGCCCATGACACAAAACGGGACATCCGAACCGACTTCTGCACCGATTTCTGCGAGTTGTTCGAGCGTCAATCCGAGCTGCCATAAATCATTTAAACCGCGTAATGTCGCGGCAGCGTCACTCGATCCGCCGGCAAGACCCGCTGCGACCGGAATTTGTTTCTCAAGATAAATCTCTACTCCAGCCTGGATGTTAAATTTTTTCTTTAAGACGGCTGCCGCTTTGTAAGCCAAGTTCCGCTCGTCGTTCGGGACATAGGCGTGCTGCGCATTCATCCGAATCTCCCCTGACGGAAGTTCCGTCAACTCTAAGCGATCCGCTAAGTCTACTGTCGTCATCACCATATGTACATCATGGTAACCATCTGTCCGCTTCGCCGTTGCATCCAACACTAAATTGATTTTCGCTGGTGCCTTTACAATAATCGTCATCGTGCCGTTCCTCCTCTAGTACGTATCCTGTACGAATTGTATCAACCTTTCCACAAAAAAAGAAGCGAACATTTCTGTCCGCTTCGGAAGGTAAGTTTACGAATTCGCAAATTCGATTTGTACGGAGTCGGTTAACACGTCAGCGTAGCTATAAGAAACTCGCTCGACATTGTGGCGCTCTGCGTCTAGCTTGACTACAAACACCGAAGGATACGTCTCAACGAGCGTTCCGATTCGGGTTACGACCTTTTTACGACCGCCGCTTGCTTTTAGCGTCAGTCTTTCACCAACATGTGTTTCGAAAACATGTCTGATTTCGTTCAACGTCTTTGGCATACGCTTCACCTCACTAATATTTATTATAGCATATTAATTAAATATTAGAAAGAGGCAATATTATATCTTTTCTTTTCGCTACCGTCAACGTTTTTTAATCGGCAAAAGTGCGTCTGCAAGCTGTGCAAATTCCTGCAAGCTGAGCGTTTCACCACGACGTCTTGGGTCGATACCTGCTTCATGCAGCGCGGCTTCGACAGCTTCTTTTTCTGCTTTTCCGAAGTGGCTCGACAAATTATTTAAAATCGTCTTCCGACGCTGGGCGAAACTTGCACGCGCGACTTCGAAGAATAATTTTTCATCTTTCGTTTGGACGGCCGGCTCTTTTCGGATGTTCAAGCGGATGACAGCCGAATCGACGTTCGGAGCGGGAATAAAGACTTGCTTCGGCACCGTGAAACAGACTTCCGCTTCCGCATAGTATTGAATCGCAATCGATAATGAACCATACGCTTTTGTACCTGGTTTCGCACCGATTCGTTCCGCGACTTCCTTTTGAATCATCATGATGAGTGTCCGGAATGGTGCTTTCGCCTCTAATATCCGCATGATGATTGGTGTTGTGACATAGTACGGTAAGTTTGCGACGACCGCAAGATCCGTAATTCCTTCTTGTGTGAACTCCTCGTTGACAATCGTTTCGAGATCCAGTTCAAGTGCATCTCCATGGATGATTTTGACGTTCGGATAAGGTGAGAGCGAATCATCTAAAATCGGTAACAGCCGTTGGTCGATTTCAAGGGCGACGACTTTTTTCGCCTGTTTCGCGGACTGTTCCGTCAACGACCCGATTCCCGGTCCGATCTCAAGAACACCGCTCTCCTTTGTTAACGAAGCAGCGCCGACAATGTTCGCGAGTACGTTCAAATCGATTAAAAAGTTTTGTCCTAAGGACTTCTTAAATGAAAATCCGTGTCGCGCAAGGATTTCCTTTGTCCGGTGTAGTGTTGCGATGTCTTTCAATCTTGTTCCTCCTCTAGCTGTCTCAGTGCAGCGTCCCATTCCTCTTTTGTGATCCGGATCGAAGCGACGCGTTTGACGAGTTGTTTCGCATTCGGTTCACCAATCGCAAGCAACTGTCCGAGCCGACGTCTACGTGACGATGCTGACGGACCACCGATTAAGTCTGCTGCAAGTATCATATCCCGTGTCACTTCTGCGACATGGACTTCTTCTGTTTCATAAACGGCTGCGAGTGCACGTTCGATTGCCTGCGGCGAAGCATGCTCGACACCGATTTTACCGCGTTTATCTTTTGCGTCCGCACGTGGCAGATAGGCTTGTTTGCATCCCGGAACACGTTCATTGATACGTGCGCGAATCCGGTCACCCGGAAAGTCTGGATCCGTGAAGACGATGACGCCTCGGCGTTCGAGTGCTTTTTCAATTCGTTGTAACGTTTGCTCATTGACGGCAGAGCCGTTCGTTTCAATTGTATCGACATTGAATACTTCCTGTAGTCGTGTCGTATCGTCACGTCCTTCGACGACGATGACTTCTTTTAAGCGTTTTTGCATCAGTTCTTCTCCACCTTCTTCAAACACTTCCGTAATTGTACCTGTTTCCACGAAAAAAACAAGGAAGCGTCAACTGCCCGCTTCCGTGCCCGACTCATTCGGAATGACCCAAAGCTTGACGGTCTTCCGCCCGAACGTCTTCGCCGTCTGTTCACCATTGACGAGGACATCAATTTTATTGCCTTTAATGGCGCCACCCGTATCGAGCGCGACCGCCAGTCCGACTCCCTCGACATACACTTTCGTCCCGAGCGGAATTACTTTCGGGTCGACGGCGACGATCGGTAACCCTTGATAGGTGATTGTATCCGTGACATCGTACCCCGTCGCTGTCAATGCACGCCCATCATACAATTGACTCCCGTTCGATGCCGGGTCATTCGTATAGGCCGTCGCCTCGACCATCAGCGTCTTCGCATTCTTGAAGTCTAAGTCTGCCGTGACTTCCGGTGCGACCGTCAATGGCGTCGTTGCCTCCTCTTCATTGAAGACAGGTGCCGGTGTTTCTACTCGTTCAATCGGTTTTGTCCCGACTTTAATGATTTGTTTCACCGGTTCACTCGTTACTTCATCGGTCAGTAACTTCTTCTCTTTACTGAGCCCGTCAGCGAGCGTCAATTCGTACTTTTGGGTCCTGATTCCAGGACGCCCCGTCGTCGTTACAAGTTGTTGTCCTTTCGGTAATGTCGGATCTTCTACTTGCTCGACATCGAACGGAAGCAACTGTTCTTCCGTTAAGGTCGCCCGTCGCGTCGTATTGACGGTGACGAGCGTATCTTCCGAGACAACGGTATCGAGGCTCGGCGCAACACGGTCTGTTGCTTGTAACGTCACTCCTTGTTTCGCAAGGAGCTCACGGACGGTCGTTTGGTACGTATAGACTTGACTGGCTCGTCCTCCGATGACGACGTCAACCGGAAATGCTTCACGGAACCGGACTGTCATCCCGGTCGTCAAGACGGCATGGATCGAAGGGTATACATCATCGGTATCGGCTTGGACGATGCCACGTTCTTTCAATAAATCCGATACAAGACGAGCATGTGTCCGAACCGTCTGTGCTTGACCGTATCCGACAATCATCGTAATTTCTTTTGCACGTTGGATGACAATCAAACCGTTCTTTGGTAAATCCGCACTGCGCGAAGGTTCGATGTCATCCTCCGCTCTCACTTCGATTCCATTTTCACGTAAGACACCATAGACTGATGTTTCTATCGTCTTGACGTGTTGTTCTTGTCCGTCAATCATGATAGTGACGTCACGCGGATGATCCATCGCCAAGTAGATCAGACTCGCAATTAACAATAAGGCACACCCTGTCGCGATATAAGAGAACGAACGCATCATGGGAGAAGGAAGACCCGCTTCGCGTTTTCTGTTGTCGCTTGTTCGATATCGGCATACATCATGCCACGCAGTTGCGCGATTTCTTCCGCCACGAACCGGACGTACGCTGGTTCATTGCGTTTGCCGCGGTATGGTGTCGGTGTCAGGTAAGGACAATCTGTCTCGACGAGTAACCGATCAAGCGGAACTTCTTGAGCGACACGTTTTGGCATCTTCGCATTTTTAAACGTTACCGGTCCACCGAGTGAAATATAAAAGTTCATCGCTAGGCAACGGGGTAACAGCTCGGCACTCATGCTGTAGCTATGGAGAATCCCACCGACTTCTTTTGCATCTTCTTCTTCGAGAATACGTAACGTATCTTCCGTTGCTTCCCGGTTGTGGATGACGATTGGCTTATTCTTTTTCTTCGCGAGTTGAATTTGTTTACGGAACGCCGCTTCTTGGACATCTTTTGGTGACGTATCCCAGTGATAATCAAGACCGATTTCACCGAGGGCGACGACTTTCTCATGGTCCATCAACCGTTCGACTTTCGCGTACGCCTCCTCATCAAAATCGATTGAATCGACGGGATGCCAACCGATGACGGCATACAGGTCGTCATACTGTTCGACGAGTTCCATCGCCCGGTCGATCGTCTTATGATCGAATCCGACGACGATCATCGGTGAGACTCCGTTCGCGCGTGCGCGTTCAATCGTTTCTTCGACGTCTCCGTCGAACTGATCGGAATTTAAATGTGTGTGTGTATCGATTAACAATATCCTCGACTCCTTTTTCAAAAAAATGCCTGTGACGTGAAGTCCACAGGCATCCGAATTATTTTACACTGGCACCGTTCGCCATCGTTGACGGGACGGTCGCTAGTTCAAGTTTACCTGATTTTTCAGCCGCAAGCACCATACCTTGCGATAATTCGCCACGGAGAGTGACCGGCTTCAAGTTCGCGACGACGATGACCTTCCGACCGACTAGGTCTTCCGGCTCGTACCATTCAGCGATGCCTGAAACGATTTGGCGTGTTTCTTTCCCCATGTCGACCGTTAACTTCAACAGTTTTTTTGCTTTTTTGATTTTTTCTGCTGTGACGACTTCGCCGACACGTAGCTCAATTTGATCAAAGACATCAATCGTCGTTTCTGGACGAACATCTTCATCTGTTTCTTCGACTTCTTCTTCCTCAACTCGGGCAGCAGATGCTTGTTGCATCATTTCGACGATTGCTTCGACTTCCTCTTTCATGTCGCGGCGCGGGAAAATCGGTTCAGCGGTACCGACTTTTGTTCCTTCTTCAATCGACGCGAACTGTTCGAGTGCTTCCCAGTTCATCGGCTGACCAGCAAGACCGAGCTGACGGAACATCTCGGTCGGCGATTGCGTCATGAACGGTTGCAACATGATCGCAACGTGACGAAGCGTTCCAACGAGGTGGACCATGACCGAGCCGAGTTCATTCGTCTTCGTTTCATCTTTCGCGAGTACCCACGGCTGTGTTTCGTCGATGTACTTGTTCGCGCGACTGATTAATTGCCAGACGTGCGCTAAGGCAACCGAGAATTCCATATGTTCCATCGAAGCCTCGACCTTCTCGACTGTTTCTTTCGCAAGCGTCGACAATGTCGCATCGAACGGCGTAACATTTCCCGCATAGGTCGGGATGACCCCATCAAAGTATTTCGTGACCATCGCAATCGTCCGGTTGAGTAAGTTCCCGAGGTCGTTTGCAAGATCAAAATTCATCCGCTCAACGAACGCTTCCGGTGTAAACATGCCATCTGAACCGAATGGGACTTCGCGTAAGAGGTAATAACGAAGGGCATCGAGACCGTAACGATCAATCATCGGAATCGGATCAACGACGTTCCCTTTTGATTTCGACATCTTCCCGTCTTTCATCAACAACCAGCCGTGCGCGAAAACTTGCTTCGGCAGTGGAAGGTCGAGTGCCATCAAGAGTGCCGGCCAAACGATCGTATGGAAACGAACGATTTCTTTTCCGACGAGATGAACGTCTGCTGGCCAGTACTTGTCGAAGTTTCCTTGATCATCCGTCCCGTAACCGAGTGACGAGATATAGTTCGTCAAGGCATCCACCCAAACGTAGACGACGTGTTTCGGATTCGATGGGACTTTGACACCCCAATCAAATGTCGTCCGTGAGACGGCAAGATCTTGGAGACCTGGTTTAATGAAGTTGTTGATCATTTCATTCTTCCGTGATTCCGGTAAGATGAACGATGGATTCGCTTCAAAGTATTCGACTAAACGATCGGCATACTTACTAATTCGGAAGAAATAACATTCCTCACGAACAAGTTCGACGGGATGGCCGCTATCTGGACTTTTTCCATCCACTAACTGTGATTCCGTGTAATACGTCTCATCCGGGATCGAATACCAACCTTCGTATTCACCAAGATAGATATCACCTTTTTCGAGTAACGTCTCAAAAACGTGTTCGACGACTTTCTTATGGCGTGGTTCTGTCGTCCGAATGTAATCGTCATACGAGATATCGAGACGATCCCACAAGACTTTAATCTGCTCGACGACACCGTCGACGAATGCTTGTTCAGAAATACCTGCTTCAGCTGCTTTTTCCTGAATTTTTTGTCCGTGCTCATCCGTTCCTGTTAAGTAACGCACATCGAATCCTTGAAGACGTTTATAACGGGCCATCGCGTCTCCTGCGACCGTCGTGTACGCATGACCGATATGTAGCTTCGCGCTAGGATAATAAATCGGTGTCGTGATATAAAATGTTTTTGCCATGTTATTCCTCCGTTCTATTGTTCATTCCATTATTATACGCTGTTCTACCGCCGCTGTCGAAACTCGTTTTTTGTCGAATCGAAACATTTTTTGACATCAGACATCAAATTACAAAAAAACACACTAAATAGTTTGAATTCCTTTAAAAAGGGAAAAACTATTAATAAATCGTTTCAATTATGGCTTTTTTGAGAAATAAATGACATTTTGATTTCAAGCTATTCAGATTGGTTGACTACTTTTGGAAAGTTTAGTATTCTACATTCTATAGAAGTGATGTCGAATTTTGACGATTTTCCAAAAAAACAGAGACTTAGACATCCAGAGGAGGAACAACAAAATGAAATCAACAGGTATTGTACGTAAAGTAGACGAGCTCGGCCGGGTAGTCATTCCAATCGAACTTCGCCGCACACTTCAAATCGCAGAGAAAGATGCACTCGAAATCTACGTTGATAACGAGCAAATCATTCTTAAAAAATACAAACCAAACATGACTTGCCAAGTCACAGGTGAAGTATCAGAAGACAACTTCAAATTAGCAGACGGAAAATTAATTCTCTCTCCAGATGGCGCACAACGTGTCCTCGTTGAGTTAAAAGATTTCCTCGATCGTCATTACGCAGGAAACGAATAACACCAAGAAGGAAGCGCGCCGATTCGGTACGCTTCCTTTTTTTCATTTCGACTCGTGATAGGACAAGTATAAGGCTTGTCGGTCAAGTCCCCGTTCCTTCGCGACACGCTTTAACGCTGCATTCGGTTTTTCACCATCCGCGATATACCGTTCGATTTGGTCGAGTGGATCTGCTTCTTGCTGGATTTCGCTCGGACGTTCCTCTGTCGTTCCTTCGACGATGACGACAAATTCGCCACGGACATCTTCTTTCGCCCAGTCTAACGCTTCCGTCACCGATCCACGAATGTATTCTTCATAACGCTTCGTCAACTCGCGGGCAAGCGTGAGTTGGCGATCACCGAGTATTTCGAGGAGACCTCCAAGCATTTCCTTTAACCGGTGTGGCGCTTCATAAAAAATCAATGTTCCTTGCTCATAACGTAACGTCTCGAGTGCTTCACGCCGCTCTTTTTTCTTGCGTGGTAAAAAGCCATAGTATAAAAAACGTTCCGTCGGTAGACCGGACGCGACGAGTGCCGTCAATGCCGCATTCGCACCAGGTAAGACGACGACCGGGATGTCTGCTGCAATCGCGAGTCGGATTAAGTCGCTCCCCGGATCAGAAATCCCGGGCATTCCAGCGTCGGAGACGAGGGCGACCTGTTTCCCCGACAATAAGTCTTCGAGCAGCCGTTCACCGCTAACTTGCTTATTGTGTTCGTGATAACTGACGAGTTTCGTGTCGATTTCAAAGTGATTGCACAATTTCATCGTCTGGCGTGTATCTTCTGCCGCGATGATATCGGCCTCTTGTAAAATGCGCACGGCTCGATACGTCATATCCTCTAAGTTCCCGATTGGTGTCGGTACGATATATAAGCCATTCGTTTGATCCTTAAAACTACTCGTTGCCTTCATGACGTCCCTCCTTGAATAAGCTGTTCTTTTTTCGCACGTGTCAATTGCTTGATCGCATACTCGCGTTTCAGTGCGTCCGATTTCGTCTCAAACGACTCTGTGTACGCAAGGACGACCGGTAGCCGTGCCCGTGTGTACTTCGCACCCTGACCCGTATTGTGTGTCGCAACACGCTTCTCGACATCGACAGCGTACCCTGTATACAGACTCCCATCACGGCAACGCACGATATAGATCGCATGCTTAGACATTCAGGTGTTCCCGCATTTGTGCCGTATACGTATCGTCTTGCTCGTAGACGATGAAGGGAGGAAGGACTTTTAAGCCAGGTTTTGCGTCCTTGATGCCTTCAATCAACAGCATATTCGCTTCTTTCCCTGCCTTCGGATAAATCAATTGCATCCGCTTCGGCTCAATCCGGTACTGACGCATCAGGGTCACGATGTCGAGTAAACGTTCCGGACGATGGACGAATGCCGTTTTCCCGCCTTGTTTAAGTAAGTCGGCGGCTGAACGAATACAATCTTCGAGTGTACATAAGACTTCATGTCGGGCAATCGTATAATGTTCACTCTCATTTCGATTCGATGATTCATTCGCTAAAAAGTATGGCGGGTTGCAGGTCACGACATCATACGTACCGTAGCCAAGTTGTTTTCCTGCCGTTTTGACATCCCCTTCAATCATTTGGAGTTGCTCTTCCTTTTCGTTTAACGTAATACTCCGACGTGCCATCTCGACGAGGCGTGGTTGAATTTCGAGTCCCGTAATCGTTCCACTCGTCCGGTACGATAAAAAGAGCGGAATCGCGCCATTCCCGGCACACAAATCGACTAACTTGCCTTGGCGGATTGGGACCCAGACGAATTGCGCAAGTAACGCAGCATCTAGTGAATAAGAAAAGACGGTTGGACTTTGAATGATGCGGCCGTCTCTTCCGAGGAGATGGTCGAGTCGTTCATCTGGTAATAATTCAAGCATATGTGTCTTCCTTTCTGAAAAAAAGACTGACTCCTAGGAAGTCAGCCTCTCAATGTTTCGTTAACATGGACAAGCAGAACAGGCAATCCCCGTCTTTACGGACTTGACCGTAGTGCAAGTTACAAATGTGGAATCCTTCTTGATAGAGGCGACCGAGGTTATCGTATCCGGCACCTACTAACGCTTCGGCTTCCGCTTCTTCTGTAATCGGTTGTTGTTCGTCTCGCTCCACCTTCTCACGCAGGTGATGATTTTCGAGGTAGAGGTGTTGATTTTCCTCCATCATGTAAGCAAGCTGATCTTTTAATACGCTCAGATGCTCAGTCAGCAAATGAATCTGTTGCTCGATCGCATCGACACGCGTAATGATTTCTTTTTTATCGACTCTCTCCACGCGTATGCACCCCGTCATTCTTTTGGTCGTTTTTGTTTTACGGCACCGACGGATAACAATTCTTCCATCGAATAAGTCAGAACGCGGGAACGGTCTTTCAGTTCGATTTGAACTACTTGATCGAGGATGTTCAATCCGACGACACGACCTTCGCCTTCTGGTACAGTCAGACGTTTTCCGTAATCCGGTAGATCACGTCGCATTTCTTCATACGTATCGTTCTCGTATTTCAAACAGCACATTAAACGGCCACAGACCCCGGAAATCTTCGTTGGGTTCAGTGATAAGTTTTGATCTTTCGCCATCTTGATTGAGACCGGCTCAAATTCACCTAAGAACGATGAACAGCAGAGAACACGGCCGCACGGCCCGATTCCACCGAGCAATTTCGCTTCATCCCGCACTCCGATTTGGCGCAACTCAATCCGTGTCCGGAAGACTGCTGCTAAATCTTTAACGAGTTCCCGGAAGTCGACGCGGCCTTCCGCTGTGAAGTAAAAGATGACTTTATTACGATCAAACGTATATTCGACGTCCACGAGTTTCATATCGAGCTTATGTTCGCGAATCTTTTCGACACACACTGCATGTGCATCAAGTGCTGCTACTTTATTTTCACGGACGATCATTGCATCTTTATCATCAGCAATCCGAAGAATTGATTTTAATGGTAAGACCACATCTTCCTCGTCCATTTGTTTATCAGCGATTACCACTTCGCCATATTCAATGCCCCGTACTGTCTCCACGATGACGGCTTGTCCTCGTGATAATGACTCTTGTCCAGGTGCAAAATAATAAATTTTGCCCGCTTCTTTAAAGCGAACGCCTACTACTTCTAGCATATCGCTCTACCCTTTCTGTAAGTCAAACATGAGACGCTCAACTGTTAATTGAGGATTAACATTCGCTTCGACCCGTTTGACGGCTGCAAGTACTGCCTGCAACCAGCGGGTGATCGTCGCCTGACTCTTTCCACCCATCTGCTCAAGTAATGGTCGGCTATTCGTATACGTAATGATCTCCCATGATGGATTCAACTTCAGATGCAAGGCATCTTCGAAGAAACACGTCACGAGTTCTAGACCAATCCGGACGTCTTGCCGATTCTTAAATTGATTAATCCACTTCTCTTGAACGAACAAAGGCAAGTCTGCCGGACGATTCGCTAATTCCTCCATCAATTGTAACACTGACGCTCGCGCATTTACAAACCAGTCTTCGATTAAGGCTTGCTCCGCATCATCAATTTTTGAATAGACGCGAGCCGCAAGTTGGGTTAACTCCGCATCTCGGGACGTTTTTTCCGATAAAACTTGTCCAATCATCACACGATCGGCCGGTCGAAAACTTAACAGTTGTCCACGAGAACGAATCGTCGGTAATAACAGTTGTGGCTGATTCGTTAGTAGAATCGCTACTTTTCCTTCGCCCGGTTCTTCAAAGAACTTCAATAAACTATTCGCTGCTTGCGGCGTCATCCGGTGTGCTTGCGTCACGACATAGATTTGCCGATCCCCTTCTAACCCCCGAAGTGACAAGTCATGCATCAATTGCTGGATTTGTTCTTTTTTGATGGTTGCCCCATCTGGCTCAATCTGGTAGTAATCGACAAGGTTTCCGCTATCCATCCGTCGACAGCTTCGACATTCATTACACGGCTCGACTTGATCTTTCCGCTCACAAAATAAACTCTTGGCGAACAATTGAGCCGCTTCCAAAAGAAGCGGCTCATAGTCTCCCGTAAAGATATAAGCATGATTGATTCGATTTGCTCGTAAAGAATTTTGAAGAATCGTCGAAATGACGGATTGTGTTTGTTCAAGCTCATGAAATGTCCGCATCAGAACTGATGAAACCCTTCGATTGGCAAGACGAAGACTGTCGCGCCCCCGACCTGGACTTCAACCGGATAAGGAATATACGAGTCGGCATGTCCACCCATCGGTGAGATCGGTGAGACCATCTGATCGCGGCTCGAACAATTTTTCTTGATCAAACGCATCAAATCATCAACACGCTCGCTTTGGACCCCAATCATGAAGGTCGTGTTACCTTCTTTTAAAAAGCCGCCCGTCGTCGCAAGTTTGGTTGCCCGGAAATCATTTTCAACAAGCGCTTCTGCTAAACGTAAGCTATCTTTATCTTGAACAATCGTAATGACCATTTTCATGATAATCTCTCCCTTTTCTTCAAATAGGCTAACACATCTTCTAACAATAGCGACTGGACCGCTTCAATCGATTGATTGGCGTCAATCAATCGAATGCGTTCCGGTTCTGACGTGGCTAATGATAAAAAGCCATGATAGACACGTTCTCTGAATGCATCATCCCGTTGCTCGATCCGGTCAAGCGCCCCTCGTTCAATCATTCGTCTTTTCGAGTCCATGACCGTCAAGTCAAACAAGTACGTTCGATCAGGGGTTAATCCTCCTGTTGCTTGCTGATTGACGTTACGGATCTGTTCAATTGAATACCCGAGTCCATATCCTTGATACGCAATCGAGGCATCAACGAAACGATCACATAAAACGACCGTCCCAGCTGTAAGTGACGGACGAATCAATTCATTGACGTGCTGCGCCCGTGACGCCGCATACAATAAAATTTCTGTCATTTCATCCATCTCCGTGAAATCTGGATTCAGAATCAACGAACGAATCTCATTACCAATGCGTGTCCCACCTGGCTCCCGTGTCATGACGACCTGATATCCCTGTCGTTTTAATCCTTCTGCCATCAATTGAAGCTGTGTCGTTTTCCCTGCACCATCTGGTCCTTCGACTGTAATAAACGTTCCCTTCATTCAACAAACCCTTCCTCTATGACACGCAACGTACCTTCTTGCAAAGACTCTCCACCCTGAAGATGGACGGATGCGGCTATATGATGCTCAATACATACTATCTGTTCTTTTGTCACACGCTCTCCTCGCAACAAGACTGGAATACCTGGCGGATATGGAATAATCGTTTCAAGTGCAATCTGACCAATCGTTTCACGAAGCGGAAGATTCCGATATTCCCTCTCCTCTAACTGATCCAGTGGGCAAGCGAGTGATGATACTTTTATTTTACCCATAATTGATTGCTCGATATACCTTTTTGAGGGAATTCCTTTCATTTTCAACTTTTCAATCGCATCTTTTACCTGTCTTAACCACTGAGTTCGTACAGTTTCCGATAATTTGTGAAGAGGTAAAATGCAGACGACAAATGAAGCTAAAGCAAACTCTGCATCTATTTTTTCATTGGCTAATGCATCGAGTAACTGTTCTCCGGAATAGTTCTCATAGGAAAGAATCACGCGTGACCAATCATCAAAAGTAAAAGCATGCATTCCTTCTAGTCCGTCGAGTTCGTCTTTGAACAGTTGATGACTGTTCCGGACCTCTTCCATTTCATCAATCGTCCACTGCTGTCGATAGTATCGAGCATAATCGAGCGAAGCCATGATGAGATACGAAGGGCTTGATGTTTGAAACGACTGGAGTGCATGGTGGAGCTTACGACGTTGTACATCCGTTAATCGCTCATGAATCCAAGCCCCCATCGTCAATGCCGGTAACGTCTTATGAGCAGATTGGACGACAGCTGTAGCGCCCTGTTCAAAGGCTGAACGGATTCCAACTGCTTCTCCAAAATGCGCACCATGTGCCTCATCAACTAATAATGGTATTTTATAACGTGCTGTCACTGCTACGATTTCTTCGATAGCTGCTGTTTCTCCATAGTAACTCGGTGAAGTTAAAAATACCGCGACTCCACCCGGATAAGATGTTAACGCTTCCTTTAATGTTTCACGTGAAACATTGCCGGCGATTTGTGTTTCTTCATCATACTCAGGGCTCATGAAGATTGGAGACAATCCTAACCATTCGAGTGCATTAAAAATCGACTTATGTGAATTTCTCTGAACGTAGACGCGATCTCCTCGTTTAGTCACAGCCGCAAGCATTGCCCAGTTACCACTTGTTGAACCATTGATTAAAAAATGACTATCTTCCGAATCATAGATTTCACGCAACAATGCTTTTGCTTCTAGAATCGCTTCCGTCGGATGGTGAAAATCATCTAAGCCAGCTAGTTCTGTTTTATCCCATTCAAAAAAATCAGGTAGACCTAATACGAGTGATCCATTTTTATGACCAGGAACGTGCCAGGATGTTGCCTTACGTTCGACATGTCGCTTAAGCGCCTCAATGATTGGAAGCTGACTTTTCATGAAATACACCTCTTATTTTTAAAATACAAAAGACCGACCTGCAAGATGCAGATCGGTCCTTTTCAATTGCCTGGCAACGTCCTATCCTCACAGGGGGAAGCCCCCAACTACTTTCGGCGTTCAAGTGCTTAACTTCCGTGTTCGGCATGGGAACGGGTGTGACCACTTGGCTATCGTCACCAGACGACGGGCTCGCGCCCTCAAAACTGAAGTCATCAACAATCATCTGCTAGAACAAGGCCTCGACCGATTAGTATCACTCAGCTCCGCATGTCACCATGCTTCCACCCGTGACCTATCTACCTCATCGTCTCTGAGGGGTCTTTCTTGATTACTCAAAGGGAAATCTCATCTTGGAGGGGGCTTCATGCTTAGATGCTTTCAGCATTTATCCCGTCCGCACGTAGCTACCCAGCGATGCTCCTGGCGGAACAACTGGTACACCAGCGGTGCGTCCATCCCGGTCCTCTCGTACTAAGGACAGCTCTCCTCAAATTTCCTGCGCCCACGACGGATAGGGACCGAACTGTCTCACGACGTTCTGAACCCAGCTCGCGTACCGCTTTAATGGGCGAACAGCCCAACCCTTGGGACCTACTCCAGCCCCAGGATGCGATGAGCCGACATCGAGGTGCCAAACCTCCCCGTCGATGTGGACTCTTGGGGGAGATCAGCCTGTTATCCCCAGGGTAGCTTTTATCCGTTGAGCGATGGCCCTTCCATGCGGAACCACCGGATCACTAAGCCCGACTTTCGTCCCTGCTCGACTTGTAGGTCTCGCAGTCAAGCTCCCTTCTGCCTTTGCGCTCTACGAATGATTTCCAACCATTCTGAGGGAACCTTTGGGCGCCTCCGTTACTGTTTAGGAGGCGACCGCCCCAGTCAAACTACCCGCCTGACACGGTCCTCCAGCCGGATTACGGCTGCGAGTTAGAGACTCTATGCATGAAGGGCGGTATCCCAAGGGTGACTCCTCCGAAGCTGGCGCTCCGGTCTCGACGTCTCCCGCCTATCCTGTACATCATGCACAAAGCCTCAATATCAGGCTGTAGTAAAGCTCCATGGGGTCTTTCCGTCCTGTCGCGGGTAACCTGCATCTTCACAGGTACTATGATTTCACCGGGTCTCTCGTTGAGACAGTGCCCAAATCGTTACGCCTTTCGTGCGGGTCGGAACTTACCCGACAAGGAATTTCGCTACCTTAGGACCGTTATAGTTACGGCCGCCGTTTACTGGGGCTTCGGTTCAAAGCTTCGCTTGCGCTAACCCATCCCCTTAACCTTCCAGCACCGGGCAGGCGTCAGCCCCTATACGTCATCTTGCGATTTAGCAGAGACCTGTGTTTTTGCTAAACAGTCGTTTGGGCCTATTCACTGCGGCTCTACTCATGTAGAGCGTCCCTTCTCCCGAAGTTACGGGACCATTT
>NZ_JNIS01000001.1:1312500-1600000 GCF_000702625.1 Exiguobacterium oxidotolerans JCM 12280 | reverse complement strand
GACCTATCTACCTCATCGTCTCTGAGGGGTCTTTCTTGATTACTCAAAGGGAAATCTCATCTTGGAGGGGGCTTCATGCTTAGATGCTTTCAGCATTTATCCCGTCCGCACGTAGCTACCCAGCGATGCTCCTGGCGGAACAACTGGTACACCAGCGGTGCGTCCATCCCGGTCCTCTCGTACTAAGGACAGCTCTCCTCAAATTTCCTGCGCCCACGACGGATAGGGACCGAACTGTCTCACGACGTTCTGAACCCAGCTCGCGTACCGCTTTAATGGGCGAACAGCCCAACCCTTGGGACCTACTCCAGCCCCAGGATGCGATGAGCCGACATCGAGGTGCCAAACCTCCCCGTCGATGTGGACTCTTGGGGGAGATCAGCCTGTTATCCCCAGGGTAGCTTTTATCCGTTGAGCGATGGCCCTTCCATGCGGAACCACCGGATCACTAAGCCCGACTTTCGTCCCTGCTCGACTTGTAGGTCTCGCAGTCAAGCTCCCTTCTGCCTTTGCGCTCTACGAATGATTTCCAACCATTCTGAGGGAACCTTTGGGCGCCTCCGTTACTGTTTAGGAGGCGACCGCCCCAGTCAAACTACCCGCCTGACACGGTCCTCCAGCCGGATTACGGCTGCGAGTTAGAGACTCTATGCATGAAGGGCGGTATCCCAAGGGTGACTCCTCCGAAGCTGGCGCTCCGGTCTCGACGTCTCCCGCCTATCCTGTACATCATGCACAAAGCCTCAATATCAGGCTGTAGTAAAGCTCCATGGGGTCTTTCCGTCCTGTCGCGGGTAACCTGCATCTTCACAGGTACTATGATTTCACCGGGTCTCTCGTTGAGACAGTGCCCAAATCGTTACGCCTTTCGTGCGGGTCGGAACTTACCCGACAAGGAATTTCGCTACCTTAGGACCGTTATAGTTACGGCCGCCGTTTACTGGGGCTTCGGTTCAAAGCTTCGCTTGCGCTAACCCATCCCCTTAACCTTCCAGCACCGGGCAGGCGTCAGCCCCTATACGTCATCTTGCGATTTAGCAGAGACCTGTGTTTTTGCTAAACAGTCGTTTGGGCCTATTCACTGCGGCTCTACTCATGTAGAGCGTCCCTTCTCCCGAAGTTACGGGACCATTTTGCCGAGTTCCTTAACGAGAGTTATCCCGCGCGTCTTAGAATTCTCATCCCGCCTACCTGTGTCGGTTTACGGTACTGGCACCTTCCACCTCACTAGAGGCTTTTCTTGGCAGTGTGAAATCGTGACCTTCGTCCCTAGGGGACTCCGCGTCGTTCCTCGATCTTGGTGCCTGACGGATTTGCCAATCAGACGATCTCGAAACTTACACATGCACTTCCATCCGCATGCGTCACTATCCTCCTGCGTCCCCCCATTGTTCAAACGGTGGATCGGTGGTACAGGAATATCAACCTGTTATCCATCGCCTACGCCTTTCGGCCTCGGCTTAGGTCCAGACTAACCCTGAGCGGACGAGCCTTCCTCAGGAAACCTTGGGCTTTCGACGGAGGGGATTCTCACCCCTCTTTTCGCTACTCACACCGGCATTCTCACTTCCAAACGCTCCACTGCTCCTTACGGTACAGCTTCACAGCGGTTTGGAACGCTCCCCTACCATTCCTTACGGAATCCGCAGCTTCGGTGGTATGTTTAGCCCCGTTACATTTTCGGCGCGGCGCCACTCGACTAGTGAGCTATTACGCACTCTTTGAATGGTGGCTGCTTCTAAGCCAACATCCTAGCTGTCTAGGCAGCGCCACATCCTTTTCCACTTAACATACACTTTGGGACCTTAGCTGGCGGTCTGGGCTGTTTCCCTCTTGACTACGGATCTTATCACTCGCAGTCTGACTCCCGAGTATAAGTTGCCGGCATTCGGAGTTTAACTGAATTCGGTAACCCTGTGGGGGCCCCTAGTCCAATCAGTGCTCTACCTCCGGAACTCTCAACCTCGAGGCTAGCCCTAAAGCTATTTCGGGGAGAACCAGCTATCTCCAGGTTCGATTGGCATTTCACCGCTACCCACACCTCATCCCCGCACTTTTCAACGTGCGTGGGTTCGGACCTCCAGTCAGTGTTACCTGACCTTCATCCTGGACATGGGTAGATCACCTGGTTTCGGGTCTACGACAACGCACTATGGCGCCCTATTCAGACTCGCTTTCGCTACGGCTCCGCCTCATCAGCTTAACCTCGCGCGCTATCGTAACTCGCCGGTTCATTCTACAAAAGGCACGCCATCACCCATTAACGGGCTCTGACTACTTGTAGGCATACGGTTTCAGGATCTATTTCACTCCCCTTCCGGGGTGCTTTTCACCTTTCCCTCACGGTACTGGTTCACTATCGGTCACTAGGGAGTATTTAGCCTTGGGAGATGGTCCTCCCGGATTCCGACGGGGTTTCACGTGTCCCGCCGTACTCAGGATCCACTCTGGAGGGAAAACAGTTTCAGCTACAGGGCTGTCACCTTCTTCGGCCGACCTTTCCAGGTCATTCACCTACTGTCTTCCTTTTTGACTCCGTATAGAGTGTCCTACAACCCCGGAGAGCATGCTCTCCGGTTTGGGCTGTTCCCGTTTCGCTCGCCGCTACTCAGGGAATCGCATTTGCTTTCTCTTCCTCCGGGTACTTAGATGTTTCAGTTCCCCGGGTCTGCCTCACGCTACACTATGTATTCATGTAACATGTCCCATCCCATTACGGATGGTGGGTTCCCCCATTCGGAAATCCTCGGATCAAAGCATACTTACTGCTCCCCGAAGCATATCGCTGTTCGTCGCGTCCTTCATCGGCTCCTAGTGCCAAGGCATCCACCGTACGCCCTTCATACCTTGATCTAGCATTTTGGTATTCTAAGAACACACGTCTAATGACATGGTTATAAAAAATTTGATGTCTTGTTGATGTCTTCAGTTTTCAAGGTGCGAGTGTCTCTTACGAGACTGAGAGACGAGCTCTCAAAACTGAACGATGGGCATGTCCCTTACGGGACGTTTTCCTTAGAAAGGAGGTGATCCAGCCGCACCTTCCGATACGGCTACCTTGTTACGACTTCACCCCAATCATCTACCCCACCTTCGACGGCTGGCTCCTTGCGGTTACCTCACCGGCTTCGGGTGTTGCAAACTCTCGTGGTGTGACGGGCGGTGTGTACAAGACCCGGGAACGTATTCACCGCAGTATGCTGACCTGCGATTACTAGCGATTCCGACTTCATGCAGGCGAGTTGCAGCCTGCAATCCGAACTGGGAACGGCTTTCTGGGATTGGCTCCACCTCGCGGTCTCGCTGCCCTTTGTACCGTCCATTGTAGCACGTGTGTAGCCCAACTCATAAGGGGCATGATGATTTGACGTCATCCCCACCTTCCTCCGGTTTGTCACCGGCAGTCTCCCTAGAGTGCCCAACTAAATGCTGGCAACTAAGGATAGGGGTTGCGCTCGTTGCGGGACTTAACCCAACATCTCACGACACGAGCTGACGACAACCATGCACCACCTGTCACCCTTGTCCCCGAAGGGAAAACTTGATCTCTCAAGCGGTCAAGGGGATGTCAAGAGTTGGTAAGGTTCTTCGCGTTGCTTCGAATTAAACCACATGCTCCACCGCTTGTGCGGGTCCCCGTCAATTCCTTTGAGTTTCAGCCTTGCGGCCGTACTCCCCAGGCGGAGTGCTTAATGCGTTAGCTTCAGCACTGAGGGGCGGAAACCCCCCAACACCTAGCACTCATCGTTTACGGCGTGGACTACCAGGGTATCTAATCCTGTTTGCTCCCCACGCTTTCGCGCCTCAGCGTCAGTTACAGACCAAAGAGTCGCCTTCGCCACTGGTGTTCCTCCACATCTCTACGCATTTCACCGCTACACATGGAATTCCACTCTTCTCTTCTGTACTCAAGCCTTCCAGTTTCCAATGACCCTCCCCGGTTGAGCCGGGGGCTTTCACATCAGACTTAAAAGGCCGCCTGCGCGCGCTTTACGCCCAATAATTCCGGACAACGCTTGCCACCTACGTATTACCGCGGCTGCTGGCACGTAGTTAGCCGTGGCTTTCTCGCAAGGTACCGTCAGGATACGAGCATTACCTCTCGTATCTGTTCTTCCCTTACAACAGAGTTTTACGATCCGAAAACCTTCATCACTCACGCGGCGTTGCTCCATCAGACTTTCGTCCATTGTGGAAGATTCCCTACTGCTGCCTCCCGTAGGAGTCTGGGCCGTGTCTCAGTCCCAGTGTGGCCGATCACCCTCTCAGGTCGGCTATGCATCGTCGCCTTGGTAGGCCATTACCCCACCAACTAGCTAATGCACCGCAAGGCCATCTCAAGGTGACGCCGAAGCGCCTTTCATCATCGGACCATGCGGTCCGAAGAACTATCCGGTATTAGCTCCGATTTCTCGGAGTTATCCCAATCCTTGAGGCAGGTTCCTTACGTGTTACTCACCCGTCCGCCGCTCATTCCACTCGCTTCCCTCCGAAGAGTTCCGCGAGCTTCCTGCGCTCGACTTGCATGTATTAGGCACGCCGCCAGCGTTCGTCCTGAGCCAGGATCAAACTCTCCATAAAGTGTTTGACTTGCTCGTTTTTGTGACTAAAAGTCACGTTGACGAAGCTTGCGCTTCATTCATTGTTTGTATCCGAAGATACGTTTTTTGCCTCATCGTTCAGTTTTCAAAGTTCGTCCGCGCCTGTTTTGGCGACTCAATTAGAATACCAAGTCTAGAACGATAAGTCAACAACTTTTTAAAAGAAGTTTTTTTCGTTCGTTTCAAGCGTGCGTCCTCTTTAGGACATGAATTAATATACCACGATAATTAGGGGATGACAACTGTTTTATTAAAATAGTTTCATTTTTTTCGATTCTTCTTTTTAAGAACAGATGAAAGGCTGCAAACCACTCGGGCTCACAGCCTTCACTCGTTCACTTCATCATGATTGAAACGCGTCTTCGTTTTGCTTCGCTTATATAGAAGAAATACAACGACTCGGCTAATTTCATTTGTGCTTCAAGATCACCATAATCATCATAACTAATCTCAAGTAGATGACGTTTCATCAAGTAGTCTTCTTTTGCTTTAGACAATTCTGTAAGGAGACGCTCATCGTATTCGTTTCGGATTTTTTTTCGAAACCAACTCATAGTTCGCGTCTTCCCTCCATCGCACGGGATAATGTGACTTCGTCCGCATACTCTAAATCTCCCCCAACAGGAAGACCATGTGCAATTCGTGTCACACGAATTCCCGTCGGTTTCAGTAAACGTGACAAGTACATCGCCGTTGCCTCTCCCTCAATGTTCGGATTCGTTGCTAAGATGATTTCCGTAATGGCTTCATCTTCTTGGAGACGTGTCAAAAGACTCGATACGTTAATGTCTTCAGGTCCAATCCCTTCCATTGGACTAATCGCCCCGTGGAGTACATGGTACAACCCTTGATAATCTCGCATCTTCTCCATCGCAATCACATCTCGCGAATCCTGAACAACACAGACAACCGTCCGATTACGATGTTTATCCGAACAAACATAACACGGATCTTTGTCTGTTATGTTTCCACACACGCTACAATAAGAAATATCGCGCTTCGCGCTAACGAGTGCCTTCCCGAACATCAACACATCATCTTCTTCCATGTCTAAGACATGAAAAGCAAGACGAACAGCCGTTTTCGGTCCGATCCCCGGTAGCTTCGTAAAACTTTCAATCAAACGACTGATTGCTTCAGGATATTGCAATTGATTTCCCCCTACAGTTTAAAACATTCCCGGCATGTTCATACCTTGCGTAAATTTACCCATCTTACTTGAAACAAGTTCATCGACTTTTTTCAATGCATCATTCGTTGCAGCGAGGACGAGATCTTGAATCATTTCGACATCGTCAGGATCCACTACTTCTTCTTTGATGATGACATCGATGATATTTTTGTGACCATCCGCGACGACAGATACCATTTCACCGCCAGCTGTACCCGTCACTGTCAAATCTTTAAGTTCTTCCTGAGCTTTCGCCATATCCTTTTGCATCTTTTGCATTTGTTTCATCATATTGTTCATATTTCCCATACCACGCATATTTGTTCCTCCTCAAGTAAGATTAGTCTTCAAATTCTACGATATCACCAAAACGACCAAGCGTCTCGGATAATAAGCGATCGCTTTCCGATTCTTCAGCGACCTCTTTCTCTTCTATATTACTACTATTTCGCTTTGCAACAAACTCTGCCTTCAATTCATTCCAGTCTTGATCAAGAATTGCGAGAATCTCCCGTTTGACGCCACATACTTCAAACAGGGCTTCTTCGATAACGAAACGCGTTCGTTCATTCGTCATGACTTGTTCGAAATGCCAGCCCTTACCGTTATCAAACTCAATCAATAACGTATCTCCCGAACACAAGACGGGTTTACTTTCATGGACAAGCGAATAGATCGGACCATCTTGCTTTAAGATGAGTTTTAGAATAGCATCCCAGCGCTCTTGGATTTCAAGTAGTTGTGCTTTTTCTGCTCGCATCAGCATTTGTCGAATCCGCTCTTTCGCGATCCGCACGGTCGGACGACCTTGCTTCCGTTTAGCTGGTTGTGCTGCGACTTGCTCCGTTGCCGGTACACCATTCGCTTTCAACTGATGCATCTGTTCCTTCATTTCTCTTACTTCCTGTTGCAATGACTGGACGATTTGTCCCGTCGTACGCCCCTGTTCCGTAATTTGGATGAAGGCAATCTCGACTAAGACACGTGGATGATTCGTCAATCGCATCTGTTGTTGGCAATCATGCAGTTGTTCGATGACATGAAAACATGTTTCCGCTTCAATCATTTCGACAAACTGTTTGAATTCCTCTGTCGGACGGGCGCGTTCTAACAAATCGACTGCCGTCGGTGAGGCTTTTAACAGGAGCGTATCCCGATAAAAGAAGACTAGGTCCTCGACGAATCGCTTCAGGTCTTTTCCTGCCCGTTGCATCTGCTCAAGCGTCTGCAATAATTGATCGACTTGATGATTATGAAGTGCATTTGCAATTGCGAGCAACGCCTCGTCTTCTACGGCACCCGTTACTTCGAGTACGGCAGCATCCGTCAAATCCCCATTCGAAAACGCGACGGCTTGGTCGAGTAAACTCAAGGCATCCCGCATTCCTCCGTCTGCCGCCCGTGCAATCAACCGTAACGCCGTCTCCGAGTAGGCAATTTCTTGATCGGATAAAATGAACTGCATCCGTTCGACTAGTTGGTCGACTTCATGGCGTTTGACATCAAAACGTTGGCAACGCGAAATGATGGTCGCCGGGATTTTATGGGGCTCTGTTGTCGCTAAGATGAAAATCGCATGTGCCGGTGGTTCTTCAAGCGTTTTTAATAATGCATTGAACGCTCCTGTCGATAGCATATGCACTTCATCGATGATATAAACTTTATAGGCTGCTTCTGAAGGCGGGTACTTCACCTTATCGCGGATTTCACGAATTTCGTCGACTCCGTTGTTTGAAGCCGCATCGATTTCGAATACATCCGGGCTCGACCCTTCTGTAATCGCGAGACAGGTCGGGCATTCATTACACGGTTCTTTGACAGGTGCGTGTTCACAGTTGATCGCTTTTGCGATGATTTTCGCAAGACTTGTCTTCCCCGTTCCGCGCGGGCCTGAAAATAGGTAGGCATGTGACATCCGTTCTTCCATCAATGCGTTTTGAATCGTCCGAGTGATATGTGCTTGTCCGACGACTTCATCAAAACGCTGCGGACGATACACGCGGTATAGTGCTTGATAGGCCAAATTTGCGCCTCCTCTTTTTATAATCCTTGTTCTATTCTACCTAAAAAAGTCTACAACCGAAACCGGCTGTAGACTTGTTTTATAAAAATTAAACTGCCGCGCACCATATTCTGAAATATGTTCAACATGCGTTACTCACGCAGCCTGCTCAGTCCAAGCACTCCTGCGGCACACAGAGAGCACCACTTAAGGCTGCTTCCTTCCGGACCTGACCTAGTTCATGGGTATCTGTTGCGCAGGACTCAGACGTCAACGCTACTTACGTAAGGCAGACCATACCAATCATATCCCTCGATATGGAATTCAGTCTCGCTATAGCGGATTGCGAGTGACAGGGAACCGCTACATCCCCACCTAGCACGGCAAATGATTTATCGTTTTTTAGTGGCACCCGTTCGAGTGCTTTTTCATTATACTGTTTCGTCTAAGTTGTTGCAACCCATTGCACGTTTCTTTGCTTTCTTTTTCGCACGAAGTTCGCGGAAGAACGCTGTTAACAACTCACCACATTCTTTTTCTAGTATACCACTCGTTAGACGTGAAACATGGTTAAAGCGCTCATCTTGGACGAGGTTCATCAAGGTTCCGCAACAACCCCCTTTCGGATCAACGGCACCGAAGATGACATGTTCAATCCGCGATAGCATGATGGCTCCGGCACACATCGGACACGGTTCGAGCGTCACATACAGTTCGCACCCTTCCAGTCGCCAGTTCCCGAGTTTTTCACACGCTTGCTCGATGGCGAGTAATTCAGCATGTGCCGTCGCCTGACGATTCGTTTCCCGATGATTATATCCGGTCGCAATGACTTGATCGTCTTTGACGATGACACAACCAATCGGAACTTCGCCGATGGCTTCCGCCTTTTTCGCCTCACCAATCGCAAGCCCCATATAATATTCGTGTCGCTCCACTTCTACACACTCCCTATCTTTACAAAAATTCTCCCTCTGAAACTTCGGCAGGGGTCCCTGCTTTGTGCTAAAATATAAATTGCACTTTGCTGAACGGAGGGTAATTGAATATGTTCATAACGGTTGAAGGACCGATTGGTGTAGGCAAAACTTCACTTGCGAACGCCATCAGTCATCATTTCTCATTTTCTATGTTACGCGAAATTGTCGAAGAAAATCCCTTTCTTGGAAAGTTCTATGAGGACATCGAGGAATGGAGTTTCCAAACAGAGATGTTCTTCTTATGCAATCGCTTTAAGCAGCTCGATGATATCGAACGTCACTACCTAAGTAAACAACGCTCTGTCGTCGCTGATTATCATATCTTTAAAAACCTGATTTTTGCTCACCGCTCGCTCAAAGTAGAGCACATCGACAAATATGAACAAATTTATTCGACCTTAACGACGGACATGCCAAAACCGGATGCCGTCATCTACTTGAATGCGAGTATCGATACACTGATGAAACGCGTCGCCTTACGCGGACGTGAAGTTGAAGAACACATGTCACGCGATTATCTCGAGCAACTCGCAGCAGACTACGAAACGTTTGTCACGGAGTATCAAATCAAACATCCGGAAGTCAAAGTCATTCGTTTTAACGGCGATGAACTCGACTTCGTCAAACGCCCAGAAGACTTGGATTATGTCTTAACTAAAATCCGCAATGAATTATATGAAGGAGCGAACCACGCATGAACTCGAAGTTACGTGAAAAATACAATATTCCGGCAGATGCCGTCATTACGATCGGTGGAATGGTCGGGATCGGAAAATCGACGATCACGAACGGTCTAGCAGACGCACTCGGCTTCCGGACATCTCTTGAAAAAGTCGATACGAACCCTTATCTCGATAAATTCTACCATGATTTCGAGCGCTGGAGCTTCCACTTACAAATCTATTTCTTAGCGGAACGATTTAAAGAACAAAAGAAAATCTTCCAATACGGTGGCGGTTTCATCCAAGATCGCTCCATCTACGAAGACACAGGCATTTTCGCGAAGATGCATTTCGAAAAAGGCACGATGTCACCAACGGACTACGAAACATACTCCAGTTTGTTTGATGCGATGGTCATGACACCCTTTTTCCCGCATCCAGACTTGTTGATTTATCTAGAAGGATCGTTTGAACAGGTGCTCGACCGGATTCGTCTCCGCGGACGCGAGATGGAACAGCAAACACCGATTGAGTACTGGGAAGAGATGTACGAACGGTATACGAACTGGATCAATAACTTCACGATTTGCCCAGTCCTTCGTTTATCCATCGATGAATATGATCTTCTCAATGAACCGGAGTCGATTGAACGTATCCTCTCGAAAATCGATAAACAACTCGAAGTCGCCCGGATTGCAAAAACACGTTGATTCATACTCAAAAGCCCCTCGACAGTCGTCGAAGGGCTTTTTTTAGCGTGCTGTTACTTGTTTGATTTGGTCGATGTGATGTAAGTCGTGCTGTTTCATCGCGCCAAGCAAGTCGACGATCATCATCGTTTTTCCGTTTGATGTGAATGTATCCGTCAAACGCTCTTCCGGAATCAAATCGACGGCCCGTCTTAACAGGTCACGGCTGACTAAGAATTCATCAATCGTCAAAATTCGTTGCTGTTCGCGACTCATCTTCGCCGCTTCCTCGTTGACTTCCTGACTGTTCGGTTTCACACGGAATGGTTCGTCCGCTAACATAAATGGGAGACGTTCTGCTACCATGAAGCGGTCCCACGGTGACAAGTGACCTACGATTTCAGCAATCGTCCATTTGCCTTCCGCATACGAGCTCCGCCACGCGTCTTCCGGGATGTGTTCGAGATTTCGGACGAAGTCCATCGTTTCTTTATAGTGATCAAGTAGTGTTTGTTTTGTGTTTGTCATATCCTTTACTCCTTCTTCCTTTTTACATGTAGCAAAACATAGCACGCGGACGGATCTCGACGCAATAAAAAAGCATCTCACACGATGTGAGATGCTCGATATAAGCGGAGTCGGTGGGATTCGAACCCACGCGGGCCTTGCGACCCCTAACGGATTTCGAGTCCGTCCCCTTCAGCCGGGCTTGGGTACGACTCCATGTTAAATGTAATTTTGGGTAAAAAAAAAGAAGTGGAGGAGGCGGTGGGATTCGAACCCACGCACGGCTTTCGCCGCCTGACGGTTTTCAAGACCGTTCTCTTAAACCACTTGAGTACGCCTCCAAGTTATATGTAGTTTTCAGGTAAAAAAAAAGAAATGGAGGAGGCGGTGGGATTCGAACCCACGCACGGCTTTCGCCGCCTGACGGTTTTCAAGACCGTTCTCTTAAACCACTTGAGTACGCCTCCGTACTTATAATCGAGCAAATTGTAACGTGCTTGCCTTCCTGACATAAATTATAATAGCATCTTGGTTTTACTCTGTAAAGACCTTTTCTAAAAAAACTTTTTAAAAGTACAAAGGGGGAAGTCTCCCCCTTTTCTACTTATGCTTGAATCACTTTGAGTCCGCCCATGTATGGACGAAGTACTTCTGGAATAATAACTGAGCCGTCTGCTTGTTGATAGTTCTCTAAGATGGCTGCGACCGTCCGGCCAACAGCAAGTGCAGAACCGTTTAATGTATGCACGAATTCCGGTTTTGCATTCGCTTCCCAGCGGAAACGAATTTGTGCCCGGCGCGCTTGGAAATCTTCAAAGTTTGAACAAGAAGAAATCTCACGGTAGACGCCTTGGCTCGGCATCCAGACTTCGATATCATATTTCTTCGCTGCAGTGAACCCAAGATCCGCCGTACACATGCTGAGGACTTGATACGGTAATTTCAATCGTTTAAGCACTTCTTCGGCTTGACCAGTCAACAGTTCAAGTTGTTCATAAGACTCTTCCGGCTTAACGAAACGAACGAGCTCCACTTTGTTGAATTGGTGTTGACGAATCAGACCTCGTGTATCACGACCGGCAGATCCGGCTTCTGAGCGGAAACACTGGCTGTATGCTGCATAACCGATCGGTAACTGGCTCGCTGCCAAGATTTCGTCCCGGTGCATGTTCGTCACGGGTACTTCCGCTGTCGGGACGAGGAAGTAGTTCGTCTCTTCGACTTTGAAGGCATCTTCTTCAAATTTCGGAAGTTGTCCTGTTCCTGTCATTGATTCGCGGTTGACCATGAGTGGTGGTAAGATTTCCGTGTAGCCATTTTCATCTTGATGCATGTCCATCATGAAGTTGATCAAGGCCCGCTCGAGACGAGCACCTGCCCCACGATAGAAAACGAAGCGACTTCCTGTGACTTTCCCTGCCCGTTCAACGTCAACGATTTTTAACTGCTCCATCAAATCCCAGTGCGGGACAGCTTCAAAATCAAAGGCCGGTTTATCACCGACTTCACGGATGACGACATTATCATCTTCTGAAGAACCGATTGGGACGCTATCATGCGGGATGTTCGGAATACCAAGCAACAGTTGATTCAATGTCGCTTCGACTTCGCGCAACTCGTCATCGATCCCTTTAATCTCATCTCCGACAGTTCGCATCGCGGCAATTGCTTCGTCGGCATTTTCTTTATTCCGTTTGAGTTCCGCGATTTTTTTCGTCGCGTCATTTCGTTCCGCTTTCAAGACCTCGGTCCGGGCAATCAGTTCACGACGTTTTTCATCTAACGCGATGAATCGGTTCATGTCCGTCAAATCTTCCCCGCGGTGTGCCAGTTTCTCTTGGATTGCGTCAAAATCTTGACGCAGGCGTTTAATATCAATCATGTGTATTCCTCCTTTTTTTCAATAAAAAAAGGCAATCCATCCCTCTCCGGTATAAAAAACCGAAGAGGGACGAATCACCTTGGATCCGCGTTGCCACCCTCATTGCTAGACAGAACTAGCCAACTTTAAGACGCGATAACGGGCGTACCCGCACCTTGTTCGCAAGGTGTGCGATCCGGCTCGATTCAAGGCATCCTTCTGACTAGTTCACACCAACCACTAGCTCTCTTAACAGAATAAATTCCTTTACTTGGTCCGTTCATTGCATCGTTATGAGATTAGCTCTACTTTACACTATCCTGTTTGAGATTGACAAGACCCGGTTTACGAATCGCATCATCAATTTTATCGGACCAGGCCGCAATCGCCCGGAATAACCGTGTTTTAAAACTCGCCAGTTCAATCCGCTCCGTACTATAAAGAAGTGATCTTGGCACATCGAATCCCGGCAAATATGTTCCCTCATCCTTCACTTGAACCGTCCCGACACTTGCACCATTTTTAACAGGAGCATGGGTCACATCAAACGTAAATACGGGTGGACGGTTTGCTGCATTTTTCGGTACCGTCACGTAAAGCGACGCATCGGTGACGACATCGTAGTCCGCTTCTTCTGCACCGCGGATCGGGAAGACACCTTTTATACGCTCGCCTTTGCCGTAGTACGTCAGCGGTTCAAATGATGAAAAACCATAATCGAGCAATTTTTTTGTTTCTGCAAAACGTGCTTGATCGGATGTCGTCCGCATGACGACCGTAATGATTGTCATGTTATCTTTGATCGCGACACCGGCAAAACAATATCCGGCAAGATCCGTCGTCCCTGTTTTCATCCCACGCATCCCGGGATACGCATACTTTTGATTTTTCAGCATCTTATCCGAATTTTGAAGCGTCGTCCCGTCAAGCTTCATCGAGGAGCGGCTCGTGACGTCTAAGACATCGGGATAGTCCTTGATGAACCGAATGACAAGTAAAGCGATATCCGTCGCTGTCATCAAGTTCGTCCCCGGTAAGGCCGCATCGACGGCGTCGAGACCCGAGGCGTTTGCATATTCTGTATTATCCATCCCAAACGTCTGCGCCGTCTCATTCATCAGCTTGACGAATTTTTGTTCTGTTCCGGCAACGACTTCAGCAAGTAAGACGGCAGCGTCATTCGCCGATTTGATGAATGCGGCATTATAAAGTTCACGAACGGTATATGTACGATTTTTTAACGGCACCCGTGCCAATCCTGGTGTGCCAGCTAATTTGAGCACTTTTTGGCTTGGTTGAACTTTTTTGTTCCAGCTTAGTTTCTTTTGTTCGATTTGACGTCGGACTAAGTAAAGTGTCATCAATTTCGTCATCGAAGCGGGAGGTAAAGCCAAATCGGCTTGTTCTTCTAACAATACTTTACCGGTCACAGCATCGACCATGATGTAGGATTCTGCCTTGATCGTCGGTACCTCGGCATAACTCGTCACTGGAAGTAGACTCGTCGTCAGCAAAAGGACGCTCAAGAAGAGTATGAAAAGTCGTTTCATCGTTCCTCTCCTTTAATTCATTTATACCCTCAGTGTAGCATAAAAAAAGTATCCGACAGCTTGAACTGAAGGATACTTTTTTGTCGTTAGATGACGTGAACCGAACGTTGTTTTTTTACTTTTTCAATAAAGTAACGATGCAAACGGGTATCGTTCGTCAATTCCGGATGAAACGAACAGGCGAGATGCATGTCTGTTTCGACGACGACGATTTCGTCGTCTATGCGAGCGAGAACGCGGGTCGCTTGATCGATTCGTTCGACATAAGGGCCTCGAATAAAGACAGCTTCAATGTCCACCTCGATTCCCTCGACGGCTAGCATCGTTTCAAAACTGTCCACTTGGCGACCAAAGGCGTTTCGTTTCACCTTCATCGGGATTGCCCCGAGGTGAACATCTCCTTGTTCAAGTTCCGTCGCTAATAAAATCATCCCGGCGCACGTCCCGAACATCGGTAATGTGTTTATTTTTTGTCGAAGGGGCGCAAGTAAGGCGTAACGATCAATCAATCGTCGCATCGTCGTGGATTCACCACCGGGCAGGACGAGTCCGGCGAGTCCTTCTAAATCTCCGGCCGATTTAACGATACGCGTCTTTACACCGAGCGACGCCAACATCTCAAGGTGTTCCCGGATTGCCCCTTGTAGACCAAGTACACCGATTACCATCCCCGTGGTGCCATCCGTTCCTCAAACGGCATCGACGTGACATCAATCCCCTTCATCGCTGTTCCAAGACCTTTCGAGAGATAAGCAATTCGTTCGAAGTCATCCCGATACGTCACGGCTTCGACGATCGCTTTCGCAAATTTTTCCGGTTGCTCCGATTTAAAGATCCCGGAACCGACGAAGACACCGTCAGCACCAAGGTGCATCATCAGTGCAGCATCAGCAGGCGTCGCGATTCCACCGGCAGCAAAGTTCACGACCGGTAGACGTCCTTCTTGCTGAATCAAACGCAAGACTTCATAAGAGGCACCCCACTCTTTCGCCCGTGTCATCAACTCATCCGGATTCGTATGTAAAATCTGATTGAGTTCCGCTTGAATTTTTCGCATATGCCGGACAGCTTCAACAACGTTCCCCGTCCCCGGTTCGCCTTTTGTCCGAATCATCGCCGCACCTTCCGCAATTCGCCGAGCCGCCTCTCCTAAATCGCGTGCGCCACAAACGAACGGTACCGTAAAGGTCGACTTCAACAAATGATACTCTTCATCAGCCGGTGTCAGGACTTCACTTTCATCAATGAAATCGACCCCCATCGACTCAAGAATCCGTGCTTCGACGATATGCCCGATGCGGCATTTCGCCATGACAGGAATCGTGACGGCATTTACGACCTCTTCCGTGATGGTCGGATCTGCCATGCGTGCCACACCCCCATCTCGGCGAATATCAGATGGGACACGTTCGAGTGCCATGACGGCGACTGCGCCCGCTGCCTCTGCGATTTTTGCTTGCTCGGCATTGACGACGTCCATGATGACGCCCCCTTTTTGCATCTCAGCCATTCCTCTTTTGACACGGTCCGTTCCTTGTTGCCGTTCCATCATTCTAAATTCCCCCTCGAACAATTTGATTGATAGCTCCATACTTACGTTTTAGTATAGTCTCGATTGACTATTTTAAAAGTATCAGTTTATGATGAAATGAACAGGTCAGTTTTAGGAGGTACTTCGATGGATATGTTATCGTTCGAGTTAATACGAGAGGGCAATAAGCCGTTATACGAGCAATTGTATCAGCAGATTCGTCAAGAAATCATCGATGGACGTCTAGAGTATGGTCTCAAATTACCATCAAAACGAAAACTCGGTCAGTTCTTGAACTTGAGTCAAACGACGATTGAGCTCGCCTATCAACAACTTGTCGCCGAAGGCTATGTCGAATCGATTTCAAGAAAAGGGTATTTTGTCTTAGCACATGAAGAGCTCGCTTATGTAAAGAAGACACCACTAGCAACGAGGCAACACCTTTCTCCGTCCACCTATATCCGTCATGATTTCCATCCGAGTAAAATCGATGGATCGTCTTTTCCTTTTTCACGTTGGCGAAAACATGCGAAGGATGTCATCGATGAACATAATCAATCTCTTGTTTCACTCGGACACCCGCAAGGCGATCTCGCCTTACGTGTTGAAATTGCGACCTACCTATATCACTCAAGAGGTGTCATCTGTTCGCCTGAACAAATCATCGTCGGGTCTGGGGTCGAACAACTTTTACCCCAACTGATTTTCCTGCTAGGACAACACGTCACCTATGGCATCGAAGATCCCGGTTATCATGCGACCCGACTCATTCTTGAGAATCATGGACGAACAGCACTCCCGATTCCGGTCGATCAAAGTGGTGTCAAAGTCTCGACTTTAAGTCAGACCAATGTGGATATCATGTATGTGACACCTGCCCACCAATTTCCATCCGGAAGCATCTTATCCGTCAATCGGCGCCGGCAATTGGTGAACTGGGCTGCTGAATCGCCGACACGTTACATCATTGAGGATGACTACGACAGTGAGTTTCGTTATAGTGGCAAGTCGATTCCGTCACTCCACAGCATCGATAGTGAACGGGTCCTCTATTTGAGCACCTTCTCCAAGTCGCTCATGCCTTCACTGCGGATTGGCTACATGGTCCTTCCGCCTTCTTTGCTTGAGCGCTATCAGGCCGAACTCTCCTATTACACATGCAGTGTCTCACGTTTTGATCAAACGATTTTGACACGCTTTATGAAAGAAGGAGACTTCGAGAAACATTTGAACCGGATGCGAAAGATTTACCGGCGTAAGTTAGACATCGTCGTCAATTCGTTACGTGCTGTCTCATCCCTGCGCTTGACCGGCGAAAGTGCGGGTTTGCATGTCGTCGTTTCTGTTGCGAACGGGATGACGGAAGAAGAATTAGTCAGGCGAGCACACGACGCTTCAATTCAGGTCTATGGTTTATCTCAGTATGCACAACTTCCGTTAGAAGCAGTGCATCCACAAATCGTGTTAGGTTTTGCAAGTCTATCGGAATCAGATCTTGAAGAGGGGCTTGGGGAGTTGTTACAGGCTTGGAAGTTATAGTATTGTTCTCTCGGACTGTGAACAAAATCTACTTAAATGTGTTCATGATTTTCATACTGTGTCTCACTTTGAGTCGCTCGACATCACTGATCAAACAAAAAAAGCCTCGCATCATCTGCAAGGCTTTTTTGTTTGATTATTGGCGTGTATAGTTCGATGCTTCTTTTGTGATTTGAATGTCATGTGGGTGACTTTCTTGTAATCCAGCACCCGTCATGCGGATGAATTGTGTGTCTTCACGCAATTCTTCTAATGAAGCTGCTCCACAATATCCCATTCCTGAACGAATCCCACCAACGAGTTGATAGACAGAATCACCGAGTTTTCCACGGTAAGCGACGCGACCTTCAATTCCTTCTGGAACGAATTTTTTATCTGCTTCTTGGAAGTAGCGATCTTGACTACCACGTTTCATTGATGCTTCAGAACCCATACCACGGTATGTCTTAAATTGACGACCTTGGTAGATTTCCATTTCGCCTGGGCTTTCTTCAACACCAGCGAGCAGACTACCTAACATGACGGCATGGCCGCCAGCTGCAAGTGCTTTGACGATATCGCCCGAGTATTTGATTCCGCCGTCAGCAATGATGGAGACACCATGCTTACGGGCTTCCGTCGCACAATCAAAGACTGCAGTGATTTGTGGAACCCCCACTCCCGCAACGACACGTGTCGTACAAATTGAACCAGGTCCAATCCCTACCTTGACGACCGATGCACCAGCTTCAATTAAATCGCGTGTTGCTTCTGCTGTTGCAACGTTCCCTGCGATGATTGGAAGATTTGGATATTCATCACGAAGCTCACGTACTTTTAAGAGTACGCCTTCAGAGTGACCGTGTGCCGTATCGACGACGAGTGCATCGACGCCTGCATCAACAAGGAAACGTGCGCGAAGAGATGCATCTTTCGTGACACCGACAGCTGCAGCGACGAGAAGACGTCCGAATTGATCTTTTGCTGCATGTGGATATTGTTCCACTTTTTCAATATCCTTTGTTGTGATTAAGCCTTTTAATACACCGTTCTCATCAACGAGTGGTAACTTTTCAATGCGATGTTTGTGGAGAATTTGTTCTGCTTCTTCAAGTGACGTACCAACTGTAGCAGTGACGAGTTCTTCTGTCGTCATGACCGTCTCAATTACCGTCGAATAATCTTTAACAAAACGAAGATCACGGTTTGTTAAAATACCCACGAGTTTCCGTTCTGTTTCGTTGTTAACAATCGGAACACCAGAAATACGATATTTACTCATTAAATATTCAGCATCGTATACTTGGCGTTCAGGTGTAAGGTAAAACGGATTCGTGATGACACCATTTTCAGAACGTTTGACGCGATCGACATGTTCTGCTTGGTCTTCCATCGACATATTTTTGTGGACGACACCTAGACCGCCTTGACGTGCCATGGCAATCGCCATTGGTGCTTCCGTCACAGTATCCATTCCTGCACTGATCAACGGGATGTTCAGTGTAATCCCTTCGCATAAGGATACAGATAGATCGACGTCACGTGGTAAGACACTTGAACGACGTGGTACAAGCAAAACGTCATCAAACGTCAAGCCCTCTTTAGCAAATTTATTCTCCCACATGTTTATCCACTCGCTTTCTCTTTGATAAAAGAATATTGATGTTATGGTAACAAGGAGAAGCAGTCATGTCAATGACTCCACTAATAATCAGAACAGTCTGAAGTTTCACACAACACAAAAAGACCGACCTGCAAGATGCAGATCGGTCTTTTTCAATTGCCTGGCAACGTCCTATCCTCACAGGGGGAAGCCCCCAACTACTTTCGGCGTTCAAGTGCTTAACTTCCGTGTTCGGCATGGGAACGGGTGTGACCACTTGGCTATCGTCACCAGACGACGGGCTCGCGCCCTCAAAACTGAAGTCATCAACAATCATCTGCTAGAACAAGGCCTCGACCGATTAGTATCACTCAGCTCCGCATGTCACCATGCTTCCACCCGTGACCTATCTACCTCATCGTCTCTGAGGGGTCTTTCTTGATTACTCAAAGGGAAATCTCATCTTGGAGGGGGCTTCATGCTTAGATGCTTTCAGCATTTATCCCGTCCGCACGTAGCTACCCAGCGATGCTCCTGGCGGAACAACTGGTACACCAGCGGTGCGTCCATCCCGGTCCTCTCGTACTAAGGACAGCTCTCCTCAAATTTCCTGCGCCCACGACGGATAGGGACCGAACTGTCTCACGACGTTCTGAACCCAGCTCGCGTACCGCTTTAATGGGCGAACAGCCCAACCCTTGGGACCTACTCCAGCCCCAGGATGCGATGAGCCGACATCGAGGTGCCAAACCTCCCCGTCGATGTGGACTCTTGGGGGAGATCAGCCTGTTATCCCCAGGGTAGCTTTTATCCGTTGAGCGATGGCCCTTCCATGCGGAACCACCGGATCACTAAGCCCGACTTTCGTCCCTGCTCGACTTGTAGGTCTCGCAGTCAAGCTCCCTTCTGCCTTTGCGCTCTACGAATGATTTCCAACCATTCTGAGGGAACCTTTGGGCGCCTCCGTTACTGTTTAGGAGGCGACCGCCCCAGTCAAACTACCCGCCTGACACGGTCCTCCAGCCGGATTACGGCTGCGAGTTAGAGACTCTATGCATGAAGGGCGGTATCCCAAGGGTGACTCCTCCGAAGCTGGCGCTCCGGTCTCGACGTCTCCCGCCTATCCTGTACATCATGCACAAAGCCTCAATATCAGGCTGTAGTAAAGCTCCATGGGGTCTTTCCGTCCTGTCGCGGGTAACCTGCATCTTCACAGGTACTATGATTTCACCGGGTCTCTCGTTGAGACAGTGCCCAAATCGTTACGCCTTTCGTGCGGGTCGGAACTTACCCGACAAGGAATTTCGCTACCTTAGGACCGTTATAGTTACGGCCGCCGTTTACTGGGGCTTCGGTTCAAAGCTTCGCTTGCGCTAACCCATCCCCTTAACCTTCCAGCACCGGGCAGGCGTCAGCCCCTATACGTCATCTTGCGATTTAGCAGAGACCTGTGTTTTTGCTAAACAGTCGTTTGGGCCTATTCACTGCGGCTCTACTCATGTAGAGCGTCCCTTCTCCCGAAGTTACGGGACCATTTTGCCGAGTTCCTTAACGAGAGTTATCCCGCGCGTCTTAGAATTCTCATCCCGCCTACCTGTGTCGGTTTACGGTACTGGCACCTTCCACCTCACTAGAGGCTTTTCTTGGCAGTGTGAAATCGTGACCTTCGTCCCTAGGGGACTCCGCGTCGTTCCTCGATCTTGGTGCCTGACGGATTTGCCAATCAGACGATCTCGAAACTTACACATGCACTTCCATCCGCATGCGTCACTATCCTCCTGCGTCCCCCCATTGTTCAAACGGTGGATCGGTGGTACAGGAATATCAACCTGTTATCCATCGCCTACGCCTTTCGGCCTCGGCTTAGGTCCAGACTAACCCTGAGCGGACGAGCCTTCCTCAGGAAACCTTGGGCTTTCGACGGAGGGGATTCTCACCCCTCTTTTCGCTACTCACACCGGCATTCTCACTTCCAAACGCTCCACTGCTCCTTACGGTACAGCTTCACAGCGGTTTGGAACGCTCCCCTACCATTCCTTACGGAATCCGCAGCTTCGGTGGTATGTTTAGCCCCGTTACATTTTCGGCGCGGCGCCACTCGACTAGTGAGCTATTACGCACTCTTTGAATGGTGGCTGCTTCTAAGCCAACATCCTAGCTGTCTAGGCAGCGCCACATCCTTTTCCACTTAACATACACTTTGGGACCTTAGCTGGCGGTCTGGGCTGTTTCCCTCTTGACTACGGATCTTATCACTCGCAGTCTGACTCCCGAGTATAAGTTGCCGGCATTCGGAGTTTAACTGAATTCGGTAACCCTGTGGGGGCCCCTAGTCCAATCAGTGCTCTACCTCCGGAACTCTCAACCTCGAGGCTAGCCCTAAAGCTATTTCGGGGAGAACCAGCTATCTCCAGGTTCGATTGGCATTTCACCGCTACCCACACCTCATCCCCGCACTTTTCAACGTGCGTGGGTTCGGACCTCCAGTCAGTGTTACCTGACCTTCATCCTGGACATGGGTAGATCACCTGGTTTCGGGTCTACGACAACGCACTATGGCGCCCTATTCAGACTCGCTTTCGCTACGGCTCCGCCTCATCAGCTTAACCTCGCGCGCTATCGTAACTCGCCGGTTCATTCTACAAAAGGCACGCCATCACCCATTAACGGGCTCTGACTACTTGTAGGCATACGGTTTCAGGATCTATTTCACTCCCCTTCCGGGGTGCTTTTCACCTTTCCCTCACGGTACTGGTTCACTATCGGTCACTAGGGAGTATTTAGCCTTGGGAGATGGTCCTCCCGGATTCCGACGGGGTTTCACGTGTCCCGCCGTACTCAGGATCCACTCTGGAGGGAAAACAGTTTCAGCTACAGGGCTGTCACCTTCTTCGGCCGACCTTTCCAGGTCATTCACCTACTGTCTTCCTTTTTGACTCCGTATAGAGTGTCCTACAACCCCGGAGAGCATGCTCTCCGGTTTGGGCTGTTCCCGTTTCGCTCGCCGCTACTCAGGGAATCGCATTTGCTTTCTCTTCCTCCGGGTACTTAGATGTTTCAGTTCCCCGGGTCTGCCTCACGCTACACTATGTATTCATGTAACATGTCCCATCCCATTACGGATGGTGGGTTCCCCCATTCGGAAATCCTCGGATCAAAGCATACTTACTGCTCCCCGAAGCATATCGCTGTTCGTCGCGTCCTTCATCGGCTCCTAGTGCCAAGGCATCCACCGTACGCCCTTCATACCTTGATCTAGCATTTTGGTATTCTAAGAACACACGTCTAATGACATGGTTATAAAAAATTTGATGTCTTGTTGATGTCTTCAGTTTTCAAGGTGCGAGTGTCTCTTACGAGACTGAGAGACGAGCTCTCAAAACTGAACGATGGGCATGTCCCTTACGGGACGTTTTCCTTAGAAAGGAGGTGATCCAGCCGCACCTTCCGATACGGCTACCTTGTTACGACTTCACCCCAATCATCTACCCCACCTTCGACGGCTGGCTCCTTGCGGTTACCTCACCGGCTTCGGGTGTTGCAAACTCTCGTGGTGTGACGGGCGGTGTGTACAAGACCCGGGAACGTATTCACCGCAGTATGCTGACCTGCGATTACTAGCGATTCCGACTTCATGCAGGCGAGTTGCAGCCTGCAATCCGAACTGGGAACGGCTTTCTGGGATTGGCTCCACCTCGCGGTCTCGCTGCCCTTTGTACCGTCCATTGTAGCACGTGTGTAGCCCAACTCATAAGGGGCATGATGATTTGACGTCATCCCCACCTTCCTCCGGTTTGTCACCGGCAGTCTCCCTAGAGTGCCCAACTAAATGCTGGCAACTAAGGATAGGGGTTGCGCTCGTTGCGGGACTTAACCCAACATCTCACGACACGAGCTGACGACAACCATGCACCACCTGTCACCCTTGTCCCCGAAGGGAAAACTTGATCTCTCAAGCGGTCAAGGGGATGTCAAGAGTTGGTAAGGTTCTTCGCGTTGCTTCGAATTAAACCACATGCTCCACCGCTTGTGCGGGTCCCCGTCAATTCCTTTGAGTTTCAGCCTTGCGGCCGTACTCCCCAGGCGGAGTGCTTAATGCGTTAGCTTCAGCACTGAGGGGCGGAAACCCCCCAACACCTAGCACTCATCGTTTACGGCGTGGACTACCAGGGTATCTAATCCTGTTTGCTCCCCACGCTTTCGCGCCTCAGCGTCAGTTACAGACCAAAGAGTCGCCTTCGCCACTGGTGTTCCTCCACATCTCTACGCATTTCACCGCTACACATGGAATTCCACTCTTCTCTTCTGTACTCAAGCCTTCCAGTTTCCAATGACCCTCCCCGGTTGAGCCGGGGGCTTTCACATCAGACTTAAAAGGCCGCCTGCGCGCGCTTTACGCCCAATAATTCCGGACAACGCTTGCCACCTACGTATTACCGCGGCTGCTGGCACGTAGTTAGCCGTGGCTTTCTCGCAAGGTACCGTCAGGATACGAGCATTACCTCTCGTATCTGTTCTTCCCTTACAACAGAGTTTTACGATCCGAAAACCTTCATCACTCACGCGGCGTTGCTCCATCAGACTTTCGTCCATTGTGGAAGATTCCCTACTGCTGCCTCCCGTAGGAGTCTGGGCCGTGTCTCAGTCCCAGTGTGGCCGATCACCCTCTCAGGTCGGCTATGCATCGTCGCCTTGGTAGGCCATTACCCCACCAACTAGCTAATGCACCGCAAGGCCATCTCAAGGTGACGCCGAAGCGCCTTTCATCATCGGACCATGCGGTCCGAAGAACTATCCGGTATTAGCTCCGATTTCTCGGAGTTATCCCAATCCTTGAGGCAGGTTCCTTACGTGTTACTCACCCGTCCGCCGCTCATTCCACTTACTTCCCTCCGAAGAGTTCCGCGAACTTCCTGCGCTCGACTTGCATGTATTAGGCACGCCGCCAGCGTTCGTCCTGAGCCAGGATCAAACTCTCCATAAAGTGTTTGACTTGCTCGTTGTTGTGACTAAAAGTCACGTTGACGAAGCTTGCGCTTCATTCATTGTTTGTATCCGAAGATACGTTTTTGCCTCATCGTTCAGTTTTCAAAGTTCGTCCGCGCCTGTTTTGGCGACTCAATTAGAATACCAAGTCTGGAACGATAAGTCAACAACTTTTTAAAAGAAGTTTTTTTCGTTCGTTTCAAGCGTGCGTCCTCTTTAGGACATGAAATAATATACCATGCGATTTATTATTGTGCAAGATTTTTTACAAAAGAAATTTAATTTCTTTTGTAATGATTTGATGCCATTTGAATAAAAACTCATTTATCGTTGGTATGAGTGGGTATGAGTGGGTTTAGATATACTATTTTGTTCGAGTCGAAACAATCAGGTGCTACTCTAAAAAATTCTCAAAGCTATGCAACATGTTTAAAATACGACTCGAACAAAACGATATCTTAGTTCAATTGATCACTTATTTTGAAACTAAATGGCTTGTTTCTTCTATAGTACTAGTTCTTACTCAATCCATTAGCTTCATGATGTTCAACTGCCGGTCTTCCATTAAGTCTTTCAAGACTTGCTGATTATGCTCATCATAGACGATGACAGGACGATCAAAGATGATATTTTTCCGCACGACAGTCGCAATTTTTCCGTTACTCATCAAAACACGATCTCCGATTCCAATCGGCAATAAGAGTTGTCCGAGTAATGTAACGTACTTCGAATCGTACTGCATCGGCCGCGTCTTTAAGTGAACGTATGCATCGTATGCCGTGTAAGCCTCTCGATATGGACGCCAGCTTGTCATTGCCGCAAAAACATCTGCTACGATGAAAAGACGTGTATGATCCATGATTTTATCACCCGTAGCTTTTAATGGATAACCGGATCCGTCTAGACGTTCATGGTGTTGGACGATTAAACGTTTGACCGTATCTGAAATGACCGTATCGTTTTGTAAGGCTTGATAAGCCATCGCCGGATGCCGATGGAAAATCTCTTGTTGCATCGCTTCATATCGTTTTGTATGTCGCCACTCCATGATACGTGCAAGTCCATAGTCTGCAAAGTAAGAGGCTGTCCATAAGTCTTGAATCATCTTTCGTTCTTTTCTGACTGCTTCCGCTAACAACTGAGCAAGTGCCCCTCGATAAATCGCATGGCGAACTGTATATGCTTCCGTTCCCCGTTCAAGGAAGAACGGTAAAATATCTTCCCGACGAACTGTATCGGGCATCGAGTTTTTAACCCATTTCAACGCTTCATATGTATTCGGGGTGAAACCTTGCTCCCATGAGGTGAAAACTTGATTATAGGAACTAACAAGTTCTTCGAACGGATTTTCGCTCACTTCTTGAAGACGAACCATCTCTTGTTGACTTTCTTCGACTAGACCTTCTGGTCGTTCCTCAATATCGATTTCCTTAATCAAAAACCGTTTCAGGCGTCTTAGTTCGTCTGTCCCTAGTTTTTTTCCAGCTTCGACAATCGGTATATCGGTATGTAAAAAGACTGACTCCGTTACTCGATCGCCGATGATGAGTCGCTCGCTTGCGATACGCATCTTACCTCTTCCCTTTCTCTCATCAGTTTTATTTGTAGAAAAACAGCAGAGTAGGGACATCTACCGTCCGACTCTGCTGTACCTCTTTATTCCATACTGATGTTATTCTTCGGTTTCTTCGATTACTGTTTCTGCTTCAACAGCCGAAGAAACGTTTTCTTCGTCTACGACAGTCGACAGCTCATCAACAATCGCTTCTTCGTTTTCTTCTTTTTTCAGTTTCGCAACGGTAGCGACACGGTCACCTTCTTCAATCCGAATGACCTTAACGCCTTGCGTGTTCCGTCCGACACGTGAAATGTTTTGTGAATCGGTCCGAATGACGATTCCGCCTTCTGTCATGATCATGATGTCATCATCGACGTCAACGATCCGCAGGGCAGCAATTTGACCAATCCGGTCGTTCACTTTACTTGCGATCAATCCTTTACCACCACGTGTCTGGCTTCGGAACTCAGTCATTGGTGTCCGCTTCCCGAAGCCTTTTTCTGTGATGACGAGGACATCTTGTTCGTCACGCGCAAGCTCCATGCCGATGACGATATCTTCTTCGGCTAGTTTCATCGCTTTGACACCACGCGCACCACGTCCCATCGAGCGGACGTTTGTGATCGGGAAACGAATCGCCTTACCACGGTTCGAAACGGTAAAGACTTCATCGTCTGTCGAAGCGAGACGGACCGATGTCAATTCGTCGTCTTCGAACAGACGAATCGCAATCAGACCGTTTTTATTAATCCGGGCGTACGCAGAGAGTGGCGAACGTTTAACGCGTCCTTTGCGTGTCATGAAGATTAATGATTTTTGCTCATCCTGCATGACTTCTTCTGCGTCAAGAATCTCTTCCGTTTCTTCTTCCGGTGCTACATCGTCATCCGATTCGATTGTCGCGTCGATGATGGATTCTTCGACGACATTTTGCTCTTCCAAGTAACGTTTGAAGTTAACTGGAATCATCGTCTCAACCTTTTCATCCCGTTCAATCTGAATCAGGTTGATGATTGGCACACCTTTTGAAGTCCGGCTCATCTCCGGTACTTCATACCCACGGATGCGGTAGACTTTCCCGCGGTTCGTAAAGAACAGGATCGTATCATGCGTCGAACACGATAAGAGACGTGTTACATAATCCGCATCATTCGTTCCGATTCCTTGGACACCACGACCACCACGACGTTGTGCTCGATACGAATCCGTCGTGAGACGTTTGATGTATCCGCTGCTCGTCAATGTGATGATGATATCTTTTTCAGGAATTAAATCTTCATCTTCGAATTCGATGTGATCCATTCGAATTTCAGTCCGGCGTTTGTCGTTGAAGCGTTCTTTCACTTCCTCGAGTTCCGTCCGAATCAATTCGAGCAATTCTTCATCACTTTCGAGAATTTTCTTGAGTTCCGCAATCAATTGCATGATTTCATCATATTCAGCATCGATTTTCTCACGTTCGAGTCCTGTTAGACGTTGAAGACGCATATCGAGAATCGCTTGCGATTGTTTCTCTGATAAAGCAAACCGATCCATCAACTGTTCGCGTGCCGCATCGGCTGTTCGGTTCGCCCGGATGATTTTAATGACTTCATCCAAGTGATCAAGTGCGATACGAAGACCCGCAAGAAGATGTTCACGTGCCTCCGCTTTCTCAAGATCGAACTGTGTTCGGCGACGGACGATTTCTTTTTGGTGCTCGAGGTAATGATAGAGCATCTCTTTAAGTGTCAACGTCTTCGGACGACCACCAACGATCGCAAGCATGTTGACACCAAACGTCGTTTGCATCGATGTCTGTTTGTATAAGTTATTTAAGATGACGCTTGCGTTCGCGTCACGACGAATTTCCATGACAATCCGCATACCACGACGATCGGATTCGTCACGTAAGTCTGTAATGCCTTCAATTTTCTTCTCACGGACGAGATCGGCGATTTTTTCAACAAGACGTGCTTTGTTGACTTGATACGGCAGTTCCGTGACGATAATCCGTTCGCGGTCTTTTTTAGCTTGTTCGATTTCTGCTTTCGCACGAACGATGATCGACCCGCGTCCCGTTTCATAGGCACGGCGTATCCCACTCCGCCCTAGAATTTCACCAGCTGTCGGGAAGTCCGGACCGGGAATGTGTTGCATCAATTCGGAAATCGTAATCTCCGGGTTGTGCGTTAGCGCAAGTACACCATCGATGACTTCACCTAATTGGTGCGGTGGAATGTTTGTCGCCATCCCGACCGCAATCCCACTTGATCCATTGACAAGTAAGTTCGGAAAACGTGCCGGTAAGACTTCCGGTTCCCGTTCCGAACCATCATAGTTATCTTTGAAATCAACGGTGTTTTTATTGATGTCACGGACGATCTCCATTGCGATTTTTGACATACGGGCTTCCGTATATCGCATCGCAGCGGCGGAGTCGCCGTCGACAGAACCGAAGTTTCCGTGACCATCGACAAGCTCATACCGGTAGCTGAAGTCCTGTGCCATCCGAACCATCGTGTCGTAAACAGCAGAATCACCATGCGGGTGATACTTACCGATAACTTCACCGACGATACGGGCAGATTTTTTATGTGGCTTATCTGCGCGGATACCGAGATCGTTCATCGCATAAAGAATCCGGCGATGTCCTGGCTTCAGACCGTCACGTACATCTGGAAGTGCACGTGCGACGATGACGCTCATCGCGTAATCCATGAAGGATGTACGCATTTCTTGACTAATATTTATATCTTTAATGATTCCTTGTTGATCGGACATTCGTCTGGCCACCCTCTCTATTCAACGTTAAATATCCAAGTTCTTCACGTAATGCGCGTGCGACTGGATAAAGTCACGACGTGGTTCTACCTGATCTCCCATCAAGATATCGAATACTTCATCCGCTTCGATGGCATCTTGAAGTTCAACCCGAAGCATTTGACGACCACTCGGATCCATCGTTGTTTCCCAAAGTTGCTCTGGATCCATTTCACCGAGACCTTTGTAACGCTGAATGTCGTAACGCGCGTTTTCTGGAAGTGCGGCTAAGGCCTCGTTCAGTTCACGTTCGTTATGCACATATGTGATGTTTTTCCCTTGCTTGATTCCATAGAGCGGCGGTTGTGCGATATAGACATAACCATGCTCGACGAGCGGACGCATATACCGGTAGAAGAACGTCAACAGGAGTGTCCGGATGTGGGCACCATCGACGTCGGCATCGGTCATGATGATGACTTTATGATACCGTGCTTTTTCGATGTTGAATTCTGAACCGATACTCGTTCCGAGTGCGGTAATGATCGTCCGGATCTCGTTACTGCCGAGAATTTTATCGAGACGGGCTTTTTCAACGTTCAAAATTTTACCACGGATCGGTAAAATCGCTTGGAAGTGACGGTCACGACCTGATTTCGCAGAACCACCCGCTGAGTCACCCTCGACGATATAGATTTCTGAAATCGTTGCATCCCGCGATGAACAGTCGGCCAATTTACCAGGAAGTGAACTTACTTCTAGGACACCTTTGCGACGTGTCAATTCACGCGCGCGTTTCGCTGCCATCCGGGCACGCGAGGCCATCATTCCTTTTTCGACGATTGCACGAGCATTCGTCGGGTTTTCCATCATGAACTGTTCAAAGATGGAAGAGAATAACGTATCGGTCGCTGTTCGAGCATCCGAGTTACCAAGCTTCGTTTTCGTTTGTCCTTCGAATTGGGGGTTCGGGTGTTTGATCGAGACGATTGCCGTCATTCCTTCACGGACGTCTTCCCCAGACAACGTACCGTCTGCTTCTTTCATCAAACCGAACTTCTTCGCATAGTCATTGATGACACGCGTCAACGCCGTCTTAAAGCCCGTTTCATGCGTACCACCTTCATGCGTCGGAATGTTGTTCGTAAACGAATAGATGTTGGCTGCAAAGCCATCGTTGTATTGAAGCGCAACTTCGACTTCAATTCCGTCTTTTGTCCCGTGGACATAGACCGGTTCCGGGTGGACAACTTCTTTCGAGCGGTTCAAGTGTTCAACGTACGACTTGATTCCACCTTCGTAATGGAAGTGCCGCGTAATCGGTTCTTCTGCACGATCGTCCGTAATGACGATGTTCAGACCTTTATTCAAGAAAGCGAGTTCACGTAAACGTGTCGCAAGTAAATCGTAATCGTATTCGAGTGTTTCCTGGAAGATTTCACTGTCCGGGAAGAAACGAATCATCGTCCCTGTCTCTTCTGAAGTCCCGATGATTTCGAGATCTTGTGTCGGAACACCACGATGATACGATTGATAATAGAGCTTCTCGTTCCGCTTAACGAATACTTCAAGCTTCGTCGACAAGGCATTGACGACCGAAGCCCCGACACCGTGAAGACCACCTGATACTTTGTAGCCTCCGCCACCAAACTTACCGCCGGCATGGAGGACCGTTAAAATGACTTCGACTGCAGGACGTCCCATTTTTTCTTGAATATCAATCGGAATTCCCCGACCGTTATCCTCGACTAGAATCGAGTTCCCTGGTTCAATCGTGACTTTAATCGTGTCACAGTATCCAGCTAGTGCTTCATCAATCGAGTTATCGACGATTTCCCAAACTAAATGGTGGAGCCCTTTCGACGCGGTTGATCCAATGTACATACCTGGACGTTTTCGAACGGCTTCAAGACCTTCAAGTACCTGAATCTGATCGGCACCGTACCCTTGTTCCAATTCCATATCTTCATGATTACTCATCGGTTTTCTCACCTACTGTTTCTTTATAGGATGTCTCTTCCAAAATAACTGCCCCTTGTTTCACGTGGAACAACTTCGCTTGTCTAATCGTTTCATGTGCGATTCCCTCGACACTCGTCGTCGTCAGGATCGTCTGAACCTTTTGTTGCATCGTATCGAGTAAATGGGTTTGGCGATGATCATCGAGTTCCGATAACACATCGTCTAGAAGAAGTAACGGGTATTCTCCAACTTCCTCATGAATCAACTCAATCTCTGCTAGCTTCAACGAGAGCGCAGCCGTCCGCTGCTGTCCTTGTGAACCGTACGTCTGGACATTTCGTCCATTGACCTCCATTTCGAAGTCATCACGGTGTGGACCAAATAACGTCACGCCTCGTCTAATTTCATTTTCTTTTATTTTACCAAACTTCTGCGTATAAGAAGCAGTCATTCCTTCGACATCTAGCGAATCATCACTAAATGTATCGGATCGATAGCGTAGAACGAGTTCTTCCTGTCCACGACTGATTCCATCATGAATCGGTCGCGCCCACTTTTCGAGCTGGGCAATGAAATGATGACGGCGTTGAACGATTTTAACGGCAAGCGTAATCATCTGTTCCGTCAAAATGTCGAGGAACGTCTCGTCCCCCCCTTTAATTGACAACTGCTTCAACAACGCATTCCGTTGTTTCAACACTTTCAGGTATTGACTTAATTCATGCAGGTAGACCGGACTGACTTGACCAATCTCCATATCTAAAAAGCGACGCCGGACTTGTGGACTGCCTTTGACGATATGCAAATCCTCTGGTGCGAACAACACGATATTGAGCGCCCCGATATAATCACTGAGGCGCCGCTGTTCGAGATGATTGAGCTTCGCCTTCTTCCCACGACTCGAAATCTGGATTTCCTGCGAATGGGGACCCATCCGCTTCATGACACGCCCTTCGACGCGTGCTGCTTCCGCATCCCACTGGATCAATTCCTTATCGTGTGTCGTCCGGTGCGATTTCGCGAGCGCCAATACGTGGATTGCTTCGAGCAAGTTCGTCTTGCCTTGAGCATTTTCCCCGATTAAAACGTTCGTCTTTTCAGAAAAGAACAATTCCAGCGACTCATAGTTGCGATAATGACTGAGTCGTACCGAATCTAGTCGCACGTTAGTTCGCCTCGTTCTTGATGACGAATTGACCGTAATCTTCTACGTCAATGACATCTCCATCCCGCAGCTTACGACCACGTCGCTGATCGACCTCACCGTTGACGAGAATAGGTACCTCCGCTAGAAATGGTTTTGCTTGTCCTCCGCTCGAGATAATATCAGACAGCTTCAAGAACTGACCTAATGTGACATATTCCGACGTGATTTTGATTTGATTCATGGATTGACTCCTCCTACCTACATATTATAAATGACGTACTCTTTATTGTACTAAAAAACTCATGATTTAGCAAAATGAACGAACATATATACGGATTACAAAAAAAACCCAAGAAACCAAGTCGGTTTCTCGGGGAAGGAATCAAGCCGTACGGACAGGTAAAATCAATTGCAAGACGTTATCTTGGTCGACCGGATGGAGAATGAATGGTCGAATCGATCCCGTGAATTGAATTTCAATATCCGTCGCATCGAGTGCTTTCAAGGCATCCATCATGTATTTCGAGTTGAAAGAAATCTTCAGCTCTTCGCCTTCAAGCGACAAGATGCTCACTTGTTCGGAAACTTTCCCAACTTCTGGTGAGTGTGATGAAATTTCGACGGCTGTCGTACCTTCTGCGGCGAACTTGATGACGTTGTTGCGGTCTTCACGCGCAAGAAGGGATGCCCGGTCGATTGCCTGAAGCAATTCCTTCGCATTCATGCGAACAGCAGTCCGGTACTCTTCTGGAATCAAACGCGACGTATCCGGGTAGTTCCCGTCGAGCAAACGAGAGAAGAATAGGACATGTTTCATTTTGAAGAGGATTTGCTGGTTCGTGATCGTGACATCGACATGACCGTCACCTAACAGTTTCGATAATTCGTTTAAGCTCTTACCCGGCACGATGACATTTTGGAACGAAATCTCGTTCTCTGTCTCAAACTGTGCCCGACGTAGTGCAAGGCGATGACTATCCGTCGATACGCATGTCAAAATGCCTTTATCTGCTGAGAAATTCACTCCTGTCAAAACAGGACGTGTTTCTTGGACCGCGACGGCGAAACTCGTCTGACGGATCATTGAACGTAATAGATCTGCAGGTAAACGGAACTGTTGCCCCCCATCGACTTGTGGAAGACGCGGAAACTCGTCTGAGTCAAGACCGTTCAGGTGGAATTCAGCTGTCCCGGACTGAATCCGTGTCATGAAGTTTGGAGAGACTTCGATGATGACTTCGTCTGTTGGTAACTTTTTAACGATATCACCAAAGAAACGGGCATTGAGGACGACACTACCGGCGCGGTGGACCGTTACATAAGAAGTACCATTCTCTTCCGCGTAGATTGTCCGTTCAATTGAAATCTCGGTATCGCTCCCTGTTAACGTCATTCCGTCACCATGCGCTTCAAGTTTGATTCCCGTTAAGATTGGAATCGTCGTTCTTGATGAGACAGCTTTCGCTACGTCTTGGATGGCTTGGATTAAAGTATCGCGTTGAATTGTAATATGCATATTGTCGTTAAGCTCCTCTCAAAATGGGCGTTACATCATCATAACATAATAATATATTTTTTTAATAATAGTATTAGGGGCTGTGGATAGTGTGGATAAGTCGGTGGATAACTTGGTATAGAGCCAAAGTGCGTGTGGATAACTTGTGGATAACTAGCCTCTTTTATCCACAGCTTATCCACAGGTTCAGGAATGTTTCAATTCATGCTTAATTTGTTCAATGACTTTTCCTGTTTCTCCATCCGATTTAACGAGCATACTGATTTTCTCATGTGCATGGATGACCGTCGTGTGATCCCGTCCACCAAATTCCTCACCAATCTTCGGTAAAGAACTTTCCGTCATCTCTCGCGAGAGGTACATCGCGATCTGGCGGGGAAAGGCAATCGATTTCGTCCGTTTTTTGGCCTTTAAGTCGTCAAACGGTAAGTTGAAGTGTTTACTGACCGACTCTTGGATGTCGCGAATCGTGACTTTTCGTGGCTCCGTGACCGGCATGATGTTATGCAGCGCTTCTGCCGCAACATTCGGATCAATCGTCCGTCCGACCAGGTTTGCATAAGCAATGACACGCGTCAGTGCCCCTTCGAGCTCGCGGATGTTCGTGTCAATCTGACTCGCGATATAGAGCATGACTTCATTAGAAACATCAAGTTGCTCGGCATTGGCTTTTTTCCGGAGAATCGCAATCCGTGTCTCAAGGTCAGGCGGTGTGATGTCTGTTATCAATCCCCACTCGAACCGAGAACGGAGCCGATCTTCAAGTGTCGGAATTTCTTTTGGTGGTCGATCACTTGAGATGATGATTTGTTTTTGATCATTGTGCAGGGCATTGAATGTGTGGAAAAACTCCTCTTGCGTCTGCTCTTTTCCTGCGAGAAATTGAATGTCATCTATTAATAGAACATCGATGTTCCGGTATTTGTTCCGAAACTCAACGGTTTTATTGTCCCGAATCGAGTTAATGAAGTCATTTGTAAAACGTTCCGAGGAGACATAGGCGATCCGTGTCCCAAGGTTTTGATCTTGGACGTACTGGCCAATCGCGTGCATCAAATGGGTTTTACCAAGTCCGACTCCTCCATAGATGAATAAAGGATTATAGGCTTTTGCAGGTGCTTCTGCTACAGCCAAGGAAGCGGCATGGGCAAAACGGTTACCTGATCCAATGACAAACGTATCGAACGTGTATTTTGTGTTCAATTGACCGAGTTCACTCATGACCAGCTCATCGGTTGGTTTTCGTGACGATTGTGCACGATTTGATGTTTTAGACGGTGGTACCGTCTCAGACGCTTCCTCATTTTGACGATCGAGCATCTTCTTTGCTTGGCCTTCCTCGATAAATTGAATATCAAGTCGACTCCCTGTCACTTCTTCAACCGTATCTTCGAGTAACGATAAGTATTGACGTTCCAGCCAAGTAACGGTAAATGCAGCTGGTGCTGAGATGATTAGTGTCGTTCCATTCAGCGTGACGCCTTCAGTGGATTTTAACCACATGTCATAACTTGCCTTAGGTGTCCGTTCTTCTTCCTCGATCACAGACAATACATTATGCCAAAGTTCGGCAGCGTTTTTCATAAATACCCCCCTTTTTCTATCATGATATAAAAAACTATACACAGGTTTATGCACAGGACAAAGTTAATGAAGAAACTCGACTTATCCCCACAACATAAAAACTGTGGATAACGTTATCCACAGGCAAATAAAACTGTGTATAAAGTTATCCACAGGGTGTGTATAACTTGAAAATTCAATTTGGTTCGTGTCGTTGTTATGCACAATTAGTGTATCAAATGAAATGAGCCCTGGCAATGCCTAGAGTGATTTATCCACAAGTAAATAAAGATATACACAGGTAGTTACCCACAGGCTGTGGATAGTGTGGATAAGGTGTGGATAACGTGTGTATAACTTTTTGAAAGAGGAAGCGTAAAAAAATAGTTATACACAAAATCAAAAATAGTTGGAGAATCGAGTCGAAAATCAAACCTTGACGTTGATTTTAAAAAATACTATTGTAGACAAAGTGAAGAGTTATCCACGGAAAGTGTGGATAGTGTGGATAAGTCTGTGGATAGTTTTGATTTGGGGAATTTCCTATTGTTCATGCAGATCAGATCCTATCTTGTAATACGAACCCTCATCCAGATTTCTATCGTAACGAATCGATAGAATCGAACGAGATAATTCTTACGAACTTTCATTGACAAGGTCCCTTTTGATTTATATAATGTACAAGACTGCCTTAAAGTAGAAAACGATGTTTTTTAATAGAGTAATTTTTAAAGGAGGTGCAGACTAAAATGAAACCAACTTTCAACCCAAACAACCGTAAGCGCAAAAAAGTTCACGGATTCCGTGCGCGCATGGCAACGAAGAGTGGCCGCCGGATCTTGGCTGCTCGCCGTCTTAAAGGCCGCAAAGCCTTGACTGTATAATCGAGCGATGATGAGATCACTTCTGGCGATGCCTGAGGTGATCTTTTTTTTGCTTTTTTTTAAGGGTGTTCGTGCTTTTGTCACAACCCCCTCTCGCGAAGCAGGATTATTCTATGATATGATGAAAGACGACGAATTTTCGTGATGTCAGGATGGAGTGTGATCAAGGTGAAGAAGGAATACCGCGTCAAGAAAGACAAGGAGTTCCAAGCGGTGTTTACTCGAGGAGCCTCTGTCGCCAATCGGCAATTTGTCGTATACGCACTAAAAAAAGACCAGCAAGCTCATTTTCGGATTGGTTTATCAGTGAGTAAGAAAATCGGAAATGCTGTCGTACGTAATCAGGTAAAACGGTACCTTCGTGAAGCATTTTTGTTACATGAAGCTTCGATTGCACCAGATTATGATCTTGTAATCATCGCCCGCAATCCAGCTGCGAAGATGACTGCGCAAGAAGTCGCAGATAGTTTGCGACATGTATTAAAGCGTTCCGGCGTCTGGAAGCGGCAAGTTAAATAAATACGTAGTATATTCTGTTTGATTTGTAACGGTCTTTCCTTATTCTATCTATAGAAGGAGTCTGGACCGACAAAGGGTAAACATCATTAGGAGGAATTATGAACAAGAGAACTAAGATTTGGTTGACACTTGGACTGATGTCAGTACTCGCGGTTGTTCTATCGGGTTGTACACCTGGAACATATGGAACAGGTGAACCGATTACTGCGGACACAGAAGGTTTCTGGAAACATTATTTTGTTTGGCCGATGGCTTGGTTGATTGGAAAAATTGCAGAATACTTTAATGGGGATTACGGGATTGCAATCGTGATTACGACATTGATTGTTCGTCTTGTCATCTTACCGTTGATGATTAAACAAACGAAGAGTATGGGTGGTATGCAAGTCATCCAGCCAGAAATGATGAAACTGCGTGAGAAATACAGTTCAAAAGATCAGGAAACACAACAGAAATTGCAACAGGAAATGATGAAGCTTTATCAGGAGCATAACGTCAATCCACTTGCAGGTTGTTTACCGATCTTAATTCAAATGCCAATCTTGATTGCCTTCTACAATGCAATCATTTACACGCCGGATATTTTCAAGCATACGTTCCTTTGGTTCGATCTTGGAAAGCCAGATCCGTATTTTATCTTACCGATTCTTTCCGCGGTCTTTACGTACCTGCAACAGAAACTCTCGATGGCAGGGCAAGAAGATAATCCGCAGATGAAAATCATGTTATACATCTTCCCGGTCATGATCTTCGTCATGGGTGTGACGTTACCATCTGCCCTATCACTTTACTGGGTCGTTGGTTATATCTTCTCGATTATCGTGACGATCGTGATCATGAAGCCGATGCGTGAGAAGATTAAATTACAGACTGAAGCAACGATTGCTTCAAAACGTGAAAAAGAAGCGGCTGAAGCAGCTCCTGCTCCGAAAAAGCCGAAAAAGAAACGTTAATCACAAATGAGGGCGATACTCCGTTTTTACAGAGTGTCGCTCTTTTTCTTTTGGGCTATTTCGTGTATAGTTGTCACGTTATACCCATTTATAACTAACTCATCAATTAATCATAGAAACGATAGAAGAAAACGAGGTGTGAATGACGAATGATGGAATTTGATACGATAGCCGCGATTTCGACACCGATGGGCGAAGGGGCAATTGCAATCGTCCGCTTATCAGGTCCGCAAGCAGTAGCAACGGCAGACCGAGTGTACCGAGGTGCGAATCAGTTACTCGAAGTACCAACCCACACGATTCATTACGGGAAATTAGTCGACCACGAGACGGAGCAGGTCGTCGATGAAGTCATGGTCAGTGTCATGCGAGCGCCGAAGACGTTTACGCGCGAAGATGTCGTCGAATTGAATTGTCATGGTGGAGTCGTTGCGGTCAATCGTGTACTCGAACTCATTCTGGCACAACCTGATGTTCGTCTAGCAGAACCAGGTGAATTCACGAAGCGCGCCTTTTTGAACGGGCGCATCGACTTATCCCAAGCAGAAGCCGTAATGGACTTAATTCGTGCGAAAACGGACCGGGCGATGACAGTTGCAATCGGTCAAATCGAAGGACGGCTTTCGAAGCTCGTCCAAGAATTGCGCGAACAGTTGTTACAGACGATTGCTTCGATTGAAGTCAACATCGACTACCCGGAATACGATGCGGAAGAAATGACACAACAAATCGTCCAAAAAGATGCTGGGGAAGTTCGCCGCATCCTGACGGAACTGCTCCGGACGGCGCGCCAAGGAAAAATTCTACGCGAAGGCCTGTCGACAGCAATCATCGGGCGACCGAACGTCGGGAAATCATCTTTGCTCAACACATTGGTGCAAGAAGCAAAAGCAATCGTCACGGATATCGCAGGGACGACCCGTGATACGATTGAGGAATATGTGAATGTCCGCGGTGTACCGCTCAAGTTGATCGATACGGCAGGGATTCGGGAAACGGAAGATATCGTCGAACGGATGGGTGTCGAAAAATCACGCCAAGCGCTCAATTCAGCGGATTTGATTTTACTCGTCTTAAACGGAAACGACGAATTGACGCAAGAAGATACGTTGTTGTTTGAAGCGATTCGCGATATGAACGCGATCATCATCGTCAACAAGAGTGATCTTGCACAACAAATCGACTTAACACGTGTCGAAGAACTGGCGGCAGGACGCCCGGTCGTCACGACATCCTTGCTTGAAGAAGCAGGCGTCAACGACCTCGAAGCAGCCATCGCGGCCCTCTTCTTCGAACAAGGTGTTGAAAGCCAAGACATGACGTACGTCTCGAATGCACGTCATATTCAATTGATTAAACAAGCGAGTCAGATGATTGAAGATGCGCTCGGGGCGGCAGAAGCAGCGATGCCGATCGACATGGTCCAAATCGATTTACGCCGGGCATGGGATACGCTTGGCGAAATCAACGGGGATACGGCGCAAGATAGTCTACTCGATAAACTTTTCTCCCAGTTTTGTTTAGGGAAATAATTGCACTGTCAGGTTGTTGATTCATAAAAGGAGGAACCGAAATTATGGCTTATCAAGCAGGTGAATTCGACGTCATCGTCGTCGGAGCCGGACATGCTGGAATCGAAGCGTCACTCGCGTCAGCGCGAATGGGTTCGAAAACGGTGATGTTAACGATGAATCCCGACATGGTCGGGTTCATGTACTGTAACCCGTCGATTGGAGGTCCCGCAAAAGGGATTGTCGTCCGGGAAATTGATGCATTAGGTGGCGAGATGGCACGAGCGATTGACGCGACTTACATCCAAATGAAAATGCTCAATACGTCAAAAGGTCCGGCCGTCCGTGCACTTCGGGCGCAAGCAGATAAATTTGAGTATCAAAATCGAATGAAAAAAGCCCTTGAGGATGAACCGAACCTGTTACTCCGTCAAGCACTCGTCGAACGTCTATTGATTGAAGACGGACGTTGTGTCGGTGTCGTGACGAATACAGGCGCAGAGTACCGGGCGAATGCTGTCGTCATTACGACAGGAACGTTCATGCGTGGGAAAATCATCATCGGTGAACTCTCATACGAGAGTGGTCCGAACAATCAGATGCCGTCCGTCAACCTATCGAAGCACCTCGAGGAACTCGGGTTCGAGCTCGCGCGCTTCAAAACAGGGACACCACCCCGAATTGATGGAAAAACAATTGATTATTCAAAAACCGAAATCCAACCAGGGGATGCGGTTGCTTTACCGTTCAGCCATGAGACGACTCAGATGATCACGGAACAGATTCCATGTTGGTTAACGTATACGACAGAGTACACGCACCAATTGATTGACGCGAACTTACACCGTTCGCCGATGTTCTCAGGCATGATTAAAGGAACAGGCCCACGCTACTGTCCTTCGATCGAGGATAAAGTCGTCCGGTTCAATGATAAACCGCGTCACCAAATCTTCCTCGAGCCGGAAGGTCGCGATACGGAAGAAGTCTATGTCCAAGGGTTATCCACAAGCTTACCGGAAGATGTCCAACACGATATCTTACGTTCGATTCCCGGTCTTGAAAAATCAGAAATGATGCGTCCCGGCTATGCAATCGAATACGATGCGGTCATTCCGACGCAACTGTGGCCGACACTTGAAACGAAACGGGTCGAAGGGTTATTCACAGCAGGACAAATTAACGGTACGAGCGGCTACGAAGAAGCTGCCGGACAAGGCATCATGGCTGGAATCAATGCATCGCTTAAAGTTCAAGGCAAAGAGCCATTGATTTTGTCGCGTTCGCAAGGGTATATCGGTGTCATGATTGATGATCTCGTCACAAAAGGGACGAACGAACCGTATCGCCTCTTGACGTCACGTGCTGAATACCGTCTCTTACTCCGTCATGACAATGCCGATCTTCGCTTATCTGAAATCGGGCATGAACTCGGTCTGATCAATGACACACGTCATGCGAAACTCGAACTGAAAAAAGACGAAATCAGTCGCGAAATGAAACGTCTTGAAAAAGTCGTCATCAAAGCGACACCAGACGTCAACGAAAAACTGACAGCAATCGGTGTCTCACCGTTGAAAGAAGCGTTGCACGCAATTACGTTATTGAAACGTCCGGAAATCACGTACGCAATGATTGCAGACATGACAGAGCCACCTGTCGCATTGTCAGCGGGAGCGGCCGAGCAAGTCGAAATCCAAGTCAAGTACGCCGGTTATATCGACAAACAACTCGACCAAGTCGAACGTATGATGCGGATGGAACAAAAACGAATTCCGGATCGACTCGATTACGATGTCATCAATGGTCTCGCGATTGAAGCAAAACAGAAACTAAACCAAGTGCGTCCGCTCTCGATTGGACAAGCATCACGGATTTCTGGGGTTAACCCGTCAGATATCTCGATTTTGCTAATTTACATCGAGCAAGGCCAATACGCATTGACTGCGGAGTGATAACATGAACGAACAGCAATTCGTAACGGCTTTAGCCGAGCAAGGTCTCAACGTCTCAGAACAACAATTACACCAGTTCAAACGCTACTATGAGCTACTCGTCGAATGGAATGAAAAAATGAACCTGACGGCAATCACGGATAAAGAAGATGTTTACTTGAAGCATTTTTATGATTCGATCACAGCGGCTTTCTACTTTGATTTCACAGACGTCGAAACCGTTTGTGATGTCGGAGCCGGTGCCGGTTTCCCGAGCCTCCCGATTAAAATCATGTTCCCGCACTTAAAAGTCACGATCATCGATTCACTGAATAAACGAATCGGCTTCTTGAACATGCTCGCGACAGAACTTGAACTTGAAGGTGTCGCGTTCCATCATGGTCGGGCCGAAGAGTTCGGTAAAAACAAACAGTTCCGGGAACACTTTGATGTCGTGACGGCACGCGCTGTCGCCCGGATGTCAGTCCTTGCAGAATACTGTTTGCCACTCGCGAAAGTCGGCGGACAATTCGTTGCCTTGAAGGCAGCGAAGTTAGGGCAAGAGTTAGAAGAAGGCGCAACGGCACTCAAAGTACTTGGTGGTAATTTACGGGAAAGTTTCCAGTTCCAATTGCCAGGTGAGGAAAGTGAGCGTAATATCGTGATTGTAGATAAAAAACGATTAACACCCGGGAAATATCCGCGGAAGGCGGGAACACCGGCTAAAGATCCACTGAGTTAAACACCGTTTCACGTGAAACGATGACTGATAAAGGTGAGGTGCGCGAACGTGAAAAATGCAATTGCTAAACTGCTTGGTAAAGGGGGACAGCCTGTCCCGCTTGAGCTTGATCCCCGAGACACGCTTCAGGAGCTAAAGCTAACAGAGCTTGTTGCCAATCAATTCCAACCCCGAACGATTTTTGATGGGGAGCGGATTGAAGAATTGGCAATGACGATTGAAGAACATGGGTTACTACAGCCAATCGTAGTACGAAAACAGGGGCTAGGTTATGAAATCATCGCGGGTGAGCGTCGTTTTCGAGCGGTTGAATCACTTGGGTGGGAAACGATTCCCGCAATCATCAAGGAAATGACCGATGAAACGACAGCTGCACTCGCATTGATTGAGAATCTACAACGGGAAGAACTGACTCCAATCGAAGAAGCAGAAGCATATGAACGATTGCTTGCGATGCAACACATTACGCAAGAAGTCTTAGCACGTAAACTAGGACGCAGTCAGTCGACGATTGCGAACAAGTTACGTCTGTTGCGTTTGCCAGCTGAAATTCGCGAGGCATTGAAGCAACGGACGATCACGGAACGTCACGCGCGCGCCTTGTTGCCTTTAAAGGATGCAGATCTTCAAATCTCAGTCTTAGCGGAAATCATGGAACGCGAATGGAATGTCAAAGAAACGGAACAGCGTGTCGAGCGTCTACTGACACCGAAAAAGCCGAAGAAACGACATAAAAGTTTTGCACGGGATACATGGATCGCGTTGAACACACTACGCGATTCAGTCGACATGATTGAGCGGACAGGATTGACCGTCGAAAAAGAAGAAGTAGATTGTGAAGAATATGTCGAGGTGCGAATCCGCATCGTGAAGGCACGTCCGTAAACTGCGGTCGTGCCTTCCGCTACGTTTAGGAGAGATTCATGTGAATGAGATACCCCTGCGGGCGATTCGACCGAATCCAGGTCAGCCACGCAAACAATTTAATGAAAAAGCATTACAAGAGTTAGCACATTCTTTACGACAGCACGGGATGATTCAACCGATCGTCGTTCGACCACGTGATGGATTTTACGAAATCGTCGCCGGGGAACGCCGGTATCAAGCAGCGAAACAAGTCGGATTCACCAATGTACCTGTCTTAATCATCGAGGCCAATGATACACGGATGATGGAGCTTGCGTTGATTGAAAACATTCAGCGTGCTGATTTAAGTGCGATTGAAGAAGCGATGGCGTATGCCGAGATGTTGGAAGAGTTTGAGGTGACGCAAGCAGAACTTGCGAGCCGTGTCGGAAAAAGTCGTTCGCACATCACGAACAGTCTACGCTTGTTGCAATTACCGCCACTCGTCCAACAAGCAGTCATGGAAGAACGGTTATCGATGGGGCATGCACGTGCCTTGCTCGCTTTAAAAAATCCGCAAAAAATCGAGCGGATGGCGGAACGCGTCATCACGGAGAATTGGAATGTCCGTCGTCTTGAGCAAGAGCTCCGCGAACGTAAGCAAAAGCGGCATGTTTCTGAACAGACGACTGAACTTCATTTTATTGAAGACGCGTTACGGGAGCGGATCGGGGCCAGTGTTCGAATCAAGACGACGAAGCAGGCAGGGAAACTAGAAATCGATTTTATGGACGAAGAAGATTTAAATCGGATACTTGATATTTTGTTACCGGAAGAAGAATGACAAAAAAATAAGGACAAGCGAGTCGTAAGGATTCGCTTGTCCTTATTTTAATTGTAGTGTGTGCTGTTTAAATCGAACGGGGCGTAAAGGAAATCGTTGTTCGTTTTGTTTCCGCTGCCAGTTTCGCATCGAGTAAGGCGAAGCTGTCGGCAACAAGTTCAGCTAATTCATAGACGAGGTGGAGTCGGGTATTTTGCAAAATCATCATTTCCATAAATCCACTGACGTTGACGACGGCTTTGATGTTGAAGTCACCAACAGCAGGCAATTCTTTTTGGACACCGGCTCCGGGTGCGAGAGGACCTTCCGAGAAAAAGACATGACCGACGCTCGATAAGCGTCCGAGACAAGCGTCGATGGCGATGACGAGTGGTTTGTAATGGGTCGTTTGAATCGAGTGAAGTGTCTCAGCTAAATTTAAGGCATGAACCGGTTTGGCTAATGTGCCATACACATGCATATGCGCGGGACGGGATTTTTCGAGGAATGTACCGACGAGTGGACCGAGGGAATCCCCCGTCGAACGATCGGAACCGATACAAACGAGAACGACCGGACGTGTTTCTTTCGTCGCAGCGACTTGCTCGTGTAATTGTTCAGCTAATCGTTCTTTCGCAAACGGCTCTGTATGCTCTAAAAAGAAAGAGTAGGGCTTTGGCTCATGTGAATGAAAGCGGAAGTTCATCTCTAGATCATCCTTTCTTCTCTAGGTGTCTACGTCATGGTGTATTGGCGAGAGTGAAGGTGTTCTGTAATGATTTTCCTTTCCCGGTTTTTCGGGAAAACTAACGTCGAAATCGGTTCTTTAGTTGAAACTCATTAAAAATCACGTATACTGTCGTAATAGAGAGAAAGGAAAGGATGAAAAGAATGGCTACCAATCAAGATGTGAAAGAATCAGTCGCCCAGGTCGATAAGTTGATTGCACAAGTGACGGATACAGAAATGTGGATTCGGTTTGGACTGAAGGTGACGATTGCGTTAATCATCATTGTCGGATTTTATATCCTGACACGGGTCCTGACGGGAGCAGTCGCCCGTTTGTTTACGATTCGAAAAATCAACGAGCATGATTATTTAGCGCAACGACAAAACGAGACGTTACTCAAATTGTTGCAAAATGCGATTCGCTACGTCCTCGGAATTGTCATGTTGCTGACCGTACTCAGTCAATTCGGCATCAATATCACAGGACTCGTCGCCAGTGCAGGGATTGCCGGTCTTGCCATTTCGTTTGGTGCGAAAAACCTGGTTCAAGATATCATCACAGGTGCCTTCATCATCTTCGAACGACAGTTCAAAGTCGGTGATTATGTCCGCGTTGGCGTGATTGAAGGGATTGTCATCGAGCTTGGTATTCGGACGACGAAGCTGAAAGGTCTGACGGGCGAGATTCATATCGTCCCGAATGGTCAGATTCTGCAAGTGACGAACTTCTCGGTCGATAACAGTTTTGCCTTAGTCGATGTCCAAGTTCCGTATGAAGAGGATCTTGATCGGGTCGAGACGATTCTGAACGACATCTCGGAAGCGACGACGAAGAAGTACGCCGATATGTTCGTTGAACCGATTCAAATACTCGGTGTCCAAATGCTTGATTCTTCTGGCGTTGCGTACCGTATGATGGCAGAAGTACCACCGATGCAACATTTTCAAGCGGGCCGTTTGATGCGTAAAGAATTCAAACAAGGTCTCGAAGCGGAAGGAATCCAGATTCCGTACCCGCACATGGTCATGATGAACACTACAGATCAAGGGAATGGTGAGCAAATCAATGATGCCAAAAACGTACAATCTCCATGATTATGTCGAAATGAAGAAACAACATCCATGCGGAACGAACCGGTGGCAAATCATTCGTGTCGGCATGGACATCCGTATCAAATGTCAAGGGTGTGGGGCAAGCATCTTAATGCCTCGGCGCGATTTTGATAAGCGGTTAAAAAAAGTCTTACCAGAATGAATTTGATCAAACACGACCGAAGCGCTTAATAGGTGCCTCGGTCTTTTTAGTTATAAAGCAGGACGCTAATGGTGGAAAAAAGATTGAAGAGAAGTCTAAGTTTTGATTAAGCGGCTAGGTGAATTAGCAAACTCTTTAAAAAAGAATTCCCATCTCCTTGCTTAAAAAAATTGAACTATCTATAATTGTGAAAGATGTGCTGACGTGGTGTAATCAATCTACCCACTGCGGCCGCTAGCACGGATTTCCTAGGAAATACCGAAAAGGAGGAATTCCAAGTGGGATTAACAGCAGGAATCGTTGGCTTACCAAACGTAGGAAAATCAACACTTTTTAACGCGATTACACAAGCAGGTGTCGAGGCGGCGAACTATCCGTTCGCAACAATCGACCCGAACGTAGGTGTCGTCGAAGTACCCGATGCACGTCTTCGTAAATTGACAGAACTCGTCAACCCGAAGAAGACCATCCCGACAGCATTCGAATTCACGGATATCGCGGGAATCGTCAAAGGCGCGTCTAAAGGTGAAGGACTCGGAAATAAATTCTTAGCCAATATCCGTGAAGTCGATGCGATCTGTCAGGTCGTCCGTTGTTTCGTCGACGAAAACATCACACACGTCTCAGGTAAAGTCTCACCGATCGATGATATCGAAACGATCAACCTCGAGTTGATTTTGGCCGATCTCGAATTGGTTGAAAAACGGATCCAACGTGTCCAAAAACAAGTCAAGTCACGTGATAAAAACGCAGCAGGCGAACTCGAAGCACTTGAAATCGTCCTCGCATTGCTCGAAGACGAAAAACCAGCACGTCTTGCAGAACTAAACGAAGATCAAGCGGCAATCGTGAAACACTTCCAATTGTTGACGATGAAACCGATGCTTTATGTCGCAAACGTCGGTGAAGACGAAGTCGCGGATGCAGACAGCAACGAAAACGTCCGTCTCGTGCGTGAGTTCGCAGCAAAAGAAGGCGCGGAAGTCATCATCATCTGTGCCCGGATCGAAGAAGAAATCGCTGAACTCGAACCGGAAGAACGTCAAGAGTTCCTCGTTGACCTCGGAATCGAAGAGTCAGGTCTCGATCAATTGATCCATGCAGCCTATAACACGCTCGGTCTCGCGACATACTTCACAGCGGGCGAAAAAGAAGTTCGTGCCTGGACATTCAAAAAAGGGATGAAAGCACCACAATGTGCCGGTGTCATCCACTCTGACTTCGAACGTGGATTCATCCGTGCTGAAGTGGTCGCATACGATGACTTAGCAGCAGCTGGAAACATGGCGACAGTCAAAGAACAAGGACGTTACCGTTCTGAAGGTAAAGAATATGTCTTCCAAGATGGCGATGTTGTCACATTCCGCTTCAACGTTTAAGCGGAGCGAACGAATCGTTATTGCATAAACCAAAATACTTTGATAGTATTAACAAATGTGAGTAATGAATTATTGCTCCTTGCTCGATGAATCGAGCCGCCAGTCCAAGAGGAGGTGACAGATATGCGTAAATACGAAGTACTTTACATCATCCGTCCGGAAGTTGATGAGGAAGCACGAAAAGCTCTAGTTGAGCGTTTCAACAAAGTCCTCACTGACAACGGTGGTACAGTTGAAAAAACAACTGAAATGGGTAAACGTCGTTTCGCTTACGAAATCAATGATATGCGTGAAGGATTCTATGTTCTTCTTAACGTGACTGCTGAACCAGCAGCTACTAAAGAACTTGACCGTCTCATGAAGATCAGTGACGATATCGTTCGCTTAATGATCACAAAAGACGAGAAATAAGCTGAAACAGGAGAGTGATTCTGATGATTAACCGCGTCGTTTTAGTCGGTCGGTTAACTCGTGACCCTGAAATGCGTTATACGCAGAGCGGGATTGCGGTAACGCGATTCACACTCGCATGTGACCGTCCATTTACGGGACAAGATGGGAAGCGAGAAGCTGATTTCATCGATTGCGTCGTATGGCGCAAGCAAGCAGAGAACGTTGCTCAGTATTTGAAAAAAGGTAGCCTCGCAGGTGTCGAGGGTCGCCTACAGATTAGCAGTTATGACGATAAAGAGGGTCAACGTCGATATCGTGCTGAAGTCGTCGCGGATAGTGTTCGATTCCTAGAATCACGCAATGCAAGCCGTTCTTCAGATAGTGACAGCTATTCTTCGAATTCAAATACAGGTGGAAACGGGAATGCTGCAGGATGGGGTTCACAGCAACAGCAGAACAACTCTTCCTCGCCAGCACCCGCTTCATCTTCATCGAACTCGGGCTTCGGCGCTGATCCGTTCAGCGGTGGAAGTTCGATCGATCTTTCAGACGACGATCTCCCATTCTAATGGGAACGTTGGACTGAAAAATTTACTCTAAAAAGGAGGTTAATCACATGGCACGTCGTCCAGGTGGAAAACGTCGTCGTAAAGTATGTTACTTCACGTCGAACCACATCACTCATATCGATTATAAAGACGTAGAACTTCTCAAACGTTTCATTTCGGAACGCGGTAAGATTCTTCCACGTCGTGTGACTGGTACTTCAGCGAAATACCAACGTCCACTTACAATCGCAATCAAACGTTCACGTCAAATGGCTTTAATCCCATACGTAGCTGACTGATTACGGTGAAGCGCTTTTCCTTTTCGAAGGAAGGGCGCTTTTTTTCGCTTCGCTTTCAACCGGTCCTATTTTTCGGTTATAATAAACAAGTTAACGAATTTTTAATTAGAAGTATTTAAGGAGGACGCGATGGAGTCAGGTCAACAAGTATCATCAGAACGGGAACGGCGGGTTGTTCGCTTCGTTCCGTATCTATTAATCGTCGGTCTACTTCTCGTCGTCGCAATTAGTAATCCAATCATCGCAGCAATTGGTGCGTTCGTGACGACTGTTCTTTTTGTCCTTCATCTATTAGAAGAGCAGCGGGCACGAAAGTCCTGGGAAGCATATGTCGAAAGAATATCGATTCAAGTCGAGGATACAGGGCAAGATGCTTTGACGAATATGCCGATTGGAATCTTACTATATGATGAGGAAACGCACGTCACATGGTTCAATGATCCGATGCGTGAAATCTTCGACGACTTGGCAATGGGGCATCTGTTACTCGATCTCGATCCCTTGTTCGTTGAAATGATGGCGACGGATGAAGATCAAGCGACACTTGAGATTGGTGAGTCCGTCTATCGTGTCTTCTCGAATCGTGAAAATCGGACGTTCTATCTATTTGATATGACAGAAGAGGCGCAAGTTGAACAACAACTCGTCGACAATCAAACCGTCATCGGCGTCATTTATCTCGATAACTATGATGAGATGACGCAAGGGATTGAAGATCAATTAAGAAGTGAATTAAATAGTCGGGTCACCCAGTTATTGAACCATTGGGCGGCGGATCACGGCACCTATATAAAACGTACCGCCTCAGACCGTTACTTCGTCGTGACGACAGAAGAGAATCTACGGATCCTTGAGCGGACGAAGTTTTCCATCTTAGACATTGTCCGAGACGAGACGAGTCAACGTGGGGTGCAATTAACGCTGTCGATCGGAATTGGCTGTGGCAGTGACGCGATACCTGTTCTCGGTCAGATGGCGCAGTCGAGTCTTGACTTAGCACTCGGACGCGGGGGTGACCAGGTCGTCATCAAACGTGACGGGAAAGTCCGCTTTTATGGTGGGAAAACGAACCCGACGGAAAAACGGACGCGTGTCCGAGCACGGGTCATCGCTAATTCGTTGCGTGACTTGATGCAGGAATCGAGTCGAATCCTCGTCATGGGTCATCGAAATCCTGATATGGATTCACTTGGAGCATCGATTGGTATTCTCAAGCTTGCCGAGATGAACGATAAGGAAGCACATATCGTGTTACCGGATGCAGAAATCGGTCAAGGGATTCGACGGATGATGTCGGAAATCAGTGAAGACGAGAAACTGGAGTCGCGCTTCATCAATTCGTTCCAAGCTGAGCAACTCGTCGACGATCAAGCGTTATTGATTATCGTCGACACGCATAAACCGTCGCTTGTCGTCGTTCCGGCATTACTGGATCAGTTCGAACGAATGGTCGTCATCGATCATCACCGTCGCGGAGAAGATTTCATCGAGGAGCCGGTGCTCGTCTATCTGGAACCATATGCCTCATCGACGTCAGAACTCGTCACAGAGTTGATTGAATACCAACCGACGAACGAAAAGCTGTCAATGCTTGAAGCGACGGCGTTACTTGCAGGAATCATCGTCGACACGAAAGGCTTTACGATCCGGACAGGCTCGCGGACGTTTGATGCGGCCTCCTACTTGCGTTCGCAAGGCGCAGATACGGTCCTCGTCCAAGAGTTCCTTAGTCAAAACCTCGAGACGTATGTCGAACAGTCGCATATTCTCGAGCGGACGGAAATCTATAAGGCCGGTATGGCGATCGCGACAGCGGAGCCAGGGGTCATCCATGATCAAGTCTTGATCGCCCAAACGGCGGATCAACTGTTATCCTTACAAGGAATCCGTGCTGCCTTCGTCATCGCTGAGCTCCAAGATGGTCGAACGGCAATCAGTGCCCGGTCGCTCGGTGAGGTCAATGTCCAGTTGATCATGGAGACGTTAGGTGGCGGTGGTCACTTAACGAATGCGGCGACACAGATGACGGAATCGATCATCACGGTCGCGGATGAATTAAGACAAGCAATCGATCGTTATCTAGAAGATGAAACAAAAGGAGAGGAAATCGAATGAAAGTTATTTTATTGCAAGACGTTAAAGGACAAGGTAAAGCAGGAGACGTGAAAGAAGTCGCAGATGCATACGCGAACAACGTGTTATTCAAAAAGAAATTAGCGCGTCCCGCGACAACAGGGAACTTAAAACAACATGAAGCACATGAACGTAAAGCAGCAGAGCAAGCGAAACAAGCATTGCTCGACGCGGAAGCGTTAAAAGAGAAGATTGAAAAAGAAACGATTGTCGTTTCGACGAAAGCGGGCGAAGGCGGCCGTGTCTTCGGTTCAGTCACGAGTAAACAAATTGCAGAAGCATTGAAGAGCATGGGCTACAAAATCGACAAACGTAAAATCGAGCTTGAACACCCGATCAAAGCCCTCGGATTCACGAAAGTGCCGTTAAAACTGCACAATGAAGTCACAGCGACGCTAAACGTTCAGGTCAAAGAAGCGTGATTAGAAAAGGGGATCGGTGATGAGTGATGTAATGCAAAATACGCCACCCCAAAGTATCGAGGCGGAACAAGCCGTCCTTGGGGCGATCATGATTGATGCTGATCGATTGATCAGTGCGTCCGAACGATTATTGCCACACGATTTTTATCGAGCGGCACACCAACGGATTTTTGAAGCGATGCTCGTGTTGTCGGACCGTGGCGAAGCGATCGATCTCGTCACCGTCACGGCGGAACTGAGCACGCTTGGTGTCTTGGAAGAAATCGGCGGGCTTGCCTATCTCGGTGAGCTTGCGGAAGGTGTCCCGACAGCGGCGAATATCAATTATTACGTCAATGTCGTCGACCAAAAATCAACGCTCCGCCGTTTAATCCGGACAGCGAATGAAATCGTCACAGACGGGTACGAACGACAAAATGAAGTCGACGTCCTGCTGAATGAAGCAGAACGGAAGATTCTTGAAGTCTCGCAAGGCAAGGGGAGCGCAAGCTTCATCCCGATTTCTGACGTCTTGACGAGCGCGTATGCGACGATTGATAAATTGCATAAGCAAAGCGGTGAAACGACCGGGATTCCGACCGGCTTCCGCGACCTCGATCAAGTGACGGCCGGGTTCCAGCGTAACGATTTAATCATCGTCGCCGCCCGTCCGTCTGTCGGGAAGACGGCATTCGCCTTGAACATCTCGCAAAACGTCGCCACCCGTGCCGACGAGAATGTTGCCATCTTTAGTCTTGAGATGGGTGCGGAACAACTCGTCATGCGGATGCTCTGTGCAGAAGGCAACGTCGATGCGCAACGTCTCCGGACGGGGCAACTCGAAGATGAAGATTGGGGTAAACTGTCGCTCGCGATGAGCAGTCTGTCGCAAGCAGGGATTTACATCGATGATACGCCAGGGATTCGTGTCAATGATATCCGGGCGAAGTGTCGTCGCTTAAAGCAAGAGCACGGACTCGGCATGATCATGATTGATTACTTGCAGTTGATTCAAGGGAACGGTCGCTCAAGCGACAACCGTCAACAGGAAGTCTCAGAGATTTCCCGTTCCTTAAAGTCGCTCGCACGTGAACTCGAAGTGCCCGTCATCGCCTTATCGCAGCTCTCGCGTGGTGTGGAGAGTCGTCAAGATAAACGACCGATGATGTCGGATATCCGGGAATCAGGGGCGATTGAGCAAGATGCGGATATCGTCGCCTTCTTATACCGGGACGATTACTACAACAAAGAAACGGAAGATGCGAATACGATCGAGATCATCATCGCGAAACAGCGGAATGGTCCGACCGGTACGGTTAAACTCGCTTTTCGGAAAGAATTTAATAAATTCGTCGATCTTGAGCCGAGTAATTCGTATGCTCCACCGGCGTAACAAGCAACACCTCGATCTAACCAGGTCGGGGTGTTTTTGTTTGTAGAAAATCATGACTGGGGTGTTAGTTTAGTTCACGTGTGGACAAGATAAATTCAATGTTGTGAACGGGGCTTTTTGCTTTCTGCTTTCTGACAACCGTGTCTTTCTTCTCGTGCTTTCCTCGGGCGAGGCGCAAGCCGTTGCTCCTTCGTTCTGACGAACACGGAGCAGGGTCTTGCCTGCCTCTGACAGCACAAGACGTCTTGTGCTTTTTCCCGTAGGAGTCACGAGAAGTAAAACGGTTGTCTTGTGTAGCGGGTCGTATGGATCATTGGGGATCGATTTGTTGAGTCGCGCGTTCCGAATTGAATCGCTTTTGAGCGAACAGCAATCAGGCGCGACCCTGCAGCGAAGCGAAGCGGCGCAAGGGATTGCCGCTCAGAAGTCGATTCGGAGAGGAAAAGCGCGGCGGGCGTATGTAGAAGAATTAAATAGTAGTGTATCTGTAGCCTAGCCCCCGATTTTGATAAACAAGACGAGAGTAAAGCACATAAAGGAAGTATAACGATTTGGACAAACGAAGTCATCGGGAAGAATCATTATGTTTCGATATCTTGAAAGTAAAGGAAAAAAGGAAGCAAAAAGGAGTAATTAAACGAACGAAACAGAAATACATTAATTAATTGTTCGGTATTTGATTGACTTCTGTTTTTTTCCGCGTTACACTTAGTCGTGGTTTTGAATCGTACGTGGAGGTGGATGAGAATATGTCATCAGTAGTAGTAGTCGGAACACAGTGGGGCGACGAAGGGAAAGGTAAAATTACCGATTTCCTTTCGAAAAAAGCCGATGTCGTCGCTCGTTATCAAGGTGGGGACAATGCAGGACATACAATCGTATTCAATAATGAGACGTATAAGTTACACTTGATTCCTTCAGGGATCTTTTACTCAGACAAGAAATGTGTCATCGGAAATGGCCTAGTCGTCAATCCGAAATCGCTCGTCAAGGAATTAAAGTATCTGCACGATCGTGGTGTTTCTACAGATAACTTATTAATTTCAAATCGTGCTCATGTTATCTTGCCATACCATCAATTGCAAGATCAGCTCGAAGAAGAAGCAAAAGGCGACGCGAAAGTCGGAACGACGCTGAAAGGAATCGGACCGTGCTACATGGATAAAGCAGCACGGATCGGGATCCGGATGGCAGACTTACTCGATAAAGAAACATTCGCTGAAAAACTTCAAATCGTGCTTGAACAGAAGAACCGGATGTTTACGAAAATGTACGACGCAGAGCCGATTGCCTTTGATGATATCTTCGAAGAGTACTACGCGTATGGTCAAGAATTCGCGAAGTATGTCTGTGATACATCAGTCGTCGTCAACGATAGCCTCGATAAAGGGGAAAAAGTGTTGTTTGAAGGAGCGCAAGGTGTCTTGCTCGATCTCGACCACGGAACGTATCCGTTCGTCACATCATCAAATGCTTCAGCGGGTGGCGTCGCGTCAGGTGTCGGTGTCGGTCCTGCTCGTATCGACCACGTCGTCGGTGTCTGTAAGGCCTATACGTCACGTGTTGGTGATGGTCCGTTCCCAACGGAATTGTTCGATGAAATCGGTCATCACATCCGTGAAGTCGGTCGCGAATATGGTACGACGACAGGTCGTCCGCGTCGCGTCGGTTGGTTCGACTCGGTTGTCGTTCGTCACTCACGTCGGACGAGTGGTTTGACAGACCTGTCCTTGAACTCGATCGATGTCTTGACGGGGATTGAAACGTTGAAGATTTGTACATCGTACGAATTCAACGGAAAACAAATCGATGAGTACCCAGCAAGCTTCCGTGATCTTGAAGCGTGTGTCCCGGTCTACGAAGAGTTACCGGGTTGGAAAGAAGATATTACAGGGATTCGTAAGTTTGAAGACCTTCCGATCAATGCTCAAAACTACGTAAAACGGATCGCAGATTTGACGAACATTTCACTCGTCACGTTCTCGGTCGGACCAGGTCGCGAGCAGACAGTCGTCCTTCGCGATCTTTACGAAGAAGCATAAGTCGAATACAAACAGGCGTGGCATCAATCGATGCCGCACCTGTTTTTTTTATATCTTTTGATAAGCGAAATAATTCACAAACAAAAGGATAAGAGCGTATACTAAAAGTAATGTTTCACGTGGAACGTTCCACATGAAATCGGTTGAATGGTAGGGGTGTGGCGTCGGTAGTTTCCGTCGCCACCTTTCTATATGCCGAAAAAACAGGTAAAATAGATTGAATAGAAATTTTTTAAGGGGGAACACCCATTGACGGAACGTAGAATACTCGTCGTCGACGACGAACAACCGATTGCGGATATATTAAAATTTAAACTTGAAAAAGAAGGTTACAGCGTCGCTGTTGCCAATGATGGCATCGAAGCACTTGAGAAGGTCGAGGAATTCAAACCAGACTTGATCTTGCTCGACATCATGTTGCCTTTAATGGATGGGATGGAAGTCTGTCGTGAAGTCCGAAAAACACTTGAGACACCCATCATCATGTTGACGGCAAAAGACTCAGAAATCGATAAAGTACTCGGACTGGAACTCGGTGCGGATGATTACGTAACGAAACCGTTTAGTTCACGCGAGCTACTCGCACGTGTCAAAGCGAACATGCGAAAACGAGGACGTGATGAAAAACCAGTCAGTGATGACCCGGATGATATTACGATTGGTGAGTTGACGATTCATTTAAACTCTCATACGGTCACGAAGCGTGAAGAAAAAATCGAACTCACACAACGTGAATTCGAACTGTTGCATTATTTAGCGAAGAACATCGGACAAGTCATGACGCGCGAACATCTTCTTCAGACAGTCTGGGGCTATGATTACTTCGGCGACGTTCGGACGGTCGATGTGACGGTACGCCGTCTACGTGAGAAAGTCGAAGACAATCCAAGTACACCAATCTATATCATGACACGTCGTGGTGTCGGTTATTATCTCCAAGATGGGGAGAATGAATAACTATGTTAAAAGGAACGAACTTCTTTAAATCCATCCAGTGGAAACTTGTCGTCATATACGCGTTACTGATTTTAGTCGCGATGCAAGTCATTGGAGTCTATTTCGTTCGTTCCCTTGAAAAGCAGTACATTACAAACTTCTCAAAATCTGTCGAGGACCGAGCCGGACTTGTAGCTTACAATGTCGGGAAGGAATTTGATAAGGCAGGCGATGATGAAGCCTCTAAACGGCAGTTGTCTGAGTCTCTTGGGCAGCTGCTGTCTGAGTTTAGTAGTGGCTCCACTTCAAGGAACGACATTCTCGAAGTCCAAATCATCGATCAGGATTCTGTCATTCAAGCGACGTCGGATGAGGACAACCAGTCGGCGGTTGGGCAACGGGCGACAAACTCGTTAATCAAAAAAGCGCAGGCGACGAGTTCGACCCGAATCGATACCGTCCTTGATCCGAATGAAGATAAAATCCGAATCTTCGCCGTACCTGTCACGTCAGAAGGTGATGGTTCGACGATCGGGATGATTTATGTCCGGGCATCGATGGAGTCGATCTATTCACAGATGCAACAGGTCACCCGCATTCTAGCGACGGGAACAGTGATTGCACTTGTCATCACGTCGATTCTCGGGGTGCTGTTATCTCGAACGATCACGCGACCGATTTCCGACATGCGTCGGCAAGCAATCGAGATGCGCCGGGGGAACTTCTCCCGGAAAGTAAAAGTCTATTCCGATGACGAAATCGGACAGCTGGCCCGGTCGTTCAATGAATTGACCGACGAGTTGCTCGAAGCAAACGCGACGACGGAAGCGGAACGACGGAAGTTGACGAGCGTCCTCGAAAACATGACGGATGGTGTGATTGCAACGGACCGGACGCTCCGTGTCATCTTGATGAACGATCAGGCGAAAGACATCGTCGGCGTCGAAGAGGCAGGCATGGTCGGAACGAATCTGAAGGATTTGCTCGCACTCGGGGACGATTTCATGATTCCGGAAGACGGAACAATGCCACCACGTTTGCTTGATTTCAGTAGTGAGGATGAGCTATTCCTCGTCCGGGCGTTCTTCTCGCCCGTCAAGAAACACAGTGGACCGATTACCGGAATGATCATCGTCTTGCATGACGTCACGGAACAAGAGCAAGTCGAACAGGACCGCCGCGAGTTCGTCGCGAACGTCAGTCACGAACTCCGGACTCCATTGACGACGATGCGGAGTTATCTCGAAGCACTCGCAGAAGGGGCCTATCAAGACGAAGAACTGGCACCACGCTTCCTTGAGACGACACAAAATGAGACGGAGCGGATGATTCGTCTCGTCACAGACCTCCTGCAACTGTCGAAAATGGATAGTAAGGAATACAAGATGAATAAAGTGCGCTTCGACTATATCCAGTTCATTAATGAAATTCTCGATCGTCATGACATGACGAAACCGGAGCGGATTCGCTTCCGCCGGAAAATCATGAAACGGAAAGTTTATATTCGTGGGGACCAGGATAAGTTGATTCAAGTTGCCGATAACATTTTGACGAACGCGATCAAGTATTCACCGGAAGGCGGAACGATTACCGTCCGGACGATGTTACGGGCGAAACGGATCGTTATCAGCATCAAGGATGAAGGAGTCGGGATTCCGAAAGCGAACCTGCAAAAAATCTTCGAACGTTTCTATCGTGTCGATAAGGCACGGGCACGGAAGATTGGTGGGACAGGTCTTGGTCTCTCGATCGCGAAAGATGTCGTTTCGGCACATGGCGGCGACATTTGGGCAGAAAGTGAATGGGGACGTGGTACGACGATTTACTTTACCCTTCCTTATGAAGTGATTGAAGAGGTGGATGCCGGATGATGAAGCAACGACTGAAAACGACCCTGCTGATTCTACTTGTATGTGGTTCTATTTTTCAGACGGCAATGCTTTGGACATATCATCCAAGTAGTGAATCAATCGAGCAGGAACAAGTATCATTTAATGAAATTGATGCTTCAAAGACGGTTGAAAGTAACCAGCTCGTCAATCCCGAACTCGTCGTCTATTCGAATGGCGTGGAAGCCTATCAGACACAAATCATCGGGCGGACGATTTTGAACCGGATTGGTGCTTCGTTTGATATCGGTGTCCTCGTCTTGACAGATAAAGCGTCAAACATCCCGCTCAGCAAACGGAGCGTCGAGATGATTTTCCCGACACCGGTCACGGCAGCGATGCTTGAAGAACTACTCGGTGAAAAAGAGATTGCGATGACTGAACCGATTAAACGGCTCTATCTGCTCGATTATGACGGACCGATTCTCCGGCTCGAGTCAGCGACGGGTCGCTTTAAAGACTTTCAATTGGTCGGCGACGAGACAGTCTTAAAACGTCTCTTTGCCTACGATAAGAAAAAACCGATGACGAAGGTCGAGCTTAAAGGCGGTGACTACACGTACGTCGCAACAGCAACCCCTCGTCTTGAAGAAGTGTTTGTTTATGACGAAGTCGGACAGGACCCGAAACCACTCGACCGGATCCGCAGTGCGTTCTTCACAGCGAATACGAACGTGCAACAAATCAAGGGACGAGACGGACTCGACGTGTTGACGGATGGGGTCAGCGTCTCGACGTATGACCGGGATTACAATGCCTATCGTTTCAACACGCTGTCACCGAACACACAAAGTACGGCAGTCGATTACAGTACGCTCGTCAGCTACATCAATATTCATGGAGGCTGGCTCGACCAAGTCACGCAACGCAGCGGCTTCCGTTATTACTTTGATCAAATGAGTAGTCAAGAAGAGCAACAAACGGCAATCTTCCGTCTCTATTTGAATCGTTATCCGGTCTTCGGCGAAATTGGCCCGTTGCTCGAACAACCAGAATTTGATTTAGCGACGATCAAGATGACGTTCGAAGAAAATCAAATCCGGTCGATCAGCCGGAGCATGTTACGGGCAGACCGGAAACTTTTGTTAAAGGAAACGACGTTACCGACGATTGAACAGACGGTGAAAGAGCTGGAGCAAGCAGACCTTATGCAGGACATCACCGGAATTCGAGTCGGCTACAGCATGACATACAAAATCGCGACGAGTCGCTACGCCCTGTTTGAACCGGCATGGTTCGTCAAACGGGACGGAGAATGGAGCACAGTCGATCAAGCAATTGGAAATGAGGGGTAATGTTGAATGGATTGGAGTAAAGCAAAGACGTTGTTGATTCTGACTTTCCTCATCCTGAACGTCTACCTGGTCGTTCAATTGATGGATCGGATGATTGAACCACGGATCGTCGCGACGACGGCGTCCGGAAAGACGATTTTAAAAGATCGGAAGATTGACGAAAAACAACTGCAGACCGCGTCTCGCGACATCGGTTATTTGACGGCAGAAGTCGATTCGAGCTCACTGGCACCTAAAGAGAGCTCACCGATTAAAGATGCGATCATATCAGTCAAAAATCAGGTCGAATGGTCTGTTCGGTTGTCGAAGCCGTCACCGCTCGACACAAAAGCGATGCGCGACTCGGCGACTTCATTCGTCCAGTCGTCCGTTAATCACGGTTCAGACTACACGTTTTGGAAGTTTGATAATAAACAAAATGAACTGACGTTCGTGCAGACGTATAAAGGACAACCGCTGTATTCGACACCGGAGCAATCACGGGACGATGAGGCGATGATTGGTCCGTCTCTGCTCGTCCTGCAGCTGAACGATGACAAGGAAATCGTCAGCTATAAGCAACGTCATTTGAACGAAGTCGTCCGCCAAGCACAGGACGTGACGTTGTTGTCAGCGAGCGAAGCCGTCATCCAATTGTCGGAGCAAGGTCTTTTCCCGGCCTCGAAAAAAATGACAGGCCATAAGCTTGGCTATTTCTGTCTCGTGACGGAAGGGACAAAATCGGTCCAGATTTTACCGCCGACGTGGCAGATCGAACTCGACGGGGAAGAACTTTATTTCGTCAACGCGATTGACGGGGGTGTTCAGACGATCGAACGCCTCGATACAGTTTCAGAGAAATGAGGAATACACGATGAGCCTACACTATAGCGTTCTTGCGAGCGGCTCGACGGGAAATGCCCTCTACATCGAAAGTGAACAAAGCCGGCTGCTCGTCGATGCCGGATTGACAGGAAAGGCAATGCTAGCATTGTTCGACCAGATTCACCGGTCACCGGAAGGCATCGATGGGCTGTTCGTCACCCATGAACACTCGGATCATATTAAAGGGGTCGGCATCTTAGCCCGCAAGTACAATATCCCGCTCTATGCGAACCAAAAGACATGGGACGCGATGGAAGCAAAAATCGGCAAGATTGATCCCGCCTTGAAGTTCCTCTGGGAAGTCGGCGAAGTGAAACAGTTCGGCGATATCGAAGTCGAATCGTTTAACGTCAGCCATGACGCAGCCGATCCGATGTTCTTCCAGTTCGCCCATGAAGGGAAACGGCTCGCCCACATCACGGATACCGGCTACGTCTCGGACCGGATGAAAGGGACGATCCGTGGTGCCGATGCCTACATCTTCGAAGCGAACCATGACATCGGGATGCTCCAGATGGGACACTACCCGTGGAGCGTCAAACGCCGAATCCTCGGCGACTACGGTCACGTCTCGAACGAAGACGCGGCAGTCGCGATGAGCGAGGTGCTCGACGAGCGGACGAAACGGATCCATATGGCCCACTTGAGCAAGGACAACAACATGAAGGAACTGGCCCGGATGAGTGTCTCCCAGACACTGGCGAGCCGGGACGTCGACCTCAGCAAGATTCATTTGCTTGATACCGATCCCGTCATTCCGACACCACTCCTGAAGCTCTGATTATGGGAAATTACTGAATATGCTCAAAAGACCCCCACATTTGGCTAACTTGCCAGGTGATGGGGGTATACTTGTGTAAAGAGAGTTTATGAAGGAGGCATGTGCCGATGGATCGACCTGAAGAACCACGGAATGAATCGGAACAGATCAATCAATCGACCGATGAGGAGAGCGGATTTCCACCGCGACGACCGACTGAAGAAGAACCGGTCAGTCCTTATCGTGAACCATATGAAGAAACAGACGAACCTCCACGTAAGCGTGGTGGTGGTGGTAAAGCATTTTTTGTCGGCTTAATCGGTGGCGTCATCGGCGCCTTACTGATTGCCTTGATCGCCTGGCCCTTTGCCCGTGATCAAATGACGAGTCCGACACCAGCCGAGCCGACGACGGAACAGGCAGCGACGACAGCGACAGAAGCCGAGAATGATATCGTCGGTGCCGTCAGTAAAACGAAAGAAGCCGTCGTCAGTGTGACGAACTTACAAAGTTCATTCCGCGGTGCGGATCAAGAGACAGGAGCAGGATCCGGCGTCATCTATAAAAAAGATGGCAATAAAGCCTATGTCGTGACGAACTATCACGTCGTTGAAGGGGCAAGCAGCTTGTCTGTCACGTTATCGGACGGAACGGCGCTCGAAGCGAAAGTCCTCGGCGAAGATCCGACGTATGATTTAGCCGTCTTATCCATCGATGCAGCAAAAGTGACACAGGTCGCGAAAATCGGTGACTCCGATACGTTACGTGCCGGTGAAACGGTCCTCGCGATCGGGAACCCGCTCGGGATCTTCGCAAACTCGGTTACGCGTGGTGTCATCAGTGCCCAGGAACGGACGGTGCCGGTCGATACGAACAAGGATGGGCAGCAGGACTTCAACACGGAAGTCATTCAGACGGACGCGGCGATCAATCCCGGTAACTCAGGCGGAGCACTGATCAATACATCCGGTCAATTAATCGGCATCAACTCGATGAAGATTGCGGAAGCAAGCGTCGAAGGCGTCGGTTTTGCGATTCCGATCAACGAAGCGTTACCGATCATGCGTGACCTCGAACAGAACGGTGAAGTCATTCGCCCGCAACTCGGGATTCAGATTCGGGACGTTCAAGAGTTCCCGAGCGGCTACCGTGAGGACCGCCTGAAACTGCCGAGTGACGTGACGAAAGGAATCGTCGTCGTCGGTCTGACGAACAACAGTGGAGCAGAAAAAGCAGGGATGAAAGCAAATGACGTCATCGTCGAAATCGACGGGACAAAGATTAATTCATTCGCAGATCTCAAGAGTGTCCTGTACCGTGATGCGAAAGTCGGACAGACCGTCAAAGTGACGTTCTACCGGAATGGGGATAAACAGTCCCTTGATGTGAAGTTGTCGGCACAAGCGGCGACGGTGCAATAACAGATTCAGATTAACTACTCGTACATGTACGGGTAGTTTTTTTGTGAGGAATGGATTGTGTTTTTCATCGTGTCTTGCTGTCACGCGCTTTCCTCAGGCGAGGAACGAGCCGTTGGCTTCTTGCCTGACGGCAGATGCCAGGGTCTCGTTTTCCTCTGACAGCACGGACGAGCCGTGCTTTTTCCTGTAGGAGTCGCGTGCAGCCGACACGATGAGCAGCAGGTTAATCATGGAACGAAAAGAAGCGAGAATACCATTTGGCGCAACCATGTGGATAACTTTTAAGCGGTTGAAGAAGCCGATTTTTGTTATACTGGTAGCGGATAAATGTGGATAACTAAAAAGGAGGAGAAGACCTGTGGATAAATATGTCTGCTTGGAACATGTCGAGTTAGCACTTGACGAAGTCGTTGATGAAACGGAAGAATACCCGATTTTGGAAGAAGTGAATTCAGAAAAAACCGTCACTTGTGAGTACTGTGATCAGCCCGCAACATATCTTGTGTCAAGCAAAAAATAATTATCAACATGTGGACATGTGGATAACTCTGTGGATAACTCCTGAATTTTCTGTCAGAAAGCGAGAAAAATGATGCAAATTACCATTATCACGGTCGGAAAGCTGAAAGAGAAGTACTTGAAGCAAGGGATTGCCGAATATACGAAACGGCTTGGCGCCTATTGTTCGATTCAAGAAATCGAAGTGCCGGACGAAAAAGCACCGGAACAATTAAGTGACGCCGAGATGCAACAAGTGAAGAAAAAAGAGGGCGAACGGATTTTAGCGAAGATTGGACCGGATGTTCATGTCTACGCACTTGCTATCGAAGGAAAGCAACGGACAAGTGAACAGTTTGCAACAGAACTCGACCGACTGGCGACGTACGGCAAGAGCAAAATCGCGTTTGTCATCGGCGGATCACTTGGTCTCGCACCGGAAGTCATGAAGCGGGCAAACGATACGATTTCATTTTCGAAGATGACGTTTCCGCATCAATTGATGAAGATGATTCTCTGTGAACAGATTTACCGGGCATATCGGATTAATCGGAATGAACCGTACCATAAGTAAGTGAGATGAAAATAAAGATAGTATGATTTCTTTATCACAGAAAGTGTTATCTCTATTTAGATAAATATCTGAAGTGTATAAAGTGGTTTTTATAATTAACGAGGGTATTTTATTATTTCTTTTTTTAATTTTTTATAGTTTTAAATCAAATCCAATATCTTTTATGTGAAAACCTTCGTCTGTAATTTGAACTTAGCCTGAATGATGGACACTAATAAAAATTTTCCATTTGAACTGCCCCGGAAGAGTTGGACATGCAATTCCAATTTTTACGGGGTATTACTTATGTACTTTGCAATACAAATGTGATTCTTACACAATGTTGATGAGGTAGTGATATGGACATTATGAGGCTTAGTTCAAACAGCATAAGAAGTTTTGCGTATTTTAGTTAAGTATTCAAAGCACAGCAACTATCCAACTATCTAAAAACTTGGGATAGTTGGATAGTTGCTGTGCTTATCACGTAAAAGTAAGGGTAAATTAATTACCATATCTTAATTCTATAATCAGCTTGTTGTAAGATATTTTCTAAGTTGACGTACTGTAGTAGTTGAACAAGGAATTGTTTTATCTTCAATGTACGCGAGATAAAGTGACTGTAATCTTTCAAACTCAGTATTATCAATTGTTCGACTACGAGATAAAATACAGTTTTTTAAATCATCACATTTTTCAACTTTATAAAGTGCATCGAATTTAACAAATGAAGGGACTCTGAAAGGTGGGTTATATTTTATAATTTCTTCATTTGAATCTAGTAATAATTTATGTTCTTTTCCTATTGTAGAACTAACGTTAAGTAATAATATGTATCCATCTTCTTCTCCAATTACTAAGAAGGTTCTTTTACCAGAAAGAACACCATTATCAGCGAAAGGTAATCGGAGAAGAAGACCTAATCCAAAATTAATAATAGTACAACCCTTGATCTACGTCATAAGATAAAAAGAATGTGTAGTCTTCGCCATTTCCTACACTTCTTGAAACTGTTTCAAGATAGTCCATAAACTCAGGATTATCGTCTAAAGAGATTTCTGATGGATCATAGTAAAACGTAACGTCGTTAATAACTTCAAAAATTATTCGATCATCTCTATTTGAATTATAACTAGAAATAACTTTTTTCAGTTTTTCTATGTCATCTTCGAATATATCCTCGTGTTTGATTAAGCTTAAATCTTTAATATAATGACTACCTAATCTTGATTTGTTAAATTTAATATTCCAAGTTTGTAATTCATGATGCAAATCAGAAAGTTCTTTTGCACTTAATTTATTGAATATATCAATACTCATATTAATCGATGAAAGCTGTGCTTCATCAAAAACTGGATTTAAATTTTCTAATGCAGTTGTAAATTCAAAATAGTCATTTTGAAAAGGGATTCTAATATCTTCGACAACGATACCATTTTTAAAAGCATACATATCTTCATCGAATAAAAACTTTTGATGTTGAGTATAGTGAATTAAGTTAGAAAATACGAGAAGTTTTTGTAATTTCATATTTCCATCAAAAGAATTACCAAAATAGCATTCAGGACTGCTAACTAAATATGCTGAAACATCTTTTGCAGTTGTTGAGTCCATATTTACCTCCTCCTTTTAATTGTTGTTCTTTAATGATACAATAACTAATTGTTTTTGAAAAGCTAGATGTATTTTGACGTTTATAATAGCATCTTGATGAAAATACACATAATAACATTAGAATTGGCTATTACAATTAAATTCATTAAGTTGATCTACCATGATATTTCTCCTTGAAAAAATTATGTAGAGTTCCTTTGTTTTTCTTTAGTTCTGATTGTAGTACTACAACTAAATATAAAAAAGTATATGTGACAGGAAACTAAGGCAAATGGCCATAGTTGCTATTGAACTATTGAAAGAAAGAGTTTTTCATTTTCCAAAAAATACATATCCGTAAGCTGAAATATGGAATTATGGACAAGGGCGTGGTCTGAGTATATTAGTTTCTACAAGACAAAATGATTTATAAAGAAGTCAAAATATTAATTGCAAAGTTTTATTGTGAAAACTGGCAATTAATTCAACTAAAACCTCATTTAGATGCGATACGGAGAACCGTATCATAAGTGAATAGAGTTGATAAGAAAGACCATTTCAAACGTTAAGAAGCGTTTCAGATGGTCTTTCTTATGTATGTAGTATGTAGTCATTATTGAAACAAAGAAGGAAAATTTAAAAGAGTACGTTTTAGAAACGGCAGTGAATGAGCGGAAAGATACATCAGTATGATACCTCTGAATAAAAAAATGAGCAGCGACTGTTACATAGTAGTTAGTAAGTAATCTTTTTTATAAGCATTATGTTCGTAAGGTTTGAGGTATTACGAATAAATCACTATTGACAGTAAATAATAAAAAACCGTTGTAAAATTAAGGAATGAAACCGATACTTATTATGAAATTCTATCTTTTATTAGTATAGAAATTAATTTAAGGACCGGGGGAAATAACATGTTACCTATTTCTATTTCAGAGTTAGATCGTATTAAAGCAGAGTGTAACGCAATGGTGAATAAACGAGCATCGGCTTCAGCCGCCGCAGCGGTCGTGCCGATTCCCGGGGCAGATGTCGGAGCGGATGTTGTCATCATGATGGAGCTTCTTCCTGCGATTAACCGAAAGTTTGGACTATCCCCTGAGCAGATTGATCAGCTCGATTCTGAAATAAAAGGAAGACTTGCGATTATCATTTCTTCAGTCGGTAGTGAACTAGTGGGTAAGTACATTACAAAAACAGTAGTGGCGCAGTTACTGAAAAAAATGGGAGCTAAAATGGCAATCAAACAAGTCACGAAGTACGTTCCTTTTGTGGGTCAGGCTGTCTCGGCCGGAATCAGCTTTGGGGCGATGAAATACTTGGGAAATGCACATATCGAAGAGTGTTATGCGGTATGTAAACGAGCGATGGAATCCAGTCAGTATCAAGAAGTATAAACTCAAGAGGTGAGGTGATTGATATTGATTACTTCACCTCTTTTTAACGAAATTTTGACATATTCTCTATGCCAGGAGTGTAATGATACAGACTTAAGGAGATTTTACAGATGAAGAAACTAATCATGAATATGTTTGTTGTTTTATTAATTCTCGGAGTGATTGGTGCGGGAGCCGTTTTCTATTTCAAACCTTCTCTCTTTTCTACGACTAAAAGCTCTGACACTGCTCTTGTAAAAGAACGGTTAGTAGAATTATCGGAATGGACTACTTTGAAATATGAATACAGCAAGGTCATAGTCAGTCGAAGCAGTAAAAAGGTACCGTTCACCGACATGAAGCTAGCAGAGGCAATCAAACTAATTGAATATGATGGTTATTTAAAAGCGGGAACGGACCTTTCGAAATTACAGATCTCTTATGACGAAACAGCAAAGCAATTATACGTTAAGGTTCCGAATGCGACGATTCTTGATAATGTAGCGGATACAGATACAGCCAAGGTAACGGATGTCAAAGGGAATATTTTTTCTGACTATCAATCCCAGCAGATTTTCGATGACATTAATAAAGAAAAAAGAAAAATTGAAGAGGAAAAAATCGAGCAGGGTTTTTTGAAAGAAGCAGATGAACGAATCAAAAAACTATTAACCTCTTTCCTTAAAACAAACGGGTATGACGATGTGACGATTGAACTTTACTGAATGAATGATAAAAGACGGTCATAGATGACCGTCTTTTATTATCTGATGCATGGAAGTAATAGACCAAGGAAATTTACTGATGACAATCATAAGAAGAGGAAGGGTGAGAAGAACCATGAAAACACGATTATTAGGAAATACCGGAATCGAAGTCTCGGAAATTGGTTTTGGTGCATGGCAGTTAGGCAATGAAAAAGATTGGGGTGAAATGGCCGACTCGGATGCGGTACGGTTAGTCGAGCAAGCAATCGATGAAGAGTGTACCTTTTTTGATACGGCACCTAATTATGGAGCTGGAAAAAGCGAAGAATTGATTGGGAAAGCAGTCAAAGGAAAACGGGATCAAATCGTGATTAGCAGTAAATGCGGGCATCATTCAAATGGAGAGCAAAATTTTGAACCGAAACAGCTCTTGTTATCAGTCGAAAACAGCCTACGTCGATTACAAACAGACTATCTGGATTGTCTTTTACTGCATAACCCTTCGTTTGCGACATTGACGAGTGAATCTCCACAGTTTGAATTACTCGAACGATTAAAAACGGAAGGTAAAATTCGGGCCTTCGGTGCTTCGGTCGATACGGGAAAAGAAGTGAAAGAACTCTTGCATCGTACAAACAGCCAGGTCATTGAAGTGATGTTCAATATGTTTCATCAGGAACCTGCAATGGCGATGAAATCAGCCCATCAACAAGGAGTCGGAATCATTGCTAAGATTCCGCTGGATTCGGGTTGGTTAACGGGAAAGTATGATCGACACAGTATATTCAGTGGAATTCGGGATCGCTGGAGCGATGAAGACATCGAGAAAAGAGCTGCGTTAGTTGAAAATGTTCGCAGTATCCTCGGTCAAGACCCGTCGATGGTGCAAGCGGCATTACAATATATTCTTTCGTACGAAGAGGTATCGACGACGATACCTGGAGCTAAAAACAGTAAACAATTGCAGCACAACCTATCTGCATCCGAAGGTGAGTTGTCGATGGGTGTCCTCGAAGAGATACGGGGGTTGTGGGAGAATCAGATAAAAAATGCGAAGTTACCGTGGTGAATTGAATCGATTTATTTTTAGTATCTCTAGAGACTAAATCGTTTGATTACATTAATCATAGGAAAGGTCATCGAAACAGGAAAACGTTTCGATGACCTTATTTCATTTACAAAATCGAATGATATCCTTACCTCTGAGAAATCGTTGAATCCTTGTAGAGGATGCTCTTTAACCATTCATTGAAAATGTGTCCGAGGCTAGATTACTAAACTCACGAAGATAATGAAGATAATTGTCTCCACCAAAGTTGTACCGTTTATTATACATACGTACTACCACAAGACGACTTTCTGGTATCACGAGTAAGAGGGGACCTGTGTTTCCGAGGATTTGATAGGCTTCTTGCGGGACGCGCTCTCCTATCTCGCTTTTATTTCGTACTTTGTCTTGCACGTACCAAAACAGTCCATTGGCAGGCAGTTGTGTATCTTCATATTCAAGACTTTGAATAGAGGTGCAGAGTTGAATGACTTCTTTCGGGACGATTTGAACGCCTTCATGACGACCATCGTTCAGATGAAGATTTCCCCAAAGTGCTAATTCTCTTGCTGTGGTGTGTAGGTTAGAACCCATGCCATCATCAGAAGGGTAAAGTGCAAAATCTGCTTTCGAATCAGGATTATCGATGACTTGAACTAGTTTTTTTGCTGCTTCCGTTGACCAGTCTGTATACTCAAATCCCAATGGACTGAAGACACGCTCTTTTAACAATCGAGTGAAATCGTACCCATACAGGTGCTTAAAAAGCTCAGTCATGATTCGGACGTTGATGCCACGATAGGCCCACCTCTCACCTGCATTGAACTCTCTGTAAATCAATCCGTCAGGTCGTTCATTCAGCCCATGTGAGTGAGTGACAAGATGTCGTATTGTTGTACCTTGCAAGACTTTATTATCGTAGGTACTCAAGTATTTGGAAACCAAATCATCAAGGCTATGAAGTTTCTTCTCATATAAGGCAAATCCAATTGCTAACGCCAGGTAACTTTTGCGAGCGGAAGCGATGTTGAACATGGAATTTATACCAATTTCGTTTGATTCCGCATTGGAATGAAATCCTTCGTAATGCTCCAAAATAATCTTGTCATTCTGCATGACAACTAAGGCAGCGGCACTACTATGATTTCGTTCCTTGATATCACTTACGTAGGAAATCAACTGACGATGGGATGGATGCAAATGCACAACACCTCTCTCTATATCTTATCAATTTCTTAGAGTTGTTTATGATTGAAAACAGATAATAGTCCTCTCTGTTTTTAAGCACGCTCAAGCACTGTCGCGAGCATCCGGTGCACGACTTCGTGGTCGCGGAGATCATGCAGCTGATAATCTTTACCGGGTAATGTGTAAACGTCGGTTGAGCCGACGTAAGAAATCGTGAGTTCGAGTGTGCCGTCTTCCTGGCAAGTCGTCCGTAATTCCAGTTCGCCACTGATGACGCCGACTTCATTTGTCATCACGCCATGCGTGGCGGTAAACGTAGAGGTTTTTGTTTCCATCGAATCGACTCCTTTTTAGTATGTACACGTGTTCAGCATCGTTTGCAGTGCTGTTTTTTCAGAGGATTGGAGACTTAAACCCCAGCGGCTTTTTGTATGGATCCACATCTTCGAATAACCACAGCTTGCGCCGGCACGAGTTGGTTTCCAGGTTGATGGATCCTGGTCTCCTTTTGAACGGTTCGAGCTTGCGGAGACGGCAATCAATTGCGGACCGGTCAGGTCATTGGCGAACGCTTGGCGTGTCGTTGTCGTCCAGCTGCTTGCTCCTGAGCGCCAGGCTTCCGCGAGCGGTACGACATGATCGATGTCGAGGTCAGACGGGTTCGTAAACGTTAGTCCATCGTAATAACTGTACCATGAGCCGGACGTGACCGGACAATTGCCGACGTAAGAATCCGCGTCGCGTTTGAGGACGACTTGACGGGTATCACATCCGCTTCCTTGGCTGCTCCAATGCGGGAAGAGATCACGGGAGTAACCGGTCATCGTGCTTTCGGTCTTGACTGTCAGTGCGTTGAGCTCAGACTGAACAGTGGCTTTTGACGGAAGCCCGGACGGGAGTGCGGAAACGGGTGAGAGGTCGAACTGAAATGCAGTGAGGAACAAAACAAACGATACGGCGAGTAACTTGATTTTCTGGAACATGAACTGCCTCCTCTTATGTAGGTATGATGAGAGAATCCTCTTACATTTTTCAGTATGCCATTGAATATTTTGGATAGGGTTAAAATATTGTAAACATTACAAAAGTTGAATACTTTTGATTAAAAATATTTTTTGGAAATTAAGACTAAAGTAATAGAGAAATAAATTACTTAAAAAATTAAAATCAAGCCGAGAATCAGGAAGACTGACACGAGACCGATGATTTGATTCACCATAGGGTACCTGCTTTCTTTTACATGATTTGTATATATAATTTTTTACTTAGTTGAACTTTTCTTAAACAAATTTTCAACGAGTCTATCTCATCCAAGAAGACTGATGGGAAAATCAGGAACTTTACATAAGAGAAAACGTATGAATGAAGGAAGGAGCTGAGGGGATGAAAAAAAGATTACATACGTCCATTACAACAAGTTTTATTTTAGCGGGACTGCTCGTCTTGATGATCATTACACTTGTCTTCGTCCAGCGTCACCTCAATACAATTCAGATTGAATCGATTGTCGAGCAGGCAGATCAACGAGGTCTCGGCTACGAATTGGTGATTCATGAACCAATCACGAACTCTTACAGTTTTAGAGCATTCGAACAGAAGTAATATGAATTCCGTCGAAAGGAGAAATCCATTGAAAGCCATCAGTCAATTTTTGCTGTTTTATGCCGTCACTGTGATGATTATTTATGTCGTATCGATTTTTCTGCCGGTCGCGCTGAATTTCATCGTCTACTTTTCCATCGCGTTGCTGATTGTTCTTGTCGGTTATCTGATCAAACATTATTTATTCCGTTCACGGGCGAAGAATTGAACTCTGTCAGCGAAGCTGATTCAAATCTTGTATAGTAAAGGGGTACCTCTGTTCGATTTGGACAGGAGGCACTCCTTTTTTAGGAGGCATCAGGAATTCAAACGCCAAGGAGCTGAAACCGCATCATGAACAAACAAGACATCAGTGATATCCGTCGCCATTTTAAGGTCGACTCGGAACTACTTAAAATCAACGAAATTTATAATGTATATATCCGCAAGGAAACGAGTGAAATTTTCTATGAAGAAAGCCGGCCGTTCGCTTTTCTTGAGCTTGAACAACAGGAATTGTTCCTTGCGAACTTCAAAAAAGTCCTGACCGGAAAACTCGACATCAAGCTGTTTGAAGTTAAGTTCCAGCAACCGGAAGAAGGCGCGACCGGACATACGCAACAGCTGTTGTATGAAGGATTGTACACGGAAGAAACGGAAGACTGGACGGAACAGATGCAACAGATTGCGCTGAAGATGGTCCAGGACGTGCAGTACGAAAACGATATCGTCGTCACGTTCATCCGGGGGCAGTATTACAAGACGACGAAACGGCAGGCGGACGAGACGGAAGTCGATAAGAACGATGAAGTCTATACGACACCGTTCATTCTCAGCAGTCTCAACCAGACGGAACTGCCGAAACAGTCGCTCGTCTTTGACTATGTCGATCTTGAATTTAAGTCGAACCTGCTGATCAATCCCGTCATCAAACTCGCTTCACCGATCGGCGGCTTTTTATTCCCGTGCTTTACCGATAATGCGGCGGACGTCAACCGTGTCCTCTACACGGCGAGTAAACCGAACAAACCGGATCTTGCCTTCATTGAAAACGTCCTGAACGGGGACCACATCGTGACGGCGGAAGAAGACAAAGCGGTCTTTGAAGAAATCGTCAAGCTCGTCATCGGCGAAGAAGTCGATTCCAAAACGCTGGCCGGTGTCTATGAAGAAGTCAATCACCTGCTTGTCCTTGAAGACGAAAAGGAAGATGAGACGGAAGAGATACCGATGCTTGACGTCAAAGAAGTCGAACGGGTCTTAAAAGCGAGCGGCATCGAAGACGTCGACACGGAACAGGTCGAACGGGCCTTCAAAACAGTCATCGATGATACGACATATGAAATGAAGGCGAGTAACATCGTCCCGAACTATGAAGCGAAATCAATTAAAATCAATACGAAAGTCGCGAACATCTCCGTCAGTGCGCAAGACTTGAAGTACATTAAGCAGGTCAATTACAACGGCAAACAATGTCTGTTGATCGAAGTCGAGGAAGACACGGTCATCGACGGGTTCACGCTCGTTTCAGAAGAAAATATTTTGAGTTAATTCAAAAAGGCACTCGTTTCGCGTCATTCCGACAAGGGAAATACGCAAAAGACGGGTGGCTTTTTTTGAATCATCCAGAATGATTGATTAATCGGATAAAGATGCGTATGATTGGTTTTGTAAGCGGTCTCTTTTGAAAATAAAGGGGACCAGGAAAATTTTTTAACAATTTACGAAAGCGGTTTCGATACTTATTTTGACAAATGAATGATCTCTGATAAGCAAGCAAATGATGGAGTTAAAGGAGGAAGATTCATGGGACAGGAGTATCAGCAATTGGTCGATCGGTTAGCGCAAAAAACGACTGGTGAATTGCAAGATGGCGTTGAAGTCGTCATCAAACCGGTGCCGGACCGGACGGAAAGTGGCGTACTCGATCCACGCGTCTTGGAAGTCATGATGCAGCAGCAACAAGACAGTTCACCGGCCGGTCCTTTTTCACTCGAAGCGGCGCGGGCCGGGATGGGCTGGGTCAATACCGACCTGACGAAGACAGACATCACGACGGAAGACATCATGATACCGAGTGCGGAACAATCGATTCCGGCACGAATCTATCGTCCCCGGTCAACAGAACCGTTACCGGCGGTTGTCTATTTCCACGGCGGCGGCTTTTTCGGCGGGACACTTGATCCGGTCGAGCATCCGTGTAAGTTGTTGGCAGAACGGGCGAACGTCGTCGTGATTTCAATCGATTACCGACTCGCACCGGAACACCCATTTCCGAGCGGTCTGAACGACTGTTTCACGGCCGTCAAATGGGCGTACGAACAGGCGTATCAGCTCGGCATCAACCGCGCGCAGCTTGCTGTCGCCGGTGACAGTGCCGGCGGAAACTTAGCGACGGTCTGTGCGCTGCTCGATCGTGAGCAACAAACAGAGATGATCCAGTACCAAGTCCTGCTCTATCCGGTCGTCAATCTCGCGGCTCTGCCGACGGATGACTTTGAGTGGCGTCTTGATGACTACGAAATGAACGAGAATCGGGAGCTGCTTGAAGGGATTGTCACAGCCCTGGAAGACACGGATGGACTGTTAAACCGCTTGTACCTGCAAGGAACGGCGAACGTACAGGATTCGCACGTGTCACCACTTTTCAGTGACAAGTTAGGAAACTTACCGGAGGCGCTGATCATCACGGCGGAGTACGATTACCTCCGTCTTGAAGGCGAAGCGTACGGACGAAAACTCGCGCGGGCCGGCGTGAAAACAAAACGGATTCAGTACAACGGCATGGATCATGCCTTCATCGAAAAACTTGGGCAATACCCGCAAGCAGAAGACTGCATCACGGAAATCGCGAACGGTCTCAAAACAAAATTTATTCAACCAACAGGAAATGAGGGGATGAGCAGATGACGACATATACATTGGATTGGAACGCGTACACGGCATTGGCCCGGAAGACGGTCGCAGAAGGCGCGGTCCTGTTAAAAAATGACTTGCAGACGTTACCGCTTGCTGCGGGGACGACGGTTTCCGTTTTCGGACGCAATCAGTTCAACTACTATAAGAGCGGAACGGGATCAGGCGGGATGGTCAATGTCTCACATGTAGTCAGTCCACTCGAAGCCCTGCAACGTCATCCGGATTTGACGGTAAACCAGTCGCTGCTTGATGTTTACGAAGCCTGGCTGCAGGACCATCCGTTTGATAAAGGCGAAGGCTGGGCGGCGGAACCATGGTCGCAGGAAGAAATGCCGGTTACGGATGAAATCGTCGCTGGGGCAGCGTCGCAATCGGACGTCGCCATCGTCATGATTGGTCGGACGGCTGGTGAAGACCGTGATAACACAGCAGACCCGGGCAGTTACCTGCTGACGGACGTCGAATTGACACTGATTGAAAAAGTCTCGCAGGCATTCCCGAAAACGGTTGTTTTACTGAACGTCGGCAACGTCATTGACATGCAGTGGGCGCTTGATTTCAATCCAAGTGCGATCCTTTACGGATGGCAAGGCGGGATGGAAGGCGGAAACGCGTTGGTCGATCTCTTGACGGGAGAAGTCACACCGTCCGGGAAACTGCCGGATACGATTGTCCGCTCACTTGATGCGTACCCGTCAACACCGTACTTCGGTCATGAAGACCGGGCGATTTATAAGGAAGACATCTATGTCGGATACCGCTACTTCGAGACGTTTGCGAAAGACGACGTCCTCTATCCGTTCGGCTTCGGTTTATCGTACACGACGTTTGACGTCGCGACGGAGACGGTCGACATGATGGAGCAACAGGTGACGTTAACCGTCACCGTCACGAATACAGGGACGCACAGCGGAAAAGAAGTCGTTCAAGTCTATCTTGAGAAACCGCAAGGGAAGCTCGGCAATCCGAGCCGCGGACTTATAGCGTTTGCGAAGACCAAACTCCTTGAAGCGGGTCAAAGTGAAACGCTGACTTTAACGGTTCCACTGACGGAATATACGAGCTACGATGATGCCGGCGTGACCGGACACAAGTCGTCCTATGTGATTGAAGCAGGTGACTATCACTTGTATGTCGGAACAGACGTCCGGACGGCGGCGCACGTGGCGACGCAAACAATCGGGCAGTTACAGGTGATCGAGACGTTAAGTGAAAACATGGCACCGGTCACGGCATTCGACCGCTTGAAGCCGCAACAGACGGAGACCGGTTACGACGTATCGTATGAAGCAACACCGTTGCGGACGATTGATCCGGAAGCCCGTCGCTTAGCGGAACGTCCGGCAGAACGGACCTACTCGGACGATCAAGGCCTGACATTGAAGGACGTCTCCGAAGGCAAGACATCACTCGACGTGTTCCTCGATCAGTTGACGGATGAGGATCTCGCGGCAATCGTTCGCGGTGAAGGGATGAATTCCCCGCGCGTTACTCCGGGAACGGCAGCAGCGTTCGGCGGTGTGACCGACCGGTTGACGGCGTTCGGTATCCCGGCAGCCTGCTGTGCCGACGGTCCGTCCGGCATCCGGATGGATATCGGAACAAAAGCCTTTTCGCTGCCAAACGGGACGCTTGTCGCCTCGACGTTTAATGTCGAGCTCGTGGCGGACTTGTTTGAAATGACAGGACTCGAACTTCGGAAAAATGGCGTCGACACGTTGCTCGGACCTGGCATGAACATTCACCGTCATCCGCTCAACGGACGAAACTTCGAGTACTTCTCGGAAGATCCGCATTTGACAGGGATGATGGCGGTCGCTGAACTGGACGGCATGCACCGGGTCGGCGTGACGGGAACACTGAAACACTTAAGTGCCAACAACCAGGAGTTCCACCGTCATGATCTCGATTCGATTGTCTCGGAACGGGCACTACGGGAGATTTATCTGAAAGGATTTGAGCATGCCGTCAAACGGGGGCAGGCCTATGCGATCATGACGACGTATGGTGCCGTCAATGGTCTCTGGACCGCAGGACTCTATGATCAGAACACCCGGATTCTCCGTGACGAGTGGGGCTTTGACGGTGTCGTCATGACCGACTGGTGGGCGAAAATCAATGCCGAAGGAACGGACGCCAACCGGCAACAGACGGCGACGATGGTCCGCTCGCAAAACGATCTCTACATGGTCGTCGGGGAACCGGGCGCGAATCCGTTTGAAGATGATACGTTGTCGTCGCTTGCAGACGGCACGTTGACACGGGCGGAGTTGTTACGGAGTGCGGCGAACATCTGTCAGTTCATCCTTCGGTCACCGGTCATGGAGCGGACGCTTGGTCAGGAAGCGACGGTCGACGTCACTGGATTACTGGAAGAAACGGATGATCTGAACGAACAGGCGGTGACGCATCAGCAACTGCAGAGTGGTGTCCCGATCGTCTTCGACGAACTCGATACGTCGACCGGAAGCAGTCATGTCTTCGCCGTGACGGCAGAAGAAACGGGTATGTATCACGTCACGTTCGAAGCCCGGTCGTACGCCGGTGAACTCGCGCAGATGCCGGTGACGTTGTTTGCGAACAACATGCCGGTCGCAACGTTTACGTTTAACGGCACGGACGGCGAATGGGTGACGCAGACGAAAGACGTCTTTGTCTTTAATCCACACAACTACTTCAAACTCTACTTTGCACTCGGTGGATTGGAGCTCAAAAACATCACCTTTACGTTAACGGAATCGTTCCATATGAAAAACGGGTAAACTAAACGTCAGGCGGTGTATTGCTGCCTGGTGCAGACTGTAGACAAAGTGCTATCGGGAGATCAAGCGTCTTTTTTCGTTGCTTTCCTCGGGCGAGGCGCAAGCCGTTGCTCCTTGGTCCTCACGGACAACGAGCAGGGTCTTGCCTGCCTCTGAAAGTGCGTTGAAAACGCACTTTTCCCCGTAGGAGTCAACGAAACGTGACGCTTTTTAGGTAATACCGTGTCGGAAAGCGGCGCATGCAGATGGTTTAGAGCGCAATCCGTCTCGATATCGCATGTTCACGCTTCTTAAGCGTTTGTCTACACGCTGGACCAGGCAGTCAGTAGCTGCCTGGTGTTTGATGTGTGTAAAAGGAGGACCCGATGCAATTCTCAAAAATTAGAAAGCAGATCTTATCGTTCGTCGCACCACCGCTTCAGCCGCGTATAAATCTCTATGCGACCGTCGACCGTCATTTTCACGATGGTGAAGCTCGAGTCTGGATGACGCTGGATGGCGAACCCTTTTTTAAGGCGGAAGATTTACGGTTTACGTTGGAAGCAGACCGGCGTTATGCGTTAGCCAAAGCACGGTTACCGAAAAAGCCGGAACGGATTACGTTGGAAATCTTTCAATCAGACTGGTATAAGGCATCGAGTGAATTAGACCAACAAATCGAACGTGAGTTGGAACAAGAAGGGTGGCATGCCAATTATGCCGTGCAACAGGGTTTGCTGCTGTATCCGACGCTCTCGATTGAGGAAGCATTAACGCACTCGCATCCGTTTATCCGCGGCTTTGCCTTACTCGACCGGCGTGTCGGAAAACGGCGGCTCGAACGGGTGACCTGCGACACACCATTTGAATTGACCTGTTTAAAGATTCGACTGGAAGCGGAAGCGAACTGACGACAAAAAAGAGCAAGGCACGATGCCTTGCTCTTTTGCGTGATTACATTAAATCGAAAACGAATTAACGGCGTGAATGCCTTCCTGTTCGACGAACTCGTCGAGCAGCGCCCGAACGTCATCCGTTGAATTTGTCTCCATCAAACGGGCGCGCAGTTCGCTTGCCCCGCGGAAACCGCGGACATAAATCTTGAAGAACCGACGGAGCGGTTTGAACAGACGGGGTTCGAATTCAGCTGAATACTGATCGTGCAGGTCGAGTTGCAGACGTAACAGATCAAGTAATTCTTCGCTCGAGTGCTCTTTCTTTTCGACTTCGAAGGCAAACGGATTATGGAAAATCCCGCGACCGATCATGACGCCGTCGACACCATACTGCTCGACGAGTTCAAGCCCGTGTTGCCGGTCGTTGATGTCTCCATTGATCGTCAAGAGGGTTTGCGGTGCGACTTCATCCCGAAGTTTCTTGATTTCCGGAATCAGTTCGAAGTGCGCCGGGACGGCACTCATTTCTTTACGCGTCCGCAGGTGAATCGACAGGTTGGCGATATCCTGTTCGAGAATATGGCGTAACCAGTCGTGCCACTCCTCGACTTTCGAATAGCCGAGACGTGTCTTGACGCTGACCGGCAGACCACCGGCTTTCGCTGCTTGGATCAGTTCAGCTGCGACGTCGGGACGGTTGATCAGTCCGGATCCTTTTCCGTTGACGGCGACGTTCTGGACGGGACAACCCATGTTGATGTCGATGCCCTTAAAGCCCATTTCCGCCATCCCGATACTCATCTCACGGAAATATTCCGGTTTGTCGCCCCAAATATGGGCGACCATCGGCTGTTCGTCTTCGGTGAACTCGAGTCGTCCACGGACACTCTGTTTGCCTTTCGGATGACAGTAACTTTCCGTATTCGTAAATTCAGTGAAGAAGACATCCGGCCGCGCTGCTTTCGCGACGACGTGACGGAAGACGACGTCCGTGACATCTTCCATTGGAGCAAGTACAAAAAATGGTCGTGGCAGGTCCTGCCAAAAGTTGTTTTTCATCGTATATAAAACCCTTTCCTTAAGGTAAGTCATTTTGCTCAATTAAAATTTCATCAACTATATACTTTAAGCGTATTGCAGAAAAAGTGCAAGCGGCTGACTCTACAGGTCCTAGGAGTCAGCCGCTTGCATGCGTCCATCATTTCAGTGGATTGTAGTTCAGTGCCGTCGCTTTCGTGACATGACCATTTTGGTCCTTGTAGATGATATGTTCAGCTGTCAGCTGTGTCGGGCTTTCAAGTCCGGCCGCTGCCGTCAAATTATAGAGACCTTCCCGAAGCGAGATGATGTAGTTCGTCACCCGGAAGCTCTTCTCGTCGACGATGAGGGCTTTTTGTAGTTTCGGGTCCGTCGTCGCGACACCGACTGGACAATGGTTTGTGTGACAGACTTGCGCCTGGATACAACCGACGTTGAACATCAGGCCGCGGGCGATGTTGACGAAATCAGCACCGAGCCCTAAGGCGACGGCAATCTTATCGGCACTGATCAACTTACCGGACGCAAACAGTTTAATCCGGTCGCGAATCCCGTATGCGACAAGGAGCTGATGGACATAAGGGAGCGCCGATTTGATCGGAAGGCCCGCCGCGTCGGCGAGTTCCTGGAATGACGCTCCGGTCCCGCCTTCGCCGCCGTCAATCGTAATGAAATCTGGGTGTTTGCCGGACTCCGCCATGTAGGCGATGAGATCCTTGATATCATCGACTTTCCCGACGACGATTTTGATACCGACCGGCTTCCCACCGATGTCGCGTAACTTCTCGACGAACGTCAGCATCTCGGCGTTCGTCTTGAACTCATTAAAGCGGTTCGGGCTATCGATGCCGACACCGGCTTTGACTTTCCGGACCTTGGCGATCTCCGGTGTAACTTTTTCACCTTCGAGGTGACCACCACGCGTTTTTGCACCTTGGGCAAGTTTTAATTCAAATGCTTTGACTTGAGGAATTCGACTTTTCTGTTCAAACTCTTCGAATGAAAAGTCACCGTCTTCCGTTCGGACGCCAAACAGTCCGGGCCCGATTTGGCAGATGATATCGACGTCCCCTTTTAAATGATGGTCGGACAGTCCACCTTCGCCCGTGTTCATCCAGGCGCCTTGAGCGCGTCCGAGGCCAATCGACAGCGCAGTGATCGCCCGGTCGCCAAGTGCACCGAAGCTCATCGCCGATTGTCCGATCAGTCCGCGGACTTGAAACGGCTGGCGGCACGTCGCTTGACCGATGATCGGGGCGTCGTCGTCCCGTAATAAAAAGGGCGCAACTTGTTTTTCGACGAGATGTTCTTTCCGGGTGAATAAATTATCTTGATCGAGTTCATATAAGTAGGTCGGGACTTTGTTATCGTTCGCGACCCGGAGTTCATCACGATTCGTCGGAAAGAGGGCATTCTGGATATAAAAACCGGCTTCATCGAAGTCACGTTCTGATCCAAAACCGAGAATCCGTGAATTGTATTTACCGGCGATGACGGCTGATTTGTAATCGTTTCGGGAAAATGGTTTGCCTTCATTGTTGTTTAAGAACAGGTATTGCCGAAGTTCCGGGCCCATCTTTTCTAAGATATAACGCATTTTACCGAGGACAGGAAAATTTCGGAGGACGGCATGTTCTTTTTGACGTGAATCGGTCGCCCATAAATAAAGGACGACAATAAGCGGGACGATGACGACGAGCGCAACGAGCAGAAGTAAGGTAATCAAGATGACAGTATTAATGGACATGAGTGGACCTCCTAAGTGGACTATAGTCTTATTCTGATACCACTCACGAGACGCTAACAAACCTAACTAACTATGTGAAATATTCGTATTGTGTTGAAACTAAATGCTGGAACGATACGTAAAGTAGTAAAACTTCTGAATTTCGAAAGGATGAAGAGCCATGCACACACTCTATATGAAACAGAAAGTATTCAGTTTACGGGGACGTTTTTCGATTCAAGATCAGCAGGAACAGGATGTCTATCTTGTCGAAGGAAGCTTCATGCAGATTCCGAAGACCTTTTCGATTTCGAGCGTCGATGGGGAAGAAGTCGCCCTCATCACGAAGAAAGTATTCAGCCTGTTGCCGAAGTTTTTTGTTGAGGTCGATGGCGAAACACTGACGATCGAAAAATCATTTACATTCTTTAAAGACCGTTACACGATTGACGCGGCAGATTTAGAAATCGACGGCGATTGGTGGGACATGGATTTTCAAATCAAACGTCACGGGGAAGTCGTCGGGAGCGTCGAGAAAAAATGGTTCACGTTTGGTGACAGCTACGAGATTCAAGTCTTTGATCCAGACGTCGAGAAGGTGTTGATTGCGCTGGTCGTCGCAATTGACTGTGTCAAAGAGGACGAAGAAGCCAGTTCATAACCAATCGAACCCAGGGAGGAACCGATGAAACTACTTTTGATGAACCAGACAATCGATTTGAACCGACGTTTTACCATTCAAGATGAAACCGGACACGTCACACATGAAGTGACCGGACAGTTGTTGCAAATGCAGAAAAATTGGCAACTCGTACAAGAAGCTGCCGAGATCGGCCGCGTGACGAAACAGACGTTCAGCATGCTGCCGCATATCCTGGTGGAAGTGGACGGGCGTGTCGTTGCGACCATTCAAAAAACCGGGTTTTTGATGTTTGCGGATTACCGGATCGACAGCCGGGATCTGCAAATCGACATCAACTGGGCGACGATGACGTTCAGTGTCACGTATCAAGGAAACAAAATCGGTCAAGGCAAAAGACGGTGGGTTCGTTTCGGAAAACAGTACGAACTGACACTGTTTGATGAGGCGGCGGAAGCACTGTTTTTAAGTGTCGTGCTCGGACTCGACCGGGCGAAAGCAGACAAAACGGTCTCGGCGCTGTTCGCAGACAATTGGGCAGGGGGGAAGAAGTAAATGGAACAATGGGATATCTATACAGCGGACCGCAAGAAAACAGGACGGACATGGACACGGGGAAAGAAGTTACAAGCGGGCGATTATCATCTAGTCGTGCACGTCTGTCTGTTTAACTCAAGCGGTAAAATGTTGATTCAGCAACGGCAACCTTTTAAAGAAGGCTGGTCCAACTTATGGGACTTGACTGTCGGTGGAAGTGCCGTCGCGGGAGACACGAGCCAGCAGGCGGCAGCACGGGAGCTGTTTGAAGAGATTGGCCTGCGCTATGATTTTGAGGGCCTGCGCCCACATCTGACGTCGCATTTTGATGAAGGGTTCGATGATGTTTACTTAATTGAGGCAGATATCGATTTGTCGACACTCGTCTTACAACAGGAAGAAGTGCAAGGTGTCGCCTGGGCGACGGAGGAGGAAATCATCGCCCGGATTCAAGCAGGGACGTTCATTCCGTATCATGAAGGTTTGGTTTCGACATTGTTCGCGTTATGTAAGCAACGCGGCAACATTACATCATACGCGTTATTGTAACTAAAAAACCCATCGTATTTCCGTTAGGAAACATGATGGGTTTTTGCAATGTTACGCCGTTTTTTTCGAAGCGGGTTGCGTCTGCTTCGGTTTTGTTTCAGGTAAGAAAAAGCTGAATAACAGATAAGTCGAACAGCTGACGAAAAAGACGACCATCGAGACGGTATAGCCCATATGACCGAGGGCATAGCTCCAAATGATGGTGAAAATCGTCTGCGTCGCATAAGCGATTGCCCAAAACAGACCGAAGAGGACGGTGATTTTTTGCGGTGTCATCCCTTTCATCTCATGTGCCAAGTTCATGAAAATCGGATACTGGATGTACATCGCAAAACCGGAAATGAAGGCAAAGATGTACGAAACGAGTGGCGAGATGTTGCCGAACGCAACCGTAACGATGAAACTGCCAATCATGATGAGTCCGCTAGTCAGGAGAATCGGTTTTCGCGGTGTGCCGCGACTGCCGATTTTCAGACCAACAAAAGTTCCGATGATTCCGGCACCGGAGACAAGCAGGTTGACGAGTGAACCGTTCAGTTCGGTGTACGTATCAAACACCGGTTTGAGACCGACGAGTGACAAAATGTAGAGCGTCAAGAAACCACCGAATGCTAATGCGTACTTCCAAAGAAATCCGTCTTTGATGGCATCGCGATAGCCGTAAGCCGTGACGACTTCGCTTTGATCACTTGCCGTATTCAAATCGAACTCTTCACTGAACATCAACCAAGCAAGGAACAGAACGGCGGTCAACGCAGCAAAAATCGTCAATGTCAGTTGCCAGTTGTTCGTGAACTGGGTCGCAAAAAACGTAAACAGTAATGAAACGACGAATGCTCCGACATTATAAGAAACAGTGTTGAGCGCATTGATCCGCAATTTTTCCGTTGGATTACTGATGTAGCGAGTGACGACCGGATTCATGTAGACGATGACCATCGAACCACCAAGTCCCATGACCATTCGTGCTGCCGTATAAGCCCAGTAGTTCGGCAGATAAATGGCGACGATCGACATCATCAGGAACAACAGGGCGAGCATCGGTGCTTTTTTCGGTCCCAGTTTCATCAAGATGAGTGCTGCCAGGATGTTCGCAAAGACGCGTGCTGTCGTGATTGAGTAATTGACGAGCTGTGAAATCAACGGGTCAACGGTCCGGTCTCCGAAAAAATGAGCCGTGATTTGCGGGGTTAATGAGGATCCGGCGACCCAGTTCATGGCGAACGTCGCATACGCGAACCAGAGAACCACCATCATCAAATACCCTTTTCGTGTGTGACTTGCTTGTGTAGACATAATGTACCCCTTCTTTTCCTAAGCCGAATCTCCCTGTAGACAAGGATTCGAACTACTTCACTTTGTTATCAATTCGTTAAATGTAGTCGAGTTCGAAGGGGAAGTAAAATAGATATATCTTATAAGAACTATAAGTAAATGGCATGAATATAAACTTAATTCATTCGTTAAAAGAATGAATTAATACTGTAGGCGTTTAATCCATTTATTGGATATAATTAATAAAAGGAAAAGGAGGGTCTCTATTGATGAAGCCTAATTTATTTGATTACGCCACGAGCGAACTGTCACAAGATGCTTTTTTATGTTGGCTGCTGAAGTGGGGGGAAGCGGATCTGCATTCAGTCGATCAGGAGTTACATCGTGTTGCGACACGGTTTATTCATAAAGTGTTTTCACTACATAACCGTTCCTTGGAAGAAACCATTCATCAAGTCCGGATCATTCGTCAATTTAAAGGATTAGATATATTAGCCATTATTAATGAAAAATATGCAATCTTAATTGAAGATAAAACATTCACTTCGGAACATTCCGGACAACTCGAACGTTACTTGGAAGAAGTAAAAACGAATGTCGTAACACGAGACTGTATCCCTTTGCCGATTTATTACAAAATTGTCGAACAGTCAAATCATCGGAGTATTCATAAAGCAGGTTATCAACTGTTCACACGCCAAGAAATGATTAAGATTTTAGAACATGATGATTGGAAGCTTCCGAAGAATGCGATTTTAGCAGACTATCTTCAACATCTGAAGCGGCTGGACGATGAGATCAATTCGTATAAAACGCTTCCGGTCGCGAAATGGACAACATTCTCCTGGCAAGGGTTTTATCGTGATTTACAAGACGTGCTTGATGGGAAGTGGGGTTACGTAGCAAACGCAAGAGGTGGATTTTGGGGGTTTTGGTGGAAGGGAAATGAGCAACAAAATCATTACTGGCAACTGGAAGAAACGGTATTGCGTGCGAAGATTGAAGCGAAAACAAACGATGACGTCAAAGTCTATCGTGACACGTGTATGTCTAGCCTATTAAAAGACTCTTTTGAGTATGAGTTGGACTTAAAAAGACCTAAAAGGATAAGTACGGGTAAAAATATGACGATTGCCTATCGCGAAAATTATTTACAACTTCAAGAAAACGGCTTACTCGATTTCGAGAAAACCGTTTTTGAACTCGAACGTTACGGTCGGTACAACCAATCAGTGGAATCAGAAGAGATCTAACTGGTCGAAAACGAGAGCATCGTCAACTTCTGTCACGAGGAATACATCGGGATTGCGAAGGTGTTGTCCCTGTTCAAAACCAAAAGAAGAATCGAGTGAGTGGAGGTATAGCGTAAGTAGATTGCCATGCGTGACAAGAAGAGTCGTCTCAGCAGAGTGAGACCAAACGTCATTCAGGACGTCTTGGATGCGCCGCGTCGCTTCTGCGCTCGTTTCTCCGCCCGGACACGCATAATCAAAATCAGTAAACGTTCTTTGGAGATGCTCCTGCCAATCGGTCAGTGGTTGACGACTTAGGACACGTTCACGCAAGTCATCTTGGATTTCGATGGAACAATTTGTTTGAAAAGCAACAGCTTCGATTGATTCAATTGCTCGGCGAAAAGGACTTGATAGGATACGGTCGACGGGACGGGATTCAAAAAAGGAAACCAATTCTTTAGCTTGTCTATGGCCGTTCTCCGTCAACGGAGCGTCCGGTTCTTGTCCTGATGCTTCGCAGTGGCGGATCAAGTAAAGTTTTTTCATGATAATTCTCCTGTTCGAATGTAGTGATTTACTTTTTCTAGAAAATCAACATCGATTCCTGTTTCAAACTATGAAAGAAGAAATGAAAAATTTTATAAAACGGTTGACAAACAATCGGAAGATTAATAGTATTAAAAACAATTCAGGTGATTATGTCACCTCAGCAACCGAATAAAAGAGAAAGCTATGATTGTCATGGGTCACACTATGGCAGGAGCAGCTTCTGGAGAGACCGCATGATGCGGCGCCGAAGGGTTCACAATCTCAGGCAAAAGGACAGAAGAGTACTAAATCTTGATTCTTTGAATTGGCGTCGCCAGTCAAGGGATGATTATTTGCTATTCTGATGATTTTTTTGAGATTGGACACCCGTCCAGTCTCTTTTTTTTGTTGGACTGACAGAACAGTCCGACCGGGGGAACTAGAGAAAGCATTCAAGGAGGAGTTCAGGTTTGGAACAACAAGAAGGATTGAAACGGGATTTATCGAATCGGCACGTCCAGTTGATTGCGATTGGGGGAACGATTGGGACAGGATTGTTTTTAGGATCTGGGAAAGCGATTCAACTCGCGGGACCATCGATCGTCTTTGCGTATTTACTCGTCGGGATTGCGATTTTCTTCGTCATGCGGGCACTGGGAGAATTGTTATTGTCAAAAGCCGGATACGGATCATTAACGGATATCGCAGAAGATTATCTCGGTCCACGTGCCGCGTTCGTGACCGGCTGGACGTATTGGTTCTGCTGGATCATGACGGCGATGGCGGACGTCATTGCGGTCGGCGTGTACGTGAAATACTGGTTCGATATTCCGCAGTGGATTCCGGCTGTGATCTCGCTCCTGATTTTACTCGGCTTTAATTTACTGACAGTCAAACTGTTTGGGGAACTTGAATTTTGGTTCGCCTTGATTAAGGTCATTACGATTTTAGGTTTGATTGGTGTCGGGATCGTCTTACTGATCATCGGTTTCCAAACCGATTCAGGTCCTGTAACCGTCAGTAATTTGTGGCAACACGGCGGAATGTTCCCGAACGGTGTGACCGGCTTCCTGTTGTCTTTCCAGATGGTCGTCTTCGCCTATGTCGGAGTTGAATTAATCGGGGTTTCAGCAGCGGAAACAGCCGATCCGAAAAAGAACATTCCATCGGCCATCAACAAGATTCCGTTACGGATTCTGTTCTTCTACGTCGGAGCGTTACTGGTCCTCCTGATGATCAATCCGTGGACGGGACTAAATGCGACGGAAAGTCCGTTCGTCAAAACGTTCAGCTTGATCGGAATCCCGCTCGCTGCCGGCGTCATCAACTTTGTTGTCTTGACGTCTGCTGCTTCAGCCTGTAACAGTGGGATGTTCTCGACGAGTCGGATTCTGTACAACTTAGGTAATCAAAAACAGGCACCGGCTAATTTTTCGAAGCTCAATAAAAACCATGTCCCGGCGAATGCTTTATTTGTCTCGACACTCGTCGTGTCGGGCGGGGCGTTACTCAGTAAATTGATTCCGGGACAGGCCTTCAGCATCGTCACGACGATCAGTGCAATCTGTTTCATCTGGGTCTGGGGTGTGATTCTCGTTTGTCACTTGAAATACAAGAAAACACAACCGAAATTGCATGCGGCGTCAACGTTCAAAGCGCCGTGGACACCGTTCGTCAACTACCTCGTCCTCGGATTGTTCGGTCTGATCCTCGTCGTCATGCTCGTCGCGGATGAAACCCGTCCGGCTTTACTCCTGACACCGGTTTGGTTTATCGGATTGTTTGTCCTGTATCAGTTGCGGATGAAAAAGCATCAAAAAGCAGAACGGCATAGTGCGTAAAAATGAGGCGCTTTTCTTCTATATAGGAAGAGAGGCGCCTTTCTTTTTCGTTGCAGCAATTCGGATGATTTTTTTAGGGACAAACACCCAATATTTTAATATATGAACGACCTGTGATAGGGTTATAATGGAAAGGTAAGTTGTCGTCATGAGAGCGCTCTATTTTTCATGGCAGGTCCATAATATCAACGGGGATAGGAAGGATATCATGAGCAGTATGCCTAAACAAACAGACGTAATATTGATTGGTGCAGGAGTCATGAGTGCGACGCTAGGGGTCTTATTGAAGGAGCTTGCGCCTGACATGACAATTAAAGTGTTCGAGAAGTTACCGAGCGCAGGGGAAGAAAGTTCGAATGAGTGGAACAATGCGGGCACGGGTCATGCCGCGTTATGTGAACTCAACTATACGACAGAGAATGCAGATGGAACGATCGATATCAGTAAAGCCGTGAAAGTAAATGAACAATTCCAACTGTCACGCCAGTTTTGGTCGCATCTCGTCAAAGAAAACGTCTTACCGAATCCAGAAGAATTCATCATGCCGATTCCGCATATGAGTATGGTCGAAGGAGCGGAGAACGTCGAGTTTCTGAAAAAACGATTGGAAGCGCTATCAGCGAATCCACTCTTTAAAGGGATGGAATTTTCCGATGATCCGGAGCAGCTGAAGCAATGGATTCCGCTCATCATGGAAGGGCGGACGTCGCCGGAACCAATCGCTGCAACAAAAATCGATTCGGGGACAGACGTCAACTTCGGTGCGCTGACACGGATTTTATTCACGCACCTCGCAGGACAGGGCGTTGAAATCAATTATGGGCACGGCGTCGAAGACTTGAAACGAGTCGACGGCGGCTGGGAAGTCAAAGTCAAAAACGAACAGGACAACCGGATTGAACATCATACGGCGAAGTTCCTCTTTATCGGCGGCGGTGGCGGCAGTCTGCCATTGCTCCAAAAAACAGGGATTCCCGAATCAAAACAAATCGGCGGATTCCCGGTCAGTGGTTTGTTCCTCGTCTGTAAAAATCCGGACATCGCGGAACGGCACCATGCAAAAGTGTACGGGAAAGCGAAAGTCGGAGCACCTCCGATGTCAGTCCCGCATTTGGATACACGATACATCGACGGGCAGAAATCACTGTTATTCGGACCGTTCGCCGGGTTCTCACCGAAATTCCTTAAGACCGGTTCGAATCTCGATTTGCTCGCGTCCGTCAAACCGAACAATGTCTTGACGATGCTTGCTGCCGGAGCAAAAGAAATGGGCTTAACGAAATATTTGATTGAACAAGTGCTGCTTTCGACAGAACAACGGATGAACGAGCTACGTGAATTCATTCCGAACGCAAAAACTGAAGACTGGGATGTCGTCGTCGCGGGACAACGCGTTCAGGTTATCAAAGATACACCACAAGGAAAAGGGACGCTTCAGTTCGGAACCGAAGTCGTCAGTGCGGCGGATGGGTCCGTCGCGGCCTTACTCGGTGCGTCACCGGGAGCTTCGACCGCTGTACCGGTCATGCTCGAAGTGCTCGAAAAATGTTTTCCGAATCAAATCGACGGTTGGACAGCTAAAATCAAGGAGATGATTCCGTCATACGGAACATCGCTTGTTGCGCACCCGGATCTGTTTGACGAAATCCATGCGGAAACGACCGAGACCCTTAAATTAACAGCCGCACAACCGATTCATTAAAAACGACAAAATGAAAAAGCCCTGTTTCCTAATCGTTAGGAGACAGGGCTTTTCATATGGATTATCCGCGTTGGCGGAAAAATGCTGTTTTCTTTAGGGCTGCGCTGACTGGAATCGCAACGAGGATTCCGACGACGTTTTGAACGAGGTTACCTGGGATTGAGGCAACAGGAGCGATCCAGTTACTATAAAGAATCCCTTCACAGATATAGTAAACGCCAAGCATGAATGGAACAGAAGCAATCATTGCAAGTACGTTGACACTGACATTCGTTGCTTTACGACCATATGTCCAGGCAATATAACCGACAACGAAACCTTGCAGACCACGTCCGACGAACGAGAACGGAGCCCAAAGTGTCCAGCCTGATACGATATCGAAGAGTCCCATTCCGACTGCTCCGGCGATCATGGCAGTTCGCGGTCCGAACAAGAGGGCGATAATAAACAACATCGCCGTCCCCATATGGACAAGTCCGCCGTTCGCTGCGATTGGCAATTTAATATTAATAAAGAATGTTGCGACAAAAACAAGTGCAATCGACATCGAGGTGATGACGAGTTGCCGGGTACGAGTGCTTGAATACGGTGTTGCGTTTTGCATGAGTCAGACCTTCTTTATGATAGATTTTGAATAGCTTAAATCTATCAAAATACTGGACTAGCTAAAAGTGTCAATATCGAACAATTTATAGGGGTCAGTTTGAATCTTAATCTTTACTAACGAAAGTATAGACGTAAAAGAGGAGTTCCCGTGACTTCTACGGGAAAAGCGTGTTTACACGCTGTCAGAGGCAGGTGAGACCCGGCTTTAAGACCTGTTGGTCGTAAAAGCCGCGGCTTGCGCCTCGCCCGAGAAAAGCACGGGAAAAATCCTCTTTAGTTGATGGAGCTTCTGTTCATACTAGATTTTGCAATCAAAAAACGCCTTGCCGAAGCAAGACGTCTAAACGATTAATTACGAATCATATGATCGAAGGCACCAAGTGCAGCTGTCGCACCCGAGCCCATCGAGATGATGATTTGTTTATACGCACTATCGGTACAGTCACCTGCTGCGAACACACCAGGGACATTCGTCGCACCATGACGGTCGACGAGGATTTCACCGAATTTGTTACGTTCCACCGTATCACCAAGCCAGTCCGTGTTCGGCACGAGACCGATTTGGACGAAGACGCCTTCCAGCTCAACGTGTTGTTCGACGCCTGTTTCACGCTCGACATACGTGATGCCGTTTACTTTATCCGTCCCCGTGATTTCCTTCGTCTGGGCGTTTGCGACGACCGTGACGTTCGGAAGACTTGCGAGACGTTGCTGTAAAACTGCATCTGCCTTCAGTTCAGGTGCGAACTCAAGGACCGTGACGTGTTTGACGAGACCTGCGAGGTCGATTGCCGCTTCAACACCGGAATTACCGCCGCCGATGACCGCAACGCGTTTTCCTTCGAAGAGTGGACCATCACAGTGTGGACAGTACGCGACACCTTTGTTCTTAAACTCAAGTTCGCCTGGGACACCGACGTTACGCCAGCGTGCACCTGTCGACAAAATCAACGTTTTCGTTTTGAGGACCGCACCATTCTCAAGTTCAAGTTCAACGAGGTCTTTTTTCTCGAGACGTGTTGCCCGTTGCAGGTTCATGACATCGATGCCATACTCCTTGACGTGTTCTTCAAGACTCGCGACGAGTTTCGGACCTTCCGTGTACTTCATGCTGATGAAGTTCTCGATGCTCATCGTATCCATGACTTGTCCACCGAAACGTTCTGCGACGATCCCGGTCCGGATGCCTTTACGTGCTGCGTAAATCGCAGCACTTGAACCGGCAGGACCACCACCGACGACAAGGACGTCGTACGGATCTTTGTCAACGAAATCGGCTGCATCTGTACCCGTACCGAGCTTCGCAAGAATCTCTTCGAGTGACATCCGTCCGTTGCCGAATGCTTCGCCGTTGACGAAGACGGTCGGGACAGCCATGATTTCTTTTTGCTCGACTTCTTCTTTGAACGCGCCACCGTCAATCATCGTGTGACTGATATTCGGGTTGAGGACGCTCATGACGTTCAAGGCTTGGACGACATCCGGACAGTTGTGACAGCTGAGGCTGATGTACGATTCGAAGTGATACGTCTCTTTGATGCCTTTGATTTGTTCGATGACAGGCGCATCGATCTTCGGCGCACGACCACTGACTTGGAGCAAAGCCAAGACGAGTGACGTGAACTCGTGACCGAGCGGAATCCCTGCGAACGTGATTCCACTCACTTCACCAGCGCGATTGACGCTGAAGCTCGGTGTCCGGGCGAGCGTCGCCTGTTCGATGCTGATGCGTGGTGACATACTCGCGATTTCTTCGACGAGTTCGCTCATCTCGAGTGAGACGGAGTCCGTCCCGGCGCTGACGGCGAGGACGATGTCTCCTTCTAACAAATCGAGGTATTGAGCGAGTTGTGCTTTAATATCTGCTGCTAAAGCCATCTCAAATCCGCTCCTTAAATTTTCCCTACGAGGTCAAGGCTAGGTGTGAGTGTTGCAGAACCCTCTTCCCATTTCGCCGGGCAAACTTCACCTGGGTTGTTGCGCACGTATTGTGCTGCTTTGATTTTGTTGACGAGTGTACTTGCATCACGGCCGATTCCACCCGCGTTGATTTCAACAGTCTGGATGACGCCGTCCGGATCGATGATGAACGTTCCGCGATCAGCAAGTCCATCTTGTTCGTTTAAGACTTCGAAGTTACGTGAGATGACGTGTGACGGGTCACCAATCATGACGTACTCGATTTTACCGATTGTTTCTGAAGTTTCGTGCCAAGCTTTATGTGTAAAGTGCGTATCTGTTGAAACGGAGTACACTTCAACGTCAAGCGCTTTGAGTGCTGCGTATTGGTTTTGAAGATCTTCGAGCTCAGTCGGGCAAACGAATGTAAAGTCTGCTGGGTAGAAACAAACGACACTCCATTTTCCACGAAGGTTAGCGTCTGTAAGGTCGACGAACTCTCCGTTGTGGAATGCTGATGCACTAAATGGTTTTACTTCACTTCCGATTAAAGACATGATAAAAATCCTCCTGTTGGGTTCTATTTAAGAATCTGTTCTAGTCGTTAAGAATAACTGTACTTATCACACTAGAATAATTCTAATCTAATACTAATTTCATATAGTGCGCTAGTTTTGTCAAGGTATAACCTGTAATTTCTTATTTCAAGAAATGAATTATGAACAAAAAAAGAACTCCATCTCCCTGAATGAAACAGGTTGATGGAGCTGTATAAGTCATTGCCATTCGGTATGGAACGTTCCTTCGCGATCGGTCCGGGCATATGTGTGGGCTCCGAAATAATCACGTTGTGCTTGCAGGATGTTGGCATTTGAATTCGCTGTCCGGTAACTGTCGTAATACGTCAGTGACGTGCTGAGACACGGTGACGCGAGACCTGTAAGTGCACCTTCTGCGACGACTTGACGGAGCGACGTTTGATACGCCTGTACCTTGTCTGCGAAGTACGGCGCGAGCATCAAGTTGTCGAGTGATGCGTCCGTTGCGAACGCCTCGCTAATGACATTGAGGAACTCGGCGCGGATGATACAGCCGCCACGGAAAATCAAGGCGATCTCTTCAAGACGTAAGTTCCAGTCATACAGTTCGGATGAAGTGCGGTACTGGGTGAAGCCTTGTGCGTAAGCCGCAATCTTACCCATGTAGAGTGCTTGGCGGATACGTTCAATCCAGACGTCCTTGTCGAGCGCTGGACGGGCTTCCGGTCCACCGAGGACAGAGGCGGCAGCGACACGTTCTGCTTTGACGGCAGAGAGATAACGGGCGAAGAGGGCTTCCGTAATGATAGAGGAAGCGATCCCATTATCAATGGACTGCAAGCTCGTCCATTTGCCCGTTCCTTTTTGACCGGCTTGATCGAGGATGACGTCGATCAAGGGAAGACCCGTCTCGTCATCTTTTTTCCGTAAAATGTCAGCCGTGATTTCGATCAGATAACTTTTTAACTCGCCGTCGTTCCATGAGGAGAAGATGTCCGCAATTTCTTCGACATCGAGTCCGAGGCGGACACGGAGGAAGCTGTAAGCTTCTGCAATCAACTGCATGTCAGCGTACTCGATTCCGTTATGGACCATCTTGACGAAGTGTCCGGCCCCTTTAGGTCCGATGTAGACACAACATGGGTCGCCGTTCACTTGTGCTGCAATTTTTGTCAAAATCGGCGCGACTTGATCGTACGCTTCTTTTGTTCCGCCCGGCATGATGGCAGGACCGGTCCGGGCTCCCACTTCACCACCCGAGACACCGACACCGATGTACTCGATGCCGTGCTCGTTTAGTTGATCAAAACGACGTTCCGTATCGAGGAAGTGGGAGTTCCCACCGTCCATGATGATATCGCCCGTCTCAAGGTGCGGGATAAGCGAATCGATGACGGAATCGATGGCACTTCCCGCCGTGACCATGACGAAAATCTTGCGTGGACGCTCGAGTGAGCGGACGAAGGCTTCGACGTCATAGTACGGATGAAGCGGTAACCCTTCGCGGTTCGCGACGAGTTGTTCCGTTAAGTCTGGTGTGTAGTTATAGATAGCGACGTTTTCATCATGGCTCGCCATGTTCATGGCGATGTTGCGTCCCATGACACCAAGGCCGATGACTCCGATTGAATTTAGCATAGTGTAACGACTCCTTTTTTTAGACGACGAGACTGAGGAGGAGGACGAATCCAAGTCCGAAGACGGAAATGATTGTCTCAAGCAGCGTCCACGTCGCGAAAGTTTCTTTCATAGTTAAACCAAAGTACTCTTTGAACATCCAGAACCCGGCATCGTTGACGTGCGAAGCGATTAAGCTACCAGCACCAGTCGCAAGCACGACGAGGGCGAGATTGACGTCTGATTGACCGAGGAGCGGGATGACGAGTCCAGCTGTCGTCAGTGAAGCGACCGTCGCCGAACCAAGTGAAATCCGTAAGATTGCGGCAATCAACCACGCGAGTAAAATCGGTGAAAGTGTTGTGTCAGCAAAGAGTTCAGCGACATATTTACCGACGCCTCCATCGATCAAGACTTGTTTGAAGGCACCGCCACCACCGATGATGAGTAACATCATTCCAATTTGTGTGATCGCTGTCGTACATGAATCCATGACGGTCTTGATTGGGATATTACGTGCAAGTCCCATCGTGTAGACTGCGACGAGTAACGAAATCAACATTGCTGTGGAAGCATTCCCGATGAACTGGATGGCAGAAAGGACTGCATTGCCGTCCCAGCCGAGCGTTTTTTGTAACAATGTCAAAATCGTGGCGATCGACATCAAGAGTACCGGTAGCATTGCTGTAAACACACTGATTCCGAATCCAGGTGTTTCGCTTAAATCAAATTCTTTTTGTTCGCCGAGTGAGGCGATGTTACCTGTTTTTTTGAATGATTCCGGCACAAGACGTTTTGCGACTTTCGTAAAGAGCGGTCCGGCGATGATGACCGTCGGAACAGCGACTAAGAAACCGTAAAGTAAGACTTGCCCTAAATCTGCCCCGTATTCACCCGCGATGACAGTTGGACCGGGGTGAGGTGGTAAAAAGCCGTGTGTAACAGAAAGTGCTGCGACCATCGGAATCCCGAGATAGAGAATCGAGACGCGAAGCTGACGTGAAATCGCAAAGACGATTGGAATTAATAGAACGAGTCCGACTTCGAAGAATAACGCGATCCCGATGATGAATGAAGCGACGACGACTGCCCATTGAATGTTCTTTTCCCCGAATTTCGCGACGAGTGTCATCGCGATTCGCTGTGCACCACCGGCGTCAGCAATTAATTTTCCGAGCATCGCACCGAGTCCGAAGATCAGCGCGAGGTGACCGAGTGTTCCGCCGAGACCGGCTTCAATCGTCGTGACGATTTGGTCGAGCGGCATTCCAAGTAGTATAGCGACGACGAACGAGACAATGATTAATGAAACGAACGTGTTTAATTTCAACCCCATGATTAAAACGAGTAGTGTGATGATCCCAATGGCAACGATGACTAACGGCATGTGACTTCCCCCATAAGATAAATTAGTTTTCTTGCTGAATCAAGCTACGTTGATACTCTGCGATCCGCCGATGGTCAGCTGAAAGCGTCCGTGCCAAGCTGATGAAGATCGGTAGCAATTGACGGTATTCGTGCATCGCTTCTTCATTCGGTACATGACGATGTGTTTCCCCAATCATCTCAGCAGCTACTTCGAATGAATCGACTTCCCCAGTCGCATACAATCCGAGAATACAAGCCCCGAGACATGAACTTTCAAAACTTTCTGGAATGACGACTTCCGACTCAAAGATGTCGGCCATCATCTGACGCCACACTTCAGATCGCGCAAACCCCCCGGTTGCTTGAATCCGTGTGACAGGACCATCCATACATTCAATCAGTGCCAGGAAGACAGTGTACAGGTTGTAGATGACACCTTCTAGAGCGGCACGAATCATATGCTCTTTTTTATGTGACAACGTCAATCCGAAGAATGAGCCACTGACGTCGGGATTCCAAAGCGGTGCCCGTTCGCCTGATAGATATGGATGGAACAACAGTCCGTCTGAACCCGGACGGACCCGTTCAGCGATTTTCGTCAAGACTGCATACGGATCAATCCCGAGTCGTTTCGCCGTCTCAACTTCAGCCGACGCGAGCTCATCACGAATCCAGCGTAAGACCATCCCGCCATTGTTGACCGGACCACCGATGACCCAGTGCTTTTCAGTCAGGGCGTAACAGAACGTCCGTCCCTTTTCGTCCGTCTGCGGGCAGTCAATGATCGTCCGGATCGCACCGCTCGTCCCAATCGTGATGGCGATTTCGCCCTTACGGATGGCATTGACGCCGAGGTTCGATAGGACCCCGTCACTGGCGCCGATCATGAAAGGTGTTGCCGGATCAAGTCCGATTTGTTTTGCATATTCTGGATTAATGTCCGAATACTGTGTCGTCGTCGAGACAGGTTCCGACAATTTTGAAGCATCGATGCCGGCGATCTCTAAGGCTTTCAAGTCCCACTTCATGTCGTGGATATTGAACAATCCTGTCGCCGATGCGAGCGAATGATCAATCACGTAACGTCCGAACAGACGCTGGAAGACAAATTCCTTGATTCCGATGTATTTTTTCGTCCGCTCGGCAATCTCCGGCCGGTCTTCGACGAGCCAAAAGATTTTCGCGAGAGGGGACATCGGGTGAATCGGTGTACCGGTCCGGTGGTAGACATCATTTCCGTACTCTTCCTTAATCCGGTTCGACCAGGCTTCGCTCCGACTGTCTGCCCAGGTGATGCAGGCAGTCAAGGGCTGGTCGTCCTCATCGATGGCAATCAAGCTGTGCATCGCACTACTGAAAGCAACGAATTTTGGTTTTTGGTTCGGGTACTGCTTCGTCAGCAGACGAATCGTTTCGAGGACGGCGTGGAAAATTTCTTCCGGATCCTGTTCAGCAGTCGAGCGGTTTGGCGTGTGGAGTGGATAGCCGACGTTCGTCTGACCGACGACTTCTCCTTTTGTCGTAAAGAGGACGGCTTTCGTGCTCGTCGTCCCGATATCGATTCCTAGCATGTATTCAGTCATGTGGTTCGACTCCTTTCGTCATCATCTGTTGCGATTGCCATAAATCTTCGACTTCTTGGACATCGTCGAAGTTCTGGTGGAGAGACGTGACCATCCGTTCACGGTCTCCTGTTTCGATGGCTTCGATATAAAGTGCGTGGTTGGCGATGATCCGGTCGAAATCCTCCATCTGTCCTTCGAAGCGAGTCCGCATCGATAAGAGGATGAAGCTTTCCATGACCGGTTTTAAGTTTTGCCAAATCATGCTGACATAGCTGTGATCAATCGACCGGATGATCGTCTCGTGGAACAAAACATCTTGATACGAAAATTCGTCGGCATCATTAAACTTGATCGCGACTTTCATCATCTCAAGAATCTTGCTCAGTTCGCGGACGAGTTCTTGACGGTCCATCCGGACGATTCGTTCGAAGACGAACGTTTCGATTAACAGACGGACGTCATAAATCTCACGGATGTCTTTTTCCGACAAACCAACGACGACGGCCCCCATCCGCTCAAGCCGGATGATGCGTTCAGCAGCGAGAACTTTTAGAGCGTCGCGAACGGGCGAACGACTGACGGAAAAATCCGTCGCTAATTTATTTTCAGAAAGGATGGTCCCTTGCTCAATCTTTCCGGAGATGATGCGCATCCGGAGTTCATGGGCGACCCGGTCTCCAGTTGATGCTTTTGATAACCATTTAATCGGGTATAAAAAATCAGACATAAAAATCACCTGCTTTGTTTTATGAGTATACTTGTATACAAGTAGTATAAACGACTGAATGTAAAATGCAAGCGCTTTAATGAAAACGCTTTATTTCGTTTGGTTTACATTCGCATTACCTGCAGTATGATAGGATGTAGAAAACAATTTTCTGAGAAAAACATGCTGTTCTTTATACGAAGGAGGATACATGATGAAGATTTTAGTCGTAGGTGCAGGGGCTGTCGGAGGATATTTCGGAGGACGCCTAGCAGAAAAAGGGGAAGACGTGACGTTTCTTGTCCGTGAGCGTCGGGCAGAGGAGTTAGAGCGAACGGGTCTTGAAATCATTAGTCCACACGGAGACGTGTCGTTGACGCCACGTTTAATCCAAGTCGGAACAAAAGAGACGTTTGACCTAGTCATCGTGTCGACGAAAGCGTATCACCTGGGGCATGTCATCGGAGATCTCGAAGGATTCGTCGGTCCTGATACATATGTGTTACCGGTCTTGAACGGGATGCGGCATATCGAACAACTCGTCGCTAAATTTGGCGAGACCCGTGTCCTCGGTGGCTTATGCTTCATTGAATCGACGCTTGATGCGAATGGACGCGTCATTCAGACGAGTCCTGCCCATCAACTTGTATTTGGTCCAAGAGATGGGGACTGGACGGATCGCTTGCTTGAGGTGAAGGAAGCACTTGCAGGGACAAAAGCATCGATTAAAGCATCAGACCACATCATACAAGATATGTGGCAAAAGTATCTCTTCATTACGACCTTTTCCGGAGTGACTTCGCTATTTCGGGCACCGATTGGTCCGATTCGCGACGATGCTGCAGGGAATCGTGTCATTCGGAATGTCTTACAAGAAGCAAAACAAGCCATGGACAGTCAAGGGGCAACGTTCGTGGACCAGATCGAACAGGAGCAGGAAAAACGGATGCATCAAATGGCACCGGATATGAAGTCATCCTTGCAACGGGATATGGAAAAACAAGGCATGGTCGAAGCAGACCATCTGTTTGGCAGTTTAATAGAAGGAGCGGAGCCATCGCTATACCCGACGTTACGGATGATTCATACGAATTTAAAGATATATGAACAGCTATCAATTACTATTTAAGCTGTTGAAGGGCTTCGAAATCGAGAATTACAAATAGCTTCTCCAAGGTGACTCTATTGTTTACCTTAAGAGAAGCTATTTATGTAGCTAGAAAATGTTATGTTCGTAAATTTTTCTTGACTGACTCTGATTATAAGTGGGGAAAATATTAAATAAAATTTAAATGATGAGAATATTCTTTTAAATGATACTCTATCTCTTTAATTAAAATAGACTTAAATATAAGTAAGGGATATGATTTAGATATCTCTAAAATATAAGTTGTTAATGTTTTTTTGGATTTGTGAGAGGGGATAATTTGACATGAAGCGTATTATTATTCGTGCAGGTATGACACCCTTTGAACAGTTTGATGCTGAGTATATAATGAGAGAAAATTCAATCGGAGGGAACGTTGGGAATTTGATCTATCAGTACAGTATCTTCCGAACATTGATGACGGAAGGAACGACGATCACGCCTGACTATTACTACTATGATGAAGAACGTGCAGATGAGATCAACGAAAATTTTGATCTTTACGTCATTCCACTTGCGGATGCATTCCGTCAAGAGTTCGCATCGTCCCTTCGAAAATACACACGATTGATTAAAAAATTGAAAATTCCCGTCGTCGTGATCGGTGTTGGTCTACGCGCACCATTCGAGCCGGACTTAAAAGGCGGATTCCCGTTCGACGAGGATGTTAAAGCATTCGTCAGCGCAGTCCTCGAACGTTCGAGAATCATTGGACTTCGTGGTGAAATCACGTCGAAATACCTGACACGCCTTGGTTTCCGTGAAGGCATCGATCATAAAGTCATCGGTTGCCCATCGATGTATGCATTCGGTCGTGATCTTCACATCCGTGAGACAAACATCACGAAAGATTCGATGATTAGTGTCAATTCATCACGTTTTTCACCCAAAAATGTCCTTGATTTTATCACACGTGGAATGGAAGAGTATCCAAATCACTATTTCATCCCACAATGGATGAAAGAATTGAAGTTGACGTACACTGGAACTCATCCGTTTGGAGACCTTTCAGATATGAATTATGCAGCTAGAATGTCACACCCGGTGTATATGAATGGCCGTGTTCGTTTCTTCTTAAACGCTCAAACGTGGTTCGACTTCCTCAAAGAAGCTGACTTGAGCTTTGGTGCACGTCTCCACGGAAACATCACAGCGACACTCACTGGAACACCGAGTATTTTGATTCCTAAAGATGCAAGGATGCGTGAATTAACAGATTACCATCAATTGACTCACATCTGGGCAAATGACATCACGGCGTATACACGGCTTTCGGACGTCGTCGAAACAGCAGACTTCCAAAGCCCGGCGCGGATTCAAGTGAAAAACTTCGATAACTTTCTTGACTTCTTGAACACGAACGACTTGGAGCATATCTATCAAGACACGAACTATCCAGAGAACGTGCCGTTTGATCGTGAAATGGCGAAAACAGAACTCCTCCCAGCGGTTAAACCGATTACAGGAATCAGTATGGAAGAAGCAATCGCACGTTTTGAATCATTCTTTCCAGAAGAAGAGAAAAAAATCGCTGCGATTCAAAAACATGATAAAGATAAAGACAAAAAGATTAAAACGTTACAAGATAAACTCAACAAGCAGACGAAGGTGGTTAAACATCAAGAAGGTACATTGAACCGTAAAGCAGTTCGGGTGGCCCTTAAGACAGCTAATCTCTTCGTAAAAAAATAATAAAAGAACGTCTCATGCCAATGCAGTGTGAGACGTTTTTTTTGAATTGTATTATCTGAATTGTGTTGACAATTCAAAAAAGGACTGCTATTGTTATGAAAAATTACATTCTTATCCAGAGAGGTGGAGGGACTGGCCCTTTGAAGCCTCAGCAACAGGTCGAAAGATACTGTGCTAATTCCTGCGGGTGTTGTACCCGATCGATAAGCGCTCTTGATGTTGTCGACCGACGCACCCTGTCTGTACAGGAGTGCGTTTTTTTATTGAGCGAGAAAGAGGAGTGGTGGAGGATGGAGCAAAAAACAACATTTCGACGAAAGATGGAATCCCGTCATATCGTCATGCTGTCGTTAGGTGGCGTCATCGGGACGGGGCTGTTCCTAAGTACGGGGTACACATTAGAGCAAGCAGGTCGAATCGGGACGATTTTGTCCTACTTGCTTGGGGCACTCGTCGTTTATCTCGTGATGCTTTGTTTAGGGGAACTCGCTGTACATATGCCGGAAACCGGTGCCTTTCATAGTTATGCAACAAAGTACATTGGACCGGGAACCGGCTGTACGGTCGCCTGGCTCTACTGGCTGACGTGGACGGTTGCGCTTGGGTCCGAATTCACAGCAGCTGGTTTATTGATGCAACGCTGGTTTCCGGACGTGCCGGTCTGGTTGTTCAGCGGATTGTTCGTCATCATTATTTTAGTGATTAATGTACTGACAGTGCGTGTGTTCGCCGAAGTCGAATTTTGGTTTTCTGCCGTGAAAGTCATGACGATCATCGCCTTCATCGTCTTAGGGGCAGCAGCAATCGTCGGCTTTATTCCACTGGCGTCAGGAGAAGCAGCTCCGTTGTTCGGACCGCTGACGGAAGGGGAACTCTTCCCGAACGGGGCCTTTGCGATTTTGATGACGATGCTCGCCGTCAACTTTGCCTATTCAGGTACAGAACTGATTGGTGTTGCGGCAGGCGAGACGGTTGATCCGAAGCGGACGATTCCTCTGGCCATTCGGACGACGATTGTCCGGCTGGTCGTGTTTTTTGTCGGCACGATCATCGTCCTGGCGATTTTACTGCCGACGGATGCAAAAGGTGTGCTTGAGAGTCCGTTCGTTGCCGTGTTTGAACGGATCGGGATTCCATTTGCGGCGGACATCATGAACTTTGTCATCTTGACAGCAATCTTATCGGCAGCGAACTCCGGTTTGTATGCTGCGTCACGGATGTTGTGGTCACTGTCGGATCAACGGATGATTTCACCGTTCTTTGCTCAATTGAGTCAAAACGGTGTTCCGACACGTGCCGTCATGTCCAGCATGCTCGGCGGATTGTTTGCACTACTATCGAGTGTCTACGCAGCAGAAAGCGTCTATATCGCACTCGTCTCGATTTCAGGACTTGCTGTCGTCGTTGTCTGGATGAGCATCAGTGCTTCGCAATACTTATTTCGGCGGCGTTACCTGAGAGAAGGACACGACGTGCAAGACTTGGTGTACCGGACACCATTTTATCCAGTTGTCCCGATCGTCTCCTTTTTGATTTGCCTGTTGTCACTGATCGGGATTGCCTTTGATCCGACGCAGCGTGTTGCCTTATATTTTGGAATTCCCTTTATCGGACTTTGTTATCTCGTGCATTACCTGACGAAAAAATCACAGAAACGGAGTGTGGAAGATGTCAAAACAGAAAAATCCAGTTGAAGCCTTACTTAACGAAAAACCGTTTATTTTACTTGATGGGGCGCTCGCAACAGAACTGGAGCGGCACGGGAGTGATCTCGCCGATCCACTCTGGTCGGCACGGGTCTTGGTCGAAGAGCCGGAGCAGATTCATCGTGTCCATGCCGACTATTTTCGAATCGGTGCGGACTGTGCCATCACCTCGAGTTATCAAGCAAGTTTGCAAGGGTTTGAACAACGGGGAATCGAGACGGGTGCAGCGATCGAACTGATCAAGCAGACGGTCTACTTGGCACAACGTGCACGTCAAGAAGTCGCCGGAGCAGGAGCACAATCGTTGATTGCCGGATCAGTCGGTCCGTACGGGGCGTATTTGGCCGATGGATCAGAATATATCGGACACTACGGCGTCGATGATGCGACCCTTGAGAACTTTCATCGTCCCCGAATCGAGGCATTGATTGCGGCAGGAGCAGATCTGCTGGCCTTCGAAACGATTCCGTCGCTTCAAGAAGCAACCGTCCTGTTTCGGATATTGGAAGAATTTCCGGAACACTCGGCCTGGCTCGCATTTTCCCTTCGCGATGCGGAACACATCAGTGAAGGCACGACGATTGCGGATTGTGTCGCAGCAGTCGGCCACCATCCGCAACTCGCTGCGCTCGGTGCAAACTGCTTTCCGGCGTCAATCACGACAGATTTCGTAACGGGATTGAAGCAACTGACGGACGTCCCAATCATCGTCTATCCGAATTCCGGGGAACAGTATGATCCCGTCGAGAAAACATGGTCTGGTGAATCGGTGTGTACAGCTTTTGATGAAGTTGCCAGTGAGTGGTATGCAGCAGGGGCACGCCTGATTGGCGGTTGTTGCCGGACGACACCGGAACAAATTGAACGGATACATGCCGCCATCGAAAGAACGTAATGTTGCAAAAATCGAGCTGAAATCAATCGTAGTGCCGGACGGTTCCGCCCTGTGCGCAAGAAACGCCGATGATCCCGTTTTTCATACGGAGTCATCGGCGTTTTCTATCCCTATTCTTCTCGTTCATGACGTTTTAAGGCGTATCTGATTACCGTTCCCGCAGTTCACGGTTAAATTGTTGGAGCAGGCGTCCAAATGCTTCCGTATCATCGCCTGACCAGTCTGTCAGTAAGCGTTCGATGCTCGCGAGGCGTGCCGTCCGGTAAATCGTCAATTCTTCCTGTCCAAGTGAAGTGATGTGATAGAAGAAGGCACGGCCATCTGCTTCATCGCGTACTTTTTCAACAAATTTCTTTTGCGCGAGTGCTGCTGCTTGCCGGCTGACGGTAGAGACGTCAAGTTGCAATTCGCGAGCTAAGGTCTTCACCCCGACTGGACCAGACTCGGACAGTTGACGCAGTAACAAATACGACGCGCGATCTAAATTTCGGTTATCGGCCGTCGCTGTCGTCAAACGACGAATCAGAATCGCAAGTTCTAGTTCAATCACTTCGAGTGCCTGATCAGACATGTTAATCCCCTCTTTTCCTAAATGCTTCATGTTTCCCATCATTACGCAAGGACTTAGCCCCTGTCAATGAGAGGTCAGGAAACTTGACAGTCCTTTAGTTGTATTATACAATCATTTTTGTTATTTAATTGCATCATACAACTTATTTATTCAGAACGCACACAAAAGGAGAATTCCGATGAAAGCTTATGAATCGATGAAACAAGAAGTGATCACAGTCCACGAAACAGACGTCATCCGCCATGTCGTCGAACGTTTCATCCAATCCGGAATCAGCGGTGTTCCCGTCATCAATGACGAGAGCGAAGTCGTTGGGTACATCAGTGATGGTGACATCATGCGGGCGATTGGAAAGCACAAAGACATCATCGTCGATACGTTTTTATATGTAGATGTCATCAAAGGGGATGAAGAAGATTATGACGCGCGGGTACGTCACATTCTGAACCGTCCGGTCATGGAGATGGCACGCCGGAAAGTCGTCACAGCAGATGTTGAAACGGAGATGGAAGAAATCGCAGCGACGCTCGGTTCGAAACGGATTAAAAAATTACCGATTTTAAAACAAGGAAAGCTTGTCGGAATCATCAGTCGGGGCGACGTCATCCGTCACTCCTTTAAACGGTTCTTATAAGAGAAAGAAGGGACAATATGGCACTTGCCAATAAAACAACGACGCTTGCGCCGGAAACGGTGTTAGAAGAAAGCAAGCATGGATTATTCCACCAACCGATTGCCGTGTGGGCAGTATTTTTTGCGAGTATCACGGCATTCATGGGGATGGGGCTCGTCAATCCGGTTTTACCAACGATCGCTGATAATTTAGAAGCCTCAAAAAGTGAAGTCACGCTCTTATTTACAAGTTATAATGCCGTCATGGCATTCGCAATGCTGATCACAGGTGCGATTTCATCACGGATTGGTCAAAAAGGAACATTGATGTTAGGAATCGCCGTCATCGCGACGGTCGCGGGATTTGCATCACAAGCCGATAGCATCTGGACGCTTGTCGCCTTACGTGGCGGCTGGGGGCTCGGGAATGCCTTGTTCGTCGCAACGGCACTTGCCGCCATCGTCTCCCTTTCGTCAGGCGGGACGGCAAAAGCAATCATCTTATATGAAGCAGCCGTTGGTCTCGGGATTTCGATTGGACCACTCCTCGGAGGGACACTCGGTTCGATCACATGGCGCGCACCATTCATGGGTGTCGCGACAATCATGGTCATCGCCTTCCTCGTCTTGTTGTTCTTGATGCCAAAACCAGTTGCAACAACGACAGCACCACGGCAAAAGATTTCCTTGCTCGCGCCGTTCCAAGCGATGAAACACCGGTCGCTGTTGACACTCGGAATCGTCGCGGCCCTCTATAACGTCGGTTTCTTTACGATCATGGCCTATGCGCCGTTCGTCATGAAACTGCCGGCACAAGGTCTCGGGTTCGTTTTCCTGGGATGGGGGATGTTGCTCGCCATCACGTCTGTCTTGACGGCACCGAAGTTAAAACAATGGCTCGGGACGATTAAAGCGATGGTGTTGATGCTGTTACTGTTCGCCGTTCTCTTACTATTGATGGGGATCTTTACGGAAACACCAGCTGTCGTCATCGTCTGTGTGATTCTTGCCGGGGCAGTACTCGGTAATAACAACACACTCATTACGACAGCCGTCATGGACGCGGCACCGGTCGAACGTTCGACCGCATCTGCTGCATACAGCTTTTTACGTTTCCTCGGGGCAGCCATCGCGCCATTCATGGCCGGTAAATTGGCTGAAATCTTTAACGCAAACTTACCGTTTTACGTCGGGAGCGGATTTGTCTTACTCTCTGTCGTCATCATCGGGGTCAATCTCAAACACATCCGTCATATCGATACAATCGATAGCGGGCATTGATGTAAACGAACATCCTTTCTTCTGCAGAAGCGGAAGAAAGGGTGTTTTTGATTAGGTCGACAAAAAAGACGATCGTCGCTTACGATGGTAGGAAACAGAATGGAGGGAACGAATGGAACATACGATTGCTTTCATCGGTTATGAAGGGAAGGTCGAATGGCGTATTTTACAGGTCAATCGCCTGGAGGAACGACTAGAAATCGATGTCGTCCCATCGCAATCGGACAACCAGACCAGTCATCGATTAAATATGTCGTTCGCTGAGTATGATTCCTTTGCGCATGATTTTTTAACGGTCCATGAGCAACTTCGTGGATCTGCGACCTATACGCAAGCAGATTTTCACATGACGTTGACCTATCATCGCCTTGGTCACGTTTCGATTGAAATCAGATGGAAGAGTCAACATACAATGACGTTGCAAAGTGATCAAAGTTACCTCGGACAAGCGCTTGCCAGTATCGGTGTCTATACGTAAAAACCGCTCGAGTCTTCGAAAGAGAAGGCTTGAGCGGCTTTTTTCGTTCAGGCTAGGGGTTCAAGTGCGAGTTGCTTACATAACGCAATCGTCTGGAGATACTCCGACAAGGGAATCGATTCATCGACTTGGTGGGCGAGACGGAAGTCGTGGAACGAAGCGACGGCAATCGGGAACGACCGGTTGGCTTGGCTGAACATGGCTCCGTCCGTCCCACCCGGAATCGCAACGCGACGCGCCGGATGACCCGTGATGGTTTCCATGTGTCGTGCAACCGTTTCGAGGAACGGTGCATTCGCATCCGTTTCACACGAAGGGATTTCTTTGATGACACGTAGGGTCATCGCAAACGTCGGATCTTCTTGAAGCAGCCGTTGTTCGATATGCGCAAAAGCTTCTAGAATCTCGAGGCGTCCGAACCCGGGAATCGTCCGAATGTCCATGTAAAAGGAAGCGTTACTCGGGATGACATTCGGACCTTCTCCGCCTTGGATCGACGTAATCGAGGCGACGACAGGACCAAGTTCCGGGTGGCGATTGTCCGTGATTGTGAAACGGTCCGACTTCACTTCCCGAATGACACGATACAGGTCATCGATGGCATTTTTTCCGAGTTGCGGTGCGGAACTATGAGCCCCTTTACCGACGCACGTCACTTCGATTCCGATGACACCTTTTTGAGCATAACCAATCATCCCGCTTGTCGGCTCTGTGATCAACAGCGCATCTAAATCGTCGGCGTCACCACGTTCCGTCAAATGTTTCGCACCGGTCATACCGTTTTCTTCATCCGATGTAATGAGCAGTTTGAGATGATTCGGGCGGTCGGCACAGTCCTTTAACTCGATCATCGCATTGACCATTGCCATCACACCAGACTTCATATCGGATGCCCCGCGACCGTAAATCCGTCCGTCGCTGATTTCACCACCAAAAGGTTGTTTTGTCCAACCGGTCGTTTGGACAGGTACGGTATCAAGATGACCCGAGAAGCCGATTATTTTTGGTTCGGCGGCTATCTCGCTTGCCGGAAGGGTCGCGATGAGACAAATTCGTTTTGGAGCGACCTCGATCCATTCGGTTTCGATTTCGTGAGTGGTCAAGTAGTCATAGACAAAAGTCGCGACGTCTCGTTCCCCGTCGAGCGGATTGACACTCGGAATTTGTAGGCAGTGTTGCAGTGATTCGATTTGTTGTTGTTGTGTCATGCTGATTCCTCCTTGATTTACATTCACTAGAGTATTCCCCGAAAAAAAGCGCTCCGAGAGATAAACAAGCGAGGAGAAAATTTAAAATCGCGGTATTTCTTAGAATCAAATGGTCCGTTTTTAAGAGGATGCGTCAAAGGACTGTGGTCAAAAGGCGCAGATTGTTGATTTAGTAAGTCGAAGGACATACGAAAAAGAGGAGGACGATTCGAAATCATCCTCCTCTTTATTTAGCTATTGCGATGCTTTATGCGTCAAATGGATCGTTATTCAGCATCCGTCTTCCATTTATCATCAATCAACATCTCACCCGGCCATGTGTAGGCCATGATTCCGCCGTCCGCTGTGATGTCTTCACCTGTCACGTAAGAGCTGTCGTCGGAAGCGAGGAAGAGGGCAACCGTTGCCATCTCACGTGGTTTCCCGAGACGACCCATTGGTGTGATCCATGCATTGGCATCACGGAATTGTTTTCCTTGGTCTTCGTCTTTTCCACCGACGAGCGTGTCGATGAGTGGTGTTTCGATCGTACCTGGTGAGAGCGAGTTGACACGAATACGGTCACGCGCATAATCGATTGCCATCGCCCGTGTAAAGTTCGTGATTCCGCCTTTTGCTGCATTGTAACCTGAACGGTTCAAGTCAGCAGCGCGACCTGACATTGATGACGTATTGATGATTGATCCGCCTTTTTCAAGCATTAATGGAATCAAGAATTTACTCGTCAAGAATGTACCGCGTAAGTCGACCGCGATGATTTGATCAAACAGTTCAATCGGATATTCATGGACTTTTCCGCCTTGCTGATCAATGCCGGCATTGTTGAAGAGGACATCAATCGTCCCATACGTTTCTTTCAGGTGTGTTGAAAGATTTTCGACACTATCGACTTGCGTGACGTCGACGTGAATCGCTTCCGCTTGTCCACCAGCCTGTTTGATTTTTTCGACCGTCTCCTGTGCTTTTTCAAGATTGACGTCAGCACAGACGACTTTCGCTCCTTGTTCCGCAAAGACGAGTGCCGTTGCTTGACCAATTCCTGTTGCTGAACCTGTAATGACTGCTACTTTATTCTCTAATCGACCCATGTGTAATTTCCTCCTTCTAAGTACTCTTGCTCCGCATGTTGTTCACCTTATGAATGATTCCCTGGACTTCAGAGGATAAACCTACTGAACTGTCTAGCAATTCATGAGAACGGGAACAGATGAAAAGTGAAAACCCGACAGGAAAGGAATGAGAACGCTGACATCTGAACAACGTGAATACGCAAAAAAATTACTCGATGAGGCGATTCTGTACCAAATCGATTTAGAAAAAGGGCAGTTCCGGAGTGAGTTGATTGACCGGACGACACCTGTCTTATGGTTTGGTGACATAAGCGAACGTAGTTGGCTTACGATTGCGACGAATCCGTCGGCAGGCCAGTTTTTGGACCGGGATGGCACGTTACGCTATGAGACGACGGGACCATTCGTCTTAAGGGAAGTCGACACGCCGCTTACAGAGTACCGGACGGACCAACGATTCGATCAAATGATTGATTCCTATAATCGTTACTTCAAGCAGCCCGACATTTATAAAACGTGGTTCGGACGGGAGGGAGGAGGAAAATTGGAAGGTTTTCTGAATGGATTCGGAGCTTCTTTTTACGGGACGGGAGAGCCGGTCATCCATACGGACTTCTTTCCATTTCCGACGAAACGGTATATGGGAACGATCGCTCAGCGACATGAACTGGAAGAAACCGTATTTGGTCAGACGTTCCTTTTGAGATTGATTCGTCTTTTTCGATTACGCGGCATTATTCTTCTCGGACGGGAACATACGGAACGTTACCGGACAATCGATCCGACGGCTACATGGCAAGCACCCGAGCCGGTCCCGGGGTACCCGGATGCCGTCGTCGAACTCGGGTATTCGGAACAATTTTCCGTTCCAATCATCGGTCTTCATTTTAAGCCGAGTGAACAGTTCATCGGGCTCGGGAATCGCCCGGATTGCCATGGTGTCAGTCATGGCACGTATGGATCGACCGCGCACTTACGAAACATCGGAAAGTATGTCCGAAAACGACTCGAAGAAGGGGATTGACACTATTTTTCCAATCCGTGATAATAGATATGTATTAGCACTCTTATAGTTAGAGTGCTAAAAAGAACTAGGGGGGTATCGGAAATGGAAACGAAACAGTTCAAGGCAGAGTCGAAACGTTTACTCGAAATGATGATTCATTCCATCTACACACATAAGGAAATCTTTTTACGTGAGTTGATTTCGAACGCTAGTGACGCGATAGACAAGATTTATTACAAAGCATTGACGGACGAGACACTGACGTTCGAAAAGGATGCCTATAAGATTACGATTGAACCGAACCAAACGACACGTCAGCTCGTCATTCGTGATACAGGAATCGGGATGACGAAAGAGGAGCTCGAAGCGAATCTCGGAACAATCGCGAAGAGTGGGTCACTTGCCTTTAAGGCGGAGAACGCTGCGCAAGATGGACACGACATCATCGGACAGTTCGGTGTCGGCTTTTATTCGGCCTTCATGGTCGCGGACGTCGTCACGGTCATCACGAAACCATTCGGTAGCGAAACAGCATACAAATGGGAATCGCACGGTGTCGACGGTTATACGATTGAAGAAGTCGAAAAAGCTGCAGTCGGGACGGAAATCACGCTGCATATCAAAGCGAACGAAGAAGATGAGAATTATGACGAGTATTTAGATACACATCGTTTGCGGACGATCGTCAAAAAGTATTCCGATTTCATCCGCTACCCGATTGAGATGGAAGAGACAGAACGTCAACCGGTCGAAGGGTCGGACGAGATGGAAGAAGTGAAGGTCGTCAAGACCATCAACAGCATGGTGCCGATTTGGCGGAAAAATAAGCGGGAGCTGACGGACGAGGATTACACGAACTTCTATCAAGAAAAACGATATGGATTTGATACACCAGTCAAACACATCCATATCAGTGCAGATGGTGCCGTCCGTTATCAATCGATTTTGTTTATCCCGGAGCAACCGTCCTTCGACTATTATTCAAAAGAGTTCGAGAAAGGTCTTGAACTGTATGCGAACGGTGTCTTGATCATGGAAAAATGCAGTGACCTCTTGCCGGACCACTTTAGCTTCGTCAAAGGGATGGTCGACTCGGAAGACTTGTCACTCAATATTTCACGTGAGTTATTGCAGCACGACCGTCAACTCAAGCTGATTGCGAAAAATATTCAAAGTAAGATTAAGACGCAACTCGAAGGACTGCTTCGCGACGATCGCGAGAAGTATGAAGCCTTTTATCAAGCCTTTGGTCGTCAATTGAAGTTTGGAATCTACAATGATTACGGTATGCATAAAGAGACGGTCAAAGACCTTGTCCTGTTCCACTCAGCAAAAGAGAAGAAGCTGGTCACACTCGCTGAATACGTCGCGGCGATGCCGGAAGAGCAAAAATACATCTACTATGCGTCAGGAGAAAGTACCGACCGATTAGATAAGTTGCCACAGTCGGAGCTCGTTAAAGACAAAGGGTTCGATATTCTGTACTTCACGGAAGAAATCGATGAGTTCGCGATTCAAATGTTGCTCAACTATGAAGGAAAAGAATTTAAATCGGTTACGAGCAGTGATCTTGGAATCGAGCAAGCGGATCAAGCAGAAACGACCGAAACACAAGTCGAGATGTTTACAGCAATGCAGGAAGTGCTTGCTGGGCAAGTCAAAGAAGTCAAAGCTTCGTCACGCTTAAAATCACATCCGGTCTGCTTTGCGACGGATGGTGCCGTTTCGATTGAAATGGAGAAAATTCTTAAGTCGATGCCAAACAACCAAGACGTCTCAGCCGTGAAAATTTTAGAGTTGAACACGTCGCATGACGTCTTCGAAGCGATTGAAACGGCCTTTAAAGAAGACCGTCCGAAATTTGAACGCTATACGAAATTGATGTACCAACAAGCGTTGCTCATGGAAGGCTTACCAATCGAAGATCCGGTTGCGTTTGCAAATGAAGTGTGTGCCTTGATGGTGTAAGTATGATGGTCAAAAAGCGATTTTTCTCTTAAGTGAGAAGAATCGCTTTTTTTTGTGTTTTTTTGAAAATCGACGAGTTTAAACGGATAGGTCGATGTTTCTCGCTACTCCGTCCTGACTCGTCTTCAAAGCGACAACCTTCGTCACCGCTACAGCAAAGCTGTAAAGTCACGGCCGATTGCTTTTCCTCACGACATTCTCTAAAAAGCGTCATGTTTCGTTGACTCCTACGGGAAAAAGTGCGTTTTGAACGCGATTTGCCAGAGGTAGGCGAGACCCTGCTCATTGTCCTTTAGGGTCAAGGAGCAACGGCTTGCGCCTCGCCCGAGGAAAGCAACGAAAAAAAGACTCTTTTTATTTCTCCATACCATGTTGTCTACAACTTAAAAAAGGGATTGCACATCATCGTAGATGGCAATCCCTTCTTTTTTTCTCGTCTCGGCTAAGCTGAGCGTTCTTTTTTTATTATTCAGCGCGAAGTTCAGCTGGCACTTTGCCGCGTTTCGAGACGACATTCAGGACGACGAGTGCGAGTAAGAAGGCGATAAGTGCACCGATGAAGCCGATGATGGATGAATCGGTTAAACCGAGCACAAGGTAGCCGACTGCCGATGTCGCTGCACCAACCAACGCATACGGAAGTTGTGTCGTGACGTGATCGATATGATGCGAACCGGCACCTGTCGAACTGAGAATCGTCGTATCGGAAATTGGTGAACAGTGGTCTCCGAAGACGGATCCGGCAAGAACGGCAGCGAGCGTCGGAAGTAAGAGATTCGGTTCGACCGCCATGATGAGGTCAGCACCGATCGGCAGCATGATCCCGAATGTTCCCCAACTTGTACCTGTCGAGAATGCCATTAAGCTTGCGATCAAGAACAATAAGAAGGGGAGGTACGAAGCAGAAATCGACTTACTGACGAAGCTTGCTAAGTACTCACCTGTTTTCATGTCACCGATAACAGCGATGATTGTCCAAGCGAATAATAAGATGACGACAGCAGGCCACATGGATTTCATCCCAGCCCAGATGCTGTGTCCGTATTCGCGCGCCGGGATTTTCCGACCAATCAACATCAGGAAAGCAACGACTAAACTGATGACGACACCAGCAACGAGTGAACGTGTTACGTCTGTCGCTTCAAATGCACCAATCAACGTAAATGCACGATTATCAGCAGCGAGTGCCTGAGCACCGGTAAAGAGTAATGCGGAAACCGTTGCAATGACGAGAACGATAATCGGAACGACGAGGTCACGTACTTTCCCACCTTCGTGTTCTTTGACTTCCTCTGCCATCCCCATCGGTGTTCCTTTACTTGCGTCGAAAAGTTCACCTTTTAATGCACGAAGTTCATGCGTCCGCATCGGTCCGACCGCAATCCCTGTGTACGCGATGTAAAGCGTCAGCAATAGAGCGAAAATCGCATAGAAGTTGAGTGGCACGATCATCATGAAAGCACTGAATGCGGAATACTCCGTGATCGAATGCGTCGTTAAGATACCAGCGATGATCGAGATGATGAACGCTCCCCAACTTGAAAGCGGGCTGATGACGCAGACTGGAGCAGCCGTCGAATCAATGATGTATGCAAGTTTTGCCCGAGAGACGCCACGACGGTCCGTTAACGGACGACTGACATTCCCGACAGCAAGACTGTTGAAGTAATCATCGATGAAGATTAAAATACCTAAACCAAATGCTGCGAGGCGAGCGCCGCGCGCTGTCTTGACGTGTGTTGTTGCCCATTCACCGAAGGCATGTGCACCGCCCGATGTTTGGATCAGCGTCGATAGGACACCGAGTAATAGTAAGAAGATGAGTAATAAGACGTTCCATTCATTTAACGCCCCATCCGCCCAAAATAGACTAAAGATGTTTTTACCGAGATAGACGACCGTATCGATTGGATTAAAGCGATGCAGCAATAAAGCACCAATCAAAATACCGACACCAAGTGAAATAACGACTTTGCGCGTCACGATTGCAAGTGCGATTGCAATGACAGCTGGAATGAGCGCAACGATTGAATCTGAATAATTGACCATTGTGTGGTTCCTCCTCTTTTTTTAGAAGATGAGACCCATTGCATACAAAAAAGCAAGGGCACCGGCAACAAAGCCGACACCCTTGCTGGATGCGTCTTTCTTAGCCGAATTGGAGCGCTCCATACAAAACACGTATGGCAATCGAACGGGTATTTCCCAATTCGACCAGTACCATCAAGTCAGACACTTGACGATACTTCGGCAGCATTACCTTTCCTTGATCGTCCTCGTTGTCATCCTCAGATCAAATACTCATTAAGACCGCGCCTCTACCTCATCGATAGAATAGTCATATTCTTTTAATAAGAAAACCTTATCATATTTCAGAAAAAAGTTTCAAGTCTGTTTTTTTAAAAATATCAAAGTACTACAAAAATAGAGTTCAGTATATTAAAAAAATCGTTAGCGTGTAGTAACTTAATTCGACCTAGTGAAGTAGTGAATCAATTGTTGGTTGAGGTAGGAACGGTTGTCTTCGAATTGACGTTTACGATGGCCATTGGCACCAGAGGGATGAGGAAAACCCGATAAAAGAAAATGTTTTCGAATCCGTCCTTGATGAAGTAAGGTCCGGACCGTCGCCTCAACGATTCGGCCGAGCGGAATAATCAGGGCAGGTTCATTTAATTGATTCAATTCTGCTGCGAAGTGTTCATACGCATAGTGTCGGAGCAAAGGGATACGATCTATCTTCGGTTGATGACCACTGTAGTTTTTCCCGCGATAGAAAACAGGATGTTTTAAGATGGAGGTCGCATGGAGTAGCTCCTGGTGTTCATTAAATAAAGTAGCGGTCGTCGGAATCGACAGCATTGTCGCAAAATCAAGTTCGTCCAGCATCGTTACGAGATTTCGACGCATCACACCGGAAAAGCTAGCTGAATAATTGGCGATTTTTGCCGCTTCCTCTAACGAAACGCCATGGTGTAAGGCATCGGCCATCTCTTCGAACGCGATTCGCATCTGTTCAAGTCCTGGCGTAATTCCGACGATAATGACTTTTGCGAAAGGATTGATGTAGTCACCGATTGGGGAATAATAGACCGATAACTCATGTTCCGTCTGCAATAAAAAATCATCTGTACAAATATCTTCTCGTGTCAACGACCGGTCGACAGGCAAATCTCGAATGACTTGTTCAAAAATCGTTAAGGAATCAATCATAATATGTCCTCTCTCTCTAGTATTGGACATATAATAACAATAAATGGAACAATATACAATTTAACCCTTGTTAAATATTGTGCGAGGTTAATTGCAAAATAACGTTTGAAAAATTAAATCCCCGAATCGATTTAAGGATTCGGGGATTTAAGTCGTATCAATTAACGTGTACTTTCTTTCACAGAAGCGACTTCATAGGTGATGATTTCACTGCCGAGCATCGGTGACTCCTGTGCCTCTCCTTCTTGCTGCGCAGGACGCTTATGCGATTCCTTGAAGTCATCACTGTTCCGCCATGCTTCAAAGTGCTTCATGTCTTCCCAGTACATGTTGACGTTCATTTCGTCATGTTCTTCGATATTTTGCGTTAATAGAACTTCGACACGAATGAATCCGTCCATCGAGTCGAGACCACTCGGGCGTGTGAAGCGAGGTGCCAGTGCAGCAGCCATCCCTTTTTTGACTTTAATCCGGTTCGTTACGACGATCATAAAAACATCCCCTTTTATCGATTTACGTACCTCTTTAGTATAGTACGATGGAGACAACGATGCTTGAAAGAAGGAAGTTGAACTATGAAGGAACAAGAATATGAAGCCCGGCTCCACATTAAAACGATTGATGTCCAGCACCTCTACAATGCCTTCAGTCACTATAACCGTTATGAACCGACCCCATATGCAGCCCTGGATGAGCTATGCGCGGTCTATCCGTTTCATCCTGAAGATACGGTGATTGATTTTGGGTGCGGGAAGGGACGCTTGAACTTTTATCTCCACGATCGGTTTGACTGTTCCGTCATCGAACTCGAGATGAACGGTCAGTTTTATGAGGATGCACTGACGAATCAGGTGAACTACTTAAAAAAAGTTAAAAAACGGCGCGGGAGTCTTCAATTTGAACATGTCTATGCAGAAAGTTATCCGATTCCGGTAGAAGCGACAAAGTTTTATTTTTTTAATCCTTTTTCCGTTCAAATTTTTATCAAGGTCGTCAACCATATCTTACAGTCGGTCGAGCAGGCGCCACGGACCATCGATCTGATTCTTTATTATCCGGCAGATGAATACCGGTATTTTTTAGAGAACCAGACGGCGTTCGAACAAATCGAGGAAGTCCGGTTACGCGATTTATTCGAAAAAAATCATGATGAACGGTTTGTGATTTATCGATTCGCTACGTCCGACACGATAACAGAACGGGTATAACTAACTGTAGCCATTTCCTAAAAAAGAAATGAGGCGGTTGAAGTGATTCATCTCGAACATGTCACGAAAGCGTTCGCGTCGGATAAAGGAATATTCGATGTCAGTTTTTCTGTCGAGCCGGGCATGGTCTTTGGCTTCATTGGTCCAAATGGGGCAGGGAAATCAACGGCACTTCGTCAATTGATGGGCTTGATTGTTGCTGACTCCGGTCAGGCGACGTTTGGTGGATTTGATTGCTGGGTTGAAACAAAAGAAGTGAAACGACTCGTCGGTTATCTGCCGGGAGAAATCAGTTTGCCGGGAGACTTTACGGGAGACCACATCTTACAGTTGATGCAACAATTGCATGGTGGGGACCGGAAGCGTCAAGCGGACTTACTTGAGCGCTTTCCGTTCGATCCGAAAACGAAGGTGCGGAAGATGTCGAAAGGTACAAAACAAAAACTCGCACTCGTCGGATGTTTCATGAAGGACGCACCGGTCTATCTCCTTGATGAGCCGACGAGCGGACTGGATCCGTTGATGCAGGAACGATTTCTGACGTGGTTAGAGGAAGAACGTCGCCTCGGAAAAGCAATTTTGATGAGTTCGCACCACTTCCCGGAGATGGAGAAGTCGTGCGACCGGGCAGCGTTGATAAAAAATGGACGAATCATCGTTGAATCCGATATCCATGAACTGATCCGGTCGAGCCGGAAACAGTATACGGTCGAATTCGGTCTTGCTGCACAGGCGGAACAATTTGCGATTCAAGTCGGGGCGACGCAAAAGCAACAACGTGTCTCCTTTTTGACAAGTGACCAATTGACACTGAATCAAGTTCTCCGTCTCCTGACCGCGTACGACATTCGTTCGATTCAGACGGCGACGGATGATTTGGAGCATGTCTTTTTGCACTATTACGGGGAGGGTGACGAATCATGAGCGTGGTCGTCTGGTCTTTACTCAAGCAGAACGTCAAACCGATCGTTGCCTATTCGCTTGGTACCAGTTTGTACTTATGGTTGCTCGCCGCCTTGTATCCCTCGATGATGAAGACCGGTCTGCTCGAGGCAAAACTCGAAGCTCTCCCAAAAGAGGTGCTACAGGCATTTCAATATGACAAGGTGACGTTCAACAATCTGCTCGATCTCTTAGGGGGCAATTATTACGGATTGATTTTTCAAGTCATTGCGACGTTTTATATGTTGTCACTCGCAGCCCGGTTACTGGCCCGTCCGATCGACAATGGCGAATTGATTTTATATCTTGCAGCCCCGATCACGCGGATTCAATATACGGCAGCAGCGCTCATCGTCATGCTGATTGCGAGTACCTGTCTCATTCTATTGAATGGGCTCGTTTTACTGATGGCGGACTGGACGATGTCTGGTATCTCGATTGATGGTATGACTTTATTGCGCCTGCAAGTCAATGCATTGTTTTTACTCTATGCGATTGCGAGTTTTACGTTGTTTATCGCGACACTCTTTGACGATGAGCGTCGTGCTTTTTCCGTCGCTGCCGGTGTCCTCGTCCTCTCGATTGTCTTGACGATTGGAGCGGGCTTAAGTGAAAAAACGGACTGGATGCGTTATGGATCGATCTTCAGTTTGTTTGATACGGGACGATTGCTGGCGGGGACAGAACATTTACTGTTGCACCTTATTCTACTTGTGCTAATCTGTCTGATGTTCAGTAGTTTTGCTTTCATCAGTTTTCGAAAACGAAATTTATCGATTTGAGGCATCTTTTTGACAAAACAAAGCGAAACAGCCTTTCGAAATCTACAGAAAGTGAACATTTAGGATTTGAACGTTGCGTAAGTGCTCGATTTTTACTAAGATAAAGGAATGTTATAGTTCTGGAAAAAGAAATGAGGTCTCACTAATGAATAAACCATCCATTTATGGATTAACAATTGAGCAGATGACAGACTGGTTATCGCATCAAGGTCACAAGCCGTTCCGTGCGAAACAGGTTTGGGATTGGCTTTATCGTAAACGTGTCACTACTTTCGCTGAAATGACGAATGTCAACAAGGATTGCCTTGAGTTGTTAGATCAGAGTTTTGCGATTGGCTCGATGACAGAATCAGTTAAACAAGAATCAGCGGACGGAACAATCAAGTTCCTCTTCAAGTTGTATGACGGCAGTTTGATTGAAACAGTCCTCATGCGTCACAAATACGGACTCTCTGTCTGTGTGACGACACAAGTCGGTTGTAACATCGGCTGCAGCTTCTGCGCGAGTGGATTGATTAAGAAGAGCCGTGATTTGTCAGCTGGTGAAATCGTCGAACAAATCATGAACGTCCAACATCACCTCGATGCTGTCGGTAAAGAAGAACGTGTCAGCCACGTCGTCGTCATGGGTATCGGTGAGCCGTTTGATAACTTCGACAACATGGTCGACTTCTTGAACGTCATCAAAGATCACAACGGTCTTTCAATTGGTGCACGTCACATCACTGTTTCGACAAGTGGTCTTGCTGATAAAATCTACAAATTCGCAGATTTAAAACTTCAAGTCAACTTGGCGATTTCATTGCACGCACCAAACAACGAGTTGCGCACACAAATCATGAAAATCAACCGTGCGATTCCGCTCGAAAAATTGATGCCGGCCATCGATTATTACGTCAAGACGACGAATCGTAAAATCACGATCGAGTACATCTTACTTCGTGGAGTCAATGACCAAAAAGCACAAGCAATCGAACTTGCGAAATTATTCGAAGACAAACGTCACTTGACGTATGTCAACTTGATTCCGTACAACCCGGTTGATGAGCATGGTCAATACCAACGGAGTACGTCAGAAGATATCTCGACATTCTACGATACGTTGAAAAAGAACGGTCTCAACTGTGGTGTTCGTCTCGAGCACGGGACAGACATCGACGCAGCATGTGGACAGTTACGTAGTAAACAAATCAAAAAAGATAAAGTCGCAGCAAAATAAGCAAGTGGAGCTTCCTGTCACTCTGACGGGAAGCTCTTTTGACGTCCTGCGGAAAGTAGCGCATAATGAGAGGTCATGAGATGTACGGTCAATTCGAAACTATATAATAAATGAGGGATTCACATGCCAAAAAAACCATTCACTGATTTTCAACTCAGTTCACCAATTTTAGAAGCGATTGAACAACTTGGTTACCATACGCCGACGGATGTCCAACAAGCTGTCATTCCGGTCGCCTTGTCTGAAAAAGATATCATCGTCAAATCACGCACAGGAAGCGGGAAAACGGCATCGTTCGGCATTCCACTCTGTGAACTCGTCGAGTGGGAAGAAAATAAACCACAAGCGCTAATTTTGACACCGACGCGTGAACTGGCGCTGCAAGTCACGGAAGACGTGATGAACATCGGACGTTACAAGCGGATTAAAGCGACAGCCGTTTTCGGGAAACAGCCGTTCCGTGGTCAGGTCACGGAATTAAAACAAAAAACCCATATCGTCGTCGGAACACCAGGTCGTGTGCTCGATCACCTCGAGCGAGGGACACTTTCGCTTGAAAAGGTCAAATACCTTGTCCTCGATGAAGCGGATGAGATGCTGAACATGGGCTTCCTCGAGCAAGTCGATACGATTTTAAAACAACTACCGACACAACGGACGACGATGCTGTTCTCGGCGACATTCCCGCAAGACATTCACAAGCTGAGCGAACGCTACATGAAGTCGCCAAAAGAGGTCGAAATCACGACAAATGCAACCGAAATCGCTCAAATCGATCACAGTTATATTCCGGTGACCGATAAGACGAAATTCGCAATCCTGAAAGACGTCACGGTCGTCGAAAATCCGGACCGTTGTATGATTTTCTGCCGGACGAAAGAACATGTCGATTTCGTCGCCCAAGGACTGACGGCGATGGAGTATCCGGTCGAGAAAATTCACGGCGGGATGGAACAGGACGAGCGCCTTGCGGTCATGAAGGCATTCCGTGCAGGCGAATTCCGTTACTTGGTCGCGACAGACGTCGCAGCACGTGGAATTGACATCGAAAACATCACCCACGTCATCCAGTACGACATGCCGGTCGAAAAAGAAAGTTATGTGCACCGGACGGGTCGGACAGGGCGTGCGGGCGCAATGGGGAAAGCAATCAGCCTCGTGACGGAAGCGGATATGCGCCGTCTGCGTGAAGTCGAACAGTACCGTGGCGAAGCAATCGAAAAACGTCAAGCACCGACGGAACGTGAATTGATTCGGACGGCAGATGCGTTCGAAGAGAAAATCACGACGACGGATGTCCGCACATCAAAAACGGAGCAACTGAACGCTGACATCATGAAGCTCTATTTCAATGGCGGGAAGAAAAAGAAACTTCGGGCCGTTGATTTTGTCGGAACGATTGCGAAAATCGAAGGGATGACTGCTCAGGATATCGGGATCATCACGATTCAAGATACGGTAACGTATGTCGAGATTCTGAACGGTAAAGGGCCACTCGTCTTACGCGCGATGAAGACGACGAAGGTCAAAGGGAAACAACTGAAAGTATATGAAGCGTTTAAAAAATAAGAACTGAATGAAAAACAGCCGTTTTGAGAGAGCTTTACTCTCCCGAAACGGCTGTTTTTTGCTGTAAGACTTGTCCGAGGTGGAGACCGCTCGCCGCTGCTTGCGAAAGCGAATGGGTCGCGCCGGAACAATCCCCGATTGCATACAGTCCCGTGATGTCTGTTTCGAAGTCGCGTCCGGTCGCAAGGACCGGAGCGTAGAACTTCCCGTCCATTCCGTAAAGCAATGTATCAGGGGAGAGCGGAATTTCGAGCAAACGTTCGAGCCGCTCGAAAAATCCGAGTAACACGGTGAGATCAGTGTCCGGGACCTCGGCGAGCAGGTTTCCTGGTGTTGCTTCGAGCGTCGGGACGACTTGATTGTGAGCGATTCCGGTTGCTGTAGAAGCTACGCCGGCAAGCAAGTCACCAAGACGTTGGATGACGATCCGGTCCGACCCCTGGTTGATTTGTCCGATGACTGAAGTCGCAAATTGATTCGCTGCGGTCAACGTATCGAAATAGCGTGGTAAAAACAACGTGAAGTTTAAATTTGCCGTCCCCGTCGTCTGTTCGCGGAAATTTTGTCCGTCCGGCATGACGAGACCTTCTTGATATTTGCGGATGATCCGACCGGTCGGATTCATGCAGTAGGTGACGGCCGTTCCAGCGTCAGATGCGTATGCCAGTTTCGTTTCGAACGTGTCCTGTAATACAGTCCGAAAAGGCGCTTCATCCATTTCAATCCGAATCCCGAGGTCGAGACGTGTCTTTGTTGGCGTCAGTCCAAGCTGCGTGAGCTGCTGGCGCATCCAGTTCGTGCCGGAGCGTCCGGTCGCAAGGACAACTCGGCGACTCGAAAATGTCTCTGACACGGTTTTGAGTATGAATGTAGTATCTGCCTGCTTCTCGATCTGTTCGACGTCCGTCGAAAATCGGAACGTGACCGTCTGCATCAGCATGTCTTCAAGTTTTGCGAGCACCTGTTTCGTAAGTGAAGTCCCGAGGTGACGGACGGTCGTCTCAATCGTATGTAAACCAGCACTTTTTGCACGCGCTGCAAGCGACGGGTTGTGGGTCGAATAAAGGGGTACCTCATCGGCCCCATATTGGCAAAGAACGGCATCGACTTGTTGCATTAAGCGAAGTGTCGTGTCCGGACCTAACTTTTGTTCCAGTTCGCCTCCGAACCCGGTCGAATAATTGTATTTTCCTTCTGATTTCCCGAGTCCTCCAAAGCCGAGATAAGCATCTGTCGCGGTTCTTTCGGCTAACGGTTTTCCGGCGTCAATCACTAAGACGGATTGTCCGTCCTGTACGAGTTCGTGGGCCAGAAAAATTCCGGCGACACCTGCGCCGATGATCGTCACATCATACATCTGCATCCGCTCCTTTTTGGTTCAGTATACAAAAGGAGCGACTGGAACTGAACTTAAATGCAGAGGAGGGACAGGAAGTGCAGCAAAAAAGCACCCCGTAAAACGAGGTGCTCAGCGTGTAGACAAACGCTTATGAAGCGTGAACATGTTATATCGAGAGGCAATCCGTTTGCGCTTCCCTGTCACGCCTCGTCTTCAAAGCGGCAATCTTCCGCGCCGCTACAGCAAAGCTGCAGGGTCGCGACCGATTGCTTTTCGCTTTAAAAGCGATGCGAGACGGATTGCGCTCTAAACCGTCTGCCATCCCGGCTTTCCGCCTCGCCCGAGGAAAGCAACGAAAAAAGACGCTTTTATCTTCCGATAGAACTTTGTCTACAGTCGGAGCACCCCGTTAAAACGAGGTGCTCTCTTCGTCGTGCGGATTGCTTATTTCCAATCTGTGATGTCGTTGATTGGAAGACGGACTGATGGATATCCTGCGTCAACGGCTTTCCCGATTGAAAGCAGCATGACAGGGAGGTAACGATCTTTATCCATGCCGAAAGCTTCAGCGATTTGATCTTTTTCGTATCCACCGATTGGGTTTGTATCGTAACCGTGCGCACGAGCGACGAGCATCAATTGCATGGAAACGAGACCAGAGTCGATTAAGATGCTGTCACGAAGTGTGTCTGTATCTTCTGGGCTATAGAACCCTTTGATTGCTGGTACTTGGCGATCGCGGACTTCTTGCGGCATAAGCCCTTTTTCAACAGCCATGTCGTAGATTGTATCGATGCTATCGACCGCATTCATGTCGCCGAACACAGCGATGACAGCAGATGATGTCTCGACTTGGACTTGGTTGAACTTCGCGAGTGGAGCGAGTGTCGCTTTTCCTTCTTCACTGTCGATGACGAGGAAACGCCATGGTTGCATGTTGACGGAAGACGGTGCGAGTGTTGCTTCTTCAAGAATTTGTGTCATTTCTTCTTTTGAGATTTTTACGTCCGTGTCGTAGTTGCGGATTGAGCGACGGCCTTTTACGATTTCCATAAAGTCAGTAGTTGTTTGTGTTGTCATAGTATTCAATCTCCCTTGTTGTGTTCTCTATTTTTTGATGAAGCGAATCGAACTTATTTCCAGTCTGCGATATCGTTGATTGGAAGACGGACTGATGGATATCCTGCATCAACAGCTTTCCCGATTGAAAGGAGCATGACTGGTACATAACGGTCTTTATCCATCCCGAATGCTTCTGCGATTTGGTCTTTTTCGTACCCACCGATTGGGTTCGTATCGTAACCGTGTGCACGAGCGACGAGCATCAATTGCATGGAAACGAGACCAGAGTCGATCAAGATGCTATCTTTCAGTGCGCTAGCAGGGACGTTTTCATACATACCTTTGATTGCTGGAACTTGACGGTCGCGAACTTCTTGCGGCATGAGTCCTTGTGCGACAGCTGTATCATAGATGTTTTCAAGTTGATCGATCGCGTTCATGTCACCGAAGACCGCGATGACAGCAGATGATGTCTCGACTTGGACTTGGTTGAACTTCGCGAGTGGAGCGAGTGTCGCTTTTCCTTCTTCGCTGTCGATAACGAGGAAACGCCATGGTTGCATGTTGACGGAAGACGGTGCGAGCGTTGCTTCTTCAAGAATTTGTGTCATTTCTTCTTTAGAGATTTTTACGTCCGTGTCGTAGTTGCGGATTGAGCGACGGCCTTTTACGATTTCCATAAAATCAGTAGATGTTTGAGTTGTCATGAGTAAGTGCTCCTTTTTAGCGTGTAGTCGTTTTAGGTAATGTTGACGCATTATTTTCGATGCGTTGAATCATCTGTGCGAGTGCTGCCTGTTCTTCACCTGTGAAATCCTCTAATAGATGTTCGAGGAAATCATCTTTTTGCTGGCGCAACTGAGTGATGCGTGTAGCTCCCTCATCTGTTAATGAGACGAGGATGACACGGTTATCCGTCGCTGACCGGACACGTTGAATCATCCCGTTCGTTTCGAGATGCTTTAAATGGCGTGTCACGGCAGCGTTGTCGACATTGACCCGTTGCTGTAATTCTTTTTGACTGATGGTCTTGCCAACCTCGAGTTGGGCTAATAAGTCCATTCGGGTCTGGCTAAAACCGTCCGTACATAAATCAAATTTTTGAGCAATCGTCTTATTGACGGAGACGAGCGCATAAATCAGACGTCCTTTTTCTGTGCATGAAATACTCAAGTCATCACATCCTTCCCTTCGTTCCAAGAAACCTTTGACGTATCAAAGATTGATATGTAAACGAATATAACGTGTATTTTTTATAGGTGCAACTAATCTGCTTCATCCACGAAAAAAAGATACCATTTCTTTCGAAACGATATCGAGTCAGGCGGTTTAGCTGATTTTTTGTTCGTTCGGTCGAATGACGCCGGCATCGATTGCGGCAATCATCCGTCGGAAATAAACTAACCAAAATTGAAGAAACGGTCCAATCAAAAAGATCGAGAGAATCGTCCCGAAAAAGACCGGACCACCGAGTAACCAACCGAGACCACATGCCGTTATTTCCATGATCGTCCGCATCATCCGGATCGAGGTTCCGAAACGTTCCGCTAACGTCAAGGTCAGTCCGTCGCGTGGACCGGCGCCATATCCGACGGCGACGTACAGCCCTGCCCCCATTCCGATGATGAAGATACCGAAGATGAGCCATACAGCGTTTAGCCAAACAGCCGAGAACGATGGAAGTAAATGCGAGCCAAGTACGAGGTTCATGAAGACACCGACGAAGATTGCATTGACGAGTGTCCCGATTTGCGGTCGAATCCGGTCGAGTAAGTACTTGACGAAGACGAGCAGCAGACCGACGAGAAGAATGACCGTTCCGACCGATAAAGGTGTTTTGTTTTGAAGACCGAGATGCAGGACATCCCAAGTCGAGACACCGAGATTAGCGGTGATCATGATGGAGGAACCGACGGCGAGCAAAAAGAGACCGCTTAAAAATAAGAACCATTTCAACGTTGCGCGCAGCAACCAGGACGTATGGAGACGTTTGAACATCGTTGTGTGTCACCTCGATTCAAAAGGATAGATATTCGTTAACTGTATCACGTTCATGAACGAAAGCAGAAGTAACAAATTATTGAATGTCCAACTTGAGGAGGAGGGAGGTACGGCAAACGTCTCGTATAATGTAAAGAAAGAAGAGGAGGAACATCGATGCGATTTGTCCGCCATCTCATCCGTTTTACATATCTTGAAGCACTCTGTTGTGTCTTTCCGGTCGCGATTTTTGCTGCACTCGCAGTATCGCGTTATCTGCCGAATGAACCGATTGCCCGTTATGATGTCTTGCTGCTTTGGTGTCTGTTCGTTCAAGTCATGTTACTGTTGACCCGTTACGAAACGAAAGAGGAATTCAAGCTGATTCTTATTTTTCACGTCATCGGATTAGGACTTGAGCTGTTTAAAGTCCAAGTCGGCTCGTGGAGTTATCCGGAAGACGCATTTTCGAAGGTGCTGGGTGTTCCGCTCTACGCAGGTTTCATGTATGCCAGTGTCGCGAGTTACGTCTGTCAGGCATTTCGGCGACTCGATCTTCGGTTTACGTTCTTTCCACGTCCGACCCTCGCACTTGCTGTCGGGAGTTTGATTTACTTAAACTTTTTTACGCACCACTGGATGCTCGATTTACGGTGGTTCTTGATGGGACTCGTCATCGTCGTCTTCTTTAAATCGTGGGTCTACTTCCGACTAGAGGATACGGTTTACCGTCTCCCGCTTGTTTTATCGTTCTTATTGATTGCCTGGTTTATCTGGCTGGCGGAAAACATCGTCACCTTTTTCAAGGGTTGGGTCTATCCGCATCAACAAGAGGGCTGGGCGCTTGTCGATTTCGGAAAACTCTCCTCGTGGTTCTTACTCGTCATCATTACCGTCTTGATTGTCGTCGTCGAAAAATACCGGAGAGGTGATCCGGCCGTTCACGTCAAACCGTAACCCTTAACAAAAAAATACCTGGTTGTTTTTTTGTAATGGTGAAGCATCTTGACCTTGCTATAGTTGGAAAAAATAGCAAAGGGGTTTTTAACATGATGCATCACGTAATCGAACGAGCGAAGGCGTTAGTGACAAGCAAACTGAACATCGTCGAAACAGCGGATGACTGGAACTTGTTACTCGATGAGATCAACGGAATCGATGAATGGGTCCAGCTGTCGCAGTACTATGCGCCACGTCAAACAACGACGGGGTTAGAAGATTTGGAGGCGGAGCCGGCAGAATGCCGGGGGGCACCAGCCAGTCCGCCTGCTACAGTCATCGAGGAAGTGAAGGAAGAAGTTGAACGGACTATCGAACAACGGTATTCCTATACGTTCGAACGGCAATTAAAGGGTGGTTCGTTACGCGAGTGGTCGAACAGTCATATCTCGGAAACAGAAATCCGCGACTGGAACCTGGAGCACGGGATGGAAGTCCGTGTCCAAGTCCTGCATCAAGATGAGCGGCGGACATCACTTGAAATCCTAGCCGTCGTCGCGACGGACCAGGTAAAACCACTCGCAGAGCGGATCGTGTTTGAAAAGTGCATCGTCAAGAATCACGGGATCATCGAAGCAACGATTGATGGTCCACTGAAAGATGAGACAGGAAAACCGTTCTACTATACGACACCACTTGAAGACATGCGGTTCTTCCAGCTGAAAGCAGGACAACTCGTCGATCTCGTCATGTGGAAAGGTCATCCGGAGACATTGACGATTGTCTGGAAACATGCATTTCATTACGAGGTACCAATCGTGACGGAGTTACCGCAGCGCGACGTATCGAGTGGTTCGCCCGAGTCCGCCGCGACATCCCTCGCGAACAAACAAACGAAAACAGGACGTTACGATAAGATGATGCAGCGGAAACCGAAGGCGAAGAAAGTCAAAAAAGAACGACGCCTCCGGGAGAAAAAAGCCCATCAGCTCGAACGCCTCGATACGACGACGTTACCCGGTCAACCCATCGAATTCGTTGACAAAACGGCGCTCGATTTTGCTTCCTACGACGGGATGCGTCTCGTCATCGTCGGTAATGAGCAACAACGTGCCGTCTACCGTGACTTCTTTGCGGAGACGGGCATCGAGTTAATCCATTTGGGCGGAGACGCCCAAGCCGCAAAAAAAATCGCCTGTCTCGCGAAAAAGACCGACGCAATTGTCGTCGTCAAAAGTCGTGTTTCCCACGCAGCAGCGGCACACGTCCTCGTACAAGCGAAAAAACATGATATTCCGTTTGCGATCGAACGACTCGATGGACGACGCTCCTTGTATACGGCGTGCCAGCAACAGCTTGAAAAAGCAGCAGTTCAGAAATTAAAAAAAGACAAGCGTTAAAAATGAAACCTCCTCAAAGATGTACCGTAAAGTAGAGTAGAACTTATTTTTGAGGAGGATCTTTCGATGTCAAAACAATTAAAATTAGCAGCGCGCGAGTCGTTGCAGGGACGCTGGGGATTCATGGCATTAATGATGCTATTGTTTCTGATCATTCAAGGTGTTCCAAATGGAGCCGCATCATCAGGTAACGATTTCGAGTTCATCGACTTGATTGGCTTACTCTTGTCGATTGTCACGCTCCCAATTGCGATTGGTTGGTCATGGCTTGCACTATCTGTCGCCCGGGACGAAGAGACGAAAATCGCCGACTTGTTTGAGCCGTACAAAATGTTTCTGAAAGCCGTTGGTCTTGCGATCGTTCAGACGATTTTCTTAGGGCTCTGGTTCTTGCTGTTCATCATTCCGGGAATCATCAAGTCATTTTCGTACATGCTGACGTACTACATTTTGCGCGACGAACCGTCAATCGGCATTCTCGATGCGATTACACGTTCACGCCAAATGATGGATGGCCATAAAAAAGAGGCATTTTTCCTTGTCCTTTCGTTCATCGGCTGGTTCTTGCTCGGAATCATTACGCTCGGAATCGGTTTCCTCTGGATTGGCCCGTACTTCAGCGTCACAATCGCGAAGTTCTACGATCGCGTGCGTGGGGAAGAAGTTTCGACGACTGGTCACCGGACAGCCATGATGGATGCAAATCACAATGACCCACCGTTCGTATCACCAGAATGAATTGATTTTGAACAGCACCATATAAAGCAGGGATTGCCATCTTAAACCGATGTGCAATCCCTGTTTTTAGATTCTAGACAAAGAAGTATCAAGAAACAGAGTGATTTTCCAAATGTTTTTTTAATTCCGATAGGAAAAGAAGGTTTAAAGGTTGCTTTACTCCGCTAAAAGATGTACGCTAACTTCAATCATTCTTATCACGAGAAGTCGAGGGACTGGCCCGACGACACTTCAGCAACCCCGCATGAGCGGAAGGTGCTACTTCCAAAAGGAATTCATTCCTTTGAAGATAAGAGCCGACAGTAGACATTCGTCGCTCTTTTCTAAACGAAAAGAGCGATTTTTTATGCAAAAAGGGGGCACGGGGGATGGAATACGGATTTTGGCTACCAATCTTCGGAGGTTGGTTACGGAACGTCGAGGATGAACAAATGCCGGCGACATTCGATTATGCGAAACACGTCGCACAGACGGCAGAACGGATTGGCTTTTCGACGACATTGATTGCAGAATTGAATTTAAACGACATCAAAGGAATAGCCGAACCGAGTCTTGAGGCGTGGACGACAGCAGCAGCCATCGCGGCAACAACGGAACGGTTGGAAATCATGACAGCCGTCCGACCCGGTTTTCATAATCCGGCAACAACAGCAAAGATGGCGGCAAACATTGATCAATTGAGTAATGGACGGTTCACGCTCAACGTCGTTTCGGCCTGGTGGGAGGAAGAAGCCCGTCAGTACAATGGGATTTTTACAGCCCATGACGAACGGTATGCCCGAACGGAAGAATTCGTGACGGTCATGAAAGGATTATGGGCGGACGCATCACCCTACAGTTTTGACGGGGACTACTATCAGCTGGAACGGGCAGAGCTTCACCCGAAACCCGTTCAGCGTCCCGGTATCAAGCTGTACGCCGGTGGTGAGAGCGAGACGGGGAAACAGACAATCGTCAATCACTGTGATGCCTATGTCATGCACGGAGGAACAGTCGATGAAGTCGCGACGAAGATTACGGATATGAAAACCCGCCGCGCGGCGACCGGGAAGCAGCCGCTTGCGAGTTTCGGACTGGCGGCTTATATCATCTGTCGCGAGACGGAAGCAGCAGCGCTCGAAGAATGGCGCCGGATTACGGACGTGAAAGAAGACGGTGCCGGATACGCCGGGTATGACGACTTCGTCAGTAAATCGCAACTCGAACAACAGGTCAAACGAAATGACTATTCCGTCTCAAACCGTGGCTTGCGTCCGAACCTGATTGGGACGCCGGATCAAATCGCAGAACGGATTCTTGAATTTGAAGCGGTCGGCGTGACATTGCTCTTGCTTCAATTTTCTCCCCAACTCGAAGAAATGGAACGCTTTGCCCGCGAGGTCATGCCACGTGTCGAAGCGAAACGAAAGGTAGGTCAACTAAAATGACGAAAATTCATATTTTACACGAAAATCAGGAATGGACGGATCATTTAATCAAGCGACTCGAGGAACTCAACTTACCGTATGAACAGTGGCACCTCAACGAAGGCATCGTTCCACTTGATGAAACACCACCAGAGGGCGTTTTTTACAGCCGGATGAGTGCCTCGTCCCATACACGGGGGCACCGCTATGCACCAGAATTGACGGAAGGGGTCCTCGCTTGGCTCGAAGAACATGATCGGACGGTTTTCAACGGAAGCCGTGCGTTACGACTTGAAGTCAGTAAGGTTAACCAGTACACCGCCTTACGCAAAGCAGGTATCCGTGTTCCGAAAACGACGGCAGCCGTCGGGCGGGATCAAATCGTCCAAGCTGCTCAAAACATCGGAGTATCGTCGTTCATCACGAAACACAATCGTGCCGGCAAAGGACTCGGCGTTCAGTTGTTCCACTCGATTGAAGCACTCGAGACCTATCTTGACGGACCGACATTCGATGAGCCGGTCGACGGCATCACGTTGATTCAAGAGTACATTCAAGCACCTGAACCGTACATTACGCGTTGTGAATTCGTCGGTGGTAAGTTCGTCTATGCGGTCCGTGTCGATACGTCGGAAGGATTCGAGCTCTGCCCTGCCGATGCATGTGTCATCGATGATTTGTTCTGCCCGGTCGGAGAAGAGGTGGCAGAGACGCCGATGAAATTCCAAGTCGTTGAGGGGTTCGATGACCCGATCATCGCGCAATACGAGGCATTTTTGAAGGCGAACCAAATCGCGGTCGCCGGGATTGAGTTCATCAAGGATGCAGACGGGACGATCTATACGTACGACGTCAATACGAATACGAATTACAATTCAGACGCTGAAGCGGCGGCTGGGAAGTTCGGGATGCTGGAACTTGCAAAATTCCTCGGTCACGCGTTAGAACGTCAAACCGTGAAGTGAACACTAAAAACCACTTAAAGTAAGGAAAATACCCTGATTGTTCCGGAGTCGAGCGTTAGAACGACGGACATCGGGGTATTTTTAAACTAAAAGGAGGTGGTGTCATGGTGACGTGGCGCGAAGAAAAGGTACTCCCGATTCCGATTGAACAAGCGTGGCATCTGTTTGACCATGATCGACTGCAACGACTCATTCCGGGTGTCGTCCAGCATGAGGTGATTGAACGTAAACCGGGTGTCGTCGGATCGACGTACCGCCAAACCTATATGCAAGGGAACCGGCTTGAAACCTACATCGTGACCGATCTTGCCTATACGAATGAACCGGACTATAAACAAAATACGATTGGTTTTACGTTAGCAAAGATGTTTCGCCTCGAGATGTCGTTTGCGCTGAAGCGGATTGATGCGACGACCTGTCGTTTGATTTACACGGGGAAAAATGAAGGTGTCAACTTCGTCGGTCGCAGTCTCTTATCGTTAGGCGGAGAACGCGAGAACGAGAAAATCGTCAATGGATTTCTCGAGCGGCTCGAAGCAGAGGTTAAACAAATTCAAAACTAAAAACAGGTGTCTTCCCATTCCAGTCATGACGGAAACGGGAGACACCTGTTTTAGTGAAGAACGATGCAGTCGTTCGTTGTTCAGATTAATGGTGGTGCGAGTACGATTTAGTGTTGCCTGTCGGAAGACCGGAGAGGTAGCCGACACCACCTGTTTTTTGGATGCCGATGCCATCTTGCATCGCTTGTTCAAGCTCTTTCGGGTCAACTGCTGTGATCTGTTTGCCGTCAAGACCTTCACCTGGATGTTGGTAGTTGCTGAGCAAGTAGCTATAGCCACCGACACGGTCGAGCGAACGGAGTCCTGTAGCTTCTGCACCGACGGGAACCGATAAAATACGTGAAAGTTTCTTCGTTTTCAAGTCGTATGCCCAGACGAAGTTGTTCGTGTGCAGTGAGCTGTCCTCACCGATGAACAACGTATTCGAGGCAGCAGAGTAAGCAAGGTTATCCGGGTTTGCGACGAGGTTTGGATTCGCCGTATTTCCGTAAGCATCCGGTTTCGCTAAATCTTCACCAATCACAAGGGCCTTCATCCGTGTTGGGACATAAGAACTGTCGATTTTTTTAGCACGACCGAGATCGAGTTCATACGTCACGCCAGATTCACGTTTTTCGAACTGGATGTCGTCTTGGACGGCACCGGCTTGTTTTTCTGTGCTACCTGACACGTAGGACAGCGCGATGTATGCTTTTTTGTCTTTTTCGTTGACCGTGATGCCTTCCATCTTGTTGAACTCAGATGTCGCACCGAGTGTCGCGCCATAACGACGTGATTCGAGGAAAGCAGCTGCTTTCTCCATGCCTGGTTTTACTTTCAAGTACTCGACGTTTTTGCTTGCTGCCGTTTTGACTGCTGTGAAACCGGGTGTTGGTTCAGTCGCCGTTTCGAAGATGTCGCTGAACGTCGTTCCGTTATCGATGATCTTTTTGACAGCAGCATCTGACGAGTGACCGAGTTTAATCCATTCGAGTTTACCGGCACCGCCTTCAGTCGCTTTCGTTTGGTTGAACTTCGCTGCGTAAAGTGTTCCTTTTGAGAAGTCTTTTTTCTTATCGGCGACGTACATGAACATCATCGTGTTATTGCCGTCATCTCCAAAGATCGCCGTTTTTTGGTCAGGCAAGACTTGCATCATCTCGTGTGAGAAACGACCTGTACTGTAGTGCTTGACGACAGACGATTGTCCTTTACGGTCGACTGAGATTTCAGGTGTATAACCGTAGAAGTACGGATTGGCTTTACTTGCGTCACCGAAGTAACGTTCTGCGAATGCAGCGACTTCTTTATAAGCGGATGAATTTGAATCGGCTTCGAACGCACGTGCATCCGGCTCATATTCTTCCGAACCGAGGTGTGTTCCCCATGGCGTCGTTGATCCGTTACATGGTGTCCATAATCCGTTGACGTTTTTGAAGTCGATTTTACTCGATTTTTTGACCGCCAGTTTACCGGTCTTTTTATCTTGTGTGACTTCTGTCAATGTCATCGATGCCGGAAGTCCGCGGACGGAGTTTCCTGCATTGTCGATTGAATCGTATTCGAAGTGGGAGACCAAGTACTTTTTGCCGTGGACTTCAAGCAAGCTGTTCGAGTCCGGTGCATCCGAGACGAATGCTTCCGGCTTATCGGGAACACTGCGGTCGATGATTGGGTCACCATTAACATCGATTGGTGTACCGGCTGCGATTTTTTGTCCTTTGTTGTCGACGATTTTATCTTGCGACAAGAACAATTGGTTGTAATCGAGTGCTTTTACTTCTGTTTTCCCGTTCTTGTATGTGATTTTAACTTTAGCATCTGTATACGTTTTAACCATTTGATCAATCGTTTTTGGTGCATCCATCGATAAAAATTCAATGTGTTTGATGGCTTTATTTGAATGATGTTCGTTTGATTTAGCATCTGCGAGTGTTGGAATCAGACTTGACGATAAAAGTGCTGCCGATAGGCCGACCATAAGTGTACGTTTCATATTTGTTTCCCCCCATGTTGTTTTAAACTCGTGTTGTGGCTACGTTCTTAATTAAAACAAGGGATTGTGTATGCGGTGTAAAGAAAGCGAGACAGTCTGGTGTCGGAAGGTTAAGAATGGATTTACAAAAAAAGACTGCCCTTTATGTAAAGGACAGCCGACAGATCAATGTGCGTATAACGCAGTTAACTGTTGTTGGATGGATTCGTTGTTGAGGTACTCATCGTACGTCGTTTCTTTATCAACGATTCCGTTTGGTGTGAGTTCGATGATGCGGTTCGCAATCGTTTCGACGAACTGATGGTCATGCGAGCTGAAGAGCATCGCACCTTTGTAAGCAATCAAGCCATCGTTGAGTGCCGTGATCGATTCGAGGTCTAAGTGATTCGTCGGATCGTCGAGGACGAGGACGTTTGAACCGCTGAGCATCGCTTTCGATAACATACAACGGACTTTTTCTCCCCCAGAGAGGACTGATGCTTTTTTCATGACTTCTTCACCGGAGAAGAGCATCCGACCGAGGAAACCGCGAAGGAACGTGTCACTTTCATCAGCTGGCGAGTATTGGCGCAGCCAATCAAGAATCGTTTTGTCAGACCCTTCGAAGAACTCCGAGTTGTCTTTTGGCAAGTATGATTGCGACGTCGTAACGCCCCATTTGAATGTTCCGCTGTCTGCTTCCATCTCACCCATCAAAATTTTGAACAGTGTCGTGATGGCGATATCGCTTTGGCTGATGAACGCCACTTTGTCTGTTTTATTTAATGAGAAACGGACATTGTCGAGCACTTTGACGCCATCGATCGTCTTCGAAAGACCTTCGACCGTCAATAAATCATTTCCGATTTCACGTTCTGGTGAGAAACCGACGAACGGATAGCGGCGTGATGACGGACGGATGTCGTCAAGTGTGATTTTATCGAGCAACTTCTTCCGTGACGTCGCTTGTTTCGCTTTTGAAGCGTTTGAGCTAAAACGCGCGATGAAGGCTTGAAGTTCTTTGATTTTTTCTTCTTTTTTCTTGTTTTGATCGCCAGCCATCCGCGAAGCGAGTTGGCTTGACTCATACCAGAAATCATAGTTCCCGATATAGAGTTGAATTTTACCGTAGTCGAGATCGGCCATGTGCGTACAGACGTTGTTGAGGAAGTGACGGTCGTGGGAAATGACGATGACCGTGTTCTCAAAACCGATCAAGAATTCTTCGAGCCATTTGACGGCTTTTAGGTCGAGACCGTTGGTAGGCTCATCGAGTAACAGGATATCCGGCTTACCGAACAACGCTTGCGCGAGCAAGACTTTAACTTTTTCTCCACCTGTTAATTCAGCCATTGTTTTCGTATGCAGGCTTTCTTTGATTCCAAGACCTTGAAGGAGCATCGCGGCTTCCGATTCAGCTTCCCAACCATTCATTTCCGCGAATTCCCCTTCGAGTTCAGCGGCACGCATGCCGTCTTCATCGGAGAAGTTTTCTTTCATATAAATCGCATCTTTTTCTTTCATGACTTCATACAGGCGTTTGTGTCCCATCATGACCGTTTCGATGACTTGGAACTCTTCATATTCATAATGGTTCTGACGGAGTACGCCAAGACGCTCACCCGGTGTGATGATGACATCGCCTTGTTGTGCTTCGATGTCTCCTGCAAGAATTTTGAGGAAAGTCGATTTACCGGCGCCGTTCGCACCAATCAAACCGTAACAGTTACCTGGTGTGAACTTGATGTTGACGTCTTCGAATAATTTGCGGTCCGCAAAGCGGAGGCCGACGTTTTGTACTGTAATCATATAGAGATGAACCCTCGTTTCTAGTGTGTGATGTGCTGTTACGAGTGTACCACAAAATGATACCGCTCGTTTTAAGGACAAAGTTCTTTACATCTTAGACCGGATTGCAAAAATTAGCAACCAGGGTCATGAAACATTTTTTGAAATCAACCGTATAAGTTAAAGAGACAGGATGAAGGAGGGATGAGAAATCATGGCAACATTGTTTACCTTACTGTTTTTCGCACTCATCGCCTTGTTAGGAATCGAACTGTATAAATATATCCAAGACAAAATTGACAAAGGGGACTCATAATGAGAGAAATCAAACCAAAGAAAAGAATTAACCCAGCGATGATCATTGCCGGTGTCATCGTCGTCGCACTCCTTGCCATGACACCGTTCATCGTTGAACAGATTGAACCGGGGCAAGTCGGAGTCGTCTACAAACCGTCAAGCGGTGTCCAGGACGAAACACTTTCGCAAGGTTGGCACGTCGTTTCACCGATCACACGTGTGACGGAGTATCCGATTCGAACGCAAACGAAGTCGCTCGACAATATGACGCTCGCGACAAAAGACGGGAAGAACATCGTTGTCGACTTTACGTACAGTTTTGCAGTCTCTCCCGATCAAGTCACGAAAGTATTCAATAAGTTTGGACCAATCGAAATCGATGAAATCGCAGATGGCTATTTGAAACAACGTTTATATGATGCGTCACGAGAGCAAATTTCGAAAGTAACTGTACTCGAATTGTTCGGTGAAGAGTCAGGAAATGTTTCAACGAGCATCCAAACGCAATTTGCAGAAGACGTTAAAAAAATCGGTTTCATCATTGAGGACGTTGCACTCGGTGCTCCAAAACCAGATGAAAAAACACAAGAAGCCATCGATTCTCGTGTTAAAGCCTCACAAGAGCTAGATAAGAAGAAAACGGATCTCGCGATTGCCAAAGCTGAAGCAGAACGACTTCGTGTCGAAGCACAAGGGGAAGCCGATGCGCGTTTGATTGAAGCGCAAGGTTTGGCGAAAGCACAGAAGGAACTTCAAAAAACGTTGACTGCCGAAATGATTCAATATGAAGCTGTCAAGAAATGGGACGGAAAATCACCACTCGTGAGTGGATCGGGCAGCATGGTGCAGTTACCACTTCCAGATCAAGAAACAGAGAAGAAATAAGTAATGAAAGTACACCTTCAGACGAGAAGGTGTATTTTTTTGACGATTTTAAACACTAAATTATAATTTTGATAAAATGAAACGATAGAATAAATGAGTTATATCAAGCATATAAACATATTTCAGGAAAAAAATAAGAAGGATACTTCTTTTTAATTGTAAAATAATTGGTTTATTTTAGTATTTATAAGGTAATTGTTGAAGTAAGTCGTGAATGAGTTAATCGTAATTGGTCGTTAGGAGGGGGAGGTAGTGGTTGATAAAAAAATCTCCAATCCAATCTATCCCAACAATACTAGTGCTTATTATTTTCTTGTCAGGTACACACGCTTTAGCGAATGCAACTTCGATTACGATTAAAGGTAATCCGACGTTAAAAGAATGTGTAAGCATTCTCGAAGCACAACCGTCACCTGACCAAATTCCAATCGATGTAGTCGATTATTGTGAAAACACCTTGAAGGAAGCAGAAAATGAATTTATCGAAGAAACAAAAAAGAAAGGAGACGATAGGGCAAAAGGTGAGGATCAAGCGGTCGTGCCACCGGAAAACGACGAACTTGATCACATGGAGCCTGCATCACCGGAAGCGTCTTCAACACCCGAGACTGAAATACCCCCTACACTAGAACCTCAAGTACCAGAAGAGGAAGAGTCCCCGACACCCGAGACTGAAATACCCTCGACACCAGAACCTCAAGTACCAGAAGAGGAAGAGTCCCCAACACCCGAGAGTGACATACCCTCGACACTAGAACCTCAAGTACCAGAAGACAAAGAATCACTAAAATCCGAGGATGAATCATCAACGGCATCAAAGTCACAAAATCCTGCATTAGAGGATAAGGAAATACCTGTCGACGAAGGAGCGGAAAAAACGGAACAAAGAGGAGCACTCGATGTCGCGTTGGTAGGATCGGTCAACCTGACTGCCGCTTATGAAGCAGCGCAAAGGAAAATTACGTTGGCTGCGGATATGCAATCCGTTTTGAGTTTAGGATTAGGAAGCAAATACGTGATTTTTCAACTCCCACAGGAAGTGATGCAATCGATTCAGGCAGGGACAATCAGTTTGAGTTATTCCTATACAGGATTGCTGGGCGCAAAAGTTGCAAATGTACCGGCCAGTTCGATTCAACAAAACGGTAATCAAATTTATGCAGAAGTCGGTTCTTTGCTTGCACTCTCACTTTTATCAAAAGATATCTTTACGTTAAGTTTCAAAGTCAATCCACTTCCGGTCGGAACAAATTCAGTGTATACATTTGAAAGTTCATTGACGAGTAGTGTAGTCGATTTGGATGTTTTAAATAGTGGTCTTGGAACGGCGACTTTAACAATCGGTCCCGTATTTAACCTTAAAGTACCTGAAGTTCTCGATTTTGGAACACAGGAAATCAAAGGGAGAGAAGGCGTAATCAATCGAAAAACAGCGATGACGATTGAAATATCGCATCAAAATGCTTTGAATTATGATTGGAAACTTCGCGCTAGGTTGACGGCACCACTCTCGAGCGAGGGAGGTGATGTACTAGATGACGTGCTGCTTTTTAAAGTCGGTGCGACAAATCAAACGTTACAAACCATTGATAACGAAATTGCATCCGGGAAAATGGGAGCGACATCAACGATTTTGACGTATGGACCAAGTGAAGGAATCATTCTCGATTTGACAGGGAAACGACCACGAGCTACTACGTATCAGACGCAAATTCAATGGACATTAGTCAATGCACCATGAGAAGGAGAGATTTGAATGAAAAAACAGTCAATCGTTACTTCATTGTTTGCTAGTGCCCTATTACTAGGTGGACCGTCCCTCGTATTTGCAGAAACGTCGTCAGGAAGTTCAACCGCGACCATCACTTTTGAGACGAATAAAGCACCTGACATTCTGGATCCAACCAATCCCGATGATTCGTACACACCTGATCCAGGTAAGGGTGAAAACACACCGACTGGTAATACAGGACCGTTGACGCTAGATTATGCCCCGAACTTTAACTTTGGGACACATGAAATTCTTGGAAGTGATGCTATTTTTGAATCGACTGACGAAAAACCCTTTTTACAAGTGACAGACCGGCGTGTCGTGTTGTCTGAATGGACGGTTACTGCCAAGCTGAATACGTTCACGAGCGGAGGGGAAAACACATTGCCTGGAGCATCATTATCGATAGCGGAAGGTATCGTGAATACACCTACCTATAACATCGGAGCGACGGCACCCGTGACAAGCGCGATTGAATTAATTGCGGGTGGTGAAGCAGTAGATATTTTAACGTCGACAGCTGGATCGCCTTACTCTTGGTTACTATCTTGGTTGGGTACTGATGTATCACCTGAGACGGACGGATCACTTTGGTCGAATGCCAACATTACATTGAATGTTCCATTGAATCAGCAAATCAAAGGAACGCACGTCGCGACAATCGACTGGGTATTAACGGATTCGATTCCTTGATTAAGGAGGGGATGGGTTGATTAAACGTGGTATACAGTATCTTGTTGGATTAAGTGGAGTCATCTATCTACTCATGACCGGAGTAGTCGTCAGTGCCGAGAGTAACGTCAATTTTTCGGTTGAAGCGATACCGAATGAATTTCAAGTGGATTCCGGTGTCACGTATTTCGATTTAAGGATACCTCCGGAACAACGAACTGATATGAAAATTCGGATTTATAATCACGGATCAGACGATCAGTCCTACCTTGTCTCGCTCCGAAATGCGACGACGAACGGGAACGGATTGATTGTATATGAAGAGAAAGGACCATTGACGCTCGCAGAAGTGTCCCTATCCGAGTTAGCTCGCGTCTCGGAAAAGCCTATTACAATTAAAGCAGGGGAGTCGAAAATCGTTTCGTTGAAGCTGACTTTGCCGAAACGAGCGATTGAAGGGGTCCTACTCGCAGGTATTGAAATCAAGAAACAGGACAAACGAGAAGTGGCATCCGCAGAAGTCGGTGTTCAAAGTCGCCAAGCGTACGTCATTGGTGTAAAGGTTCGGTCATCAATCCGGGAGATTGAACCGGATTTACTGTTCGAGGGAGTAAAAGCAACTTCCTATCTGTCTCGTCCGAGCGTCCTCGTCACCCTCGCGAACCAAGCACCTGCCATCAGTGAAAAATTTCAGGTGGAAGCTGTCGTCAAAAAAGGTGGAAAGGTCATCGTTCGAAAAGAAATGACGGCTCAATTCGCTCCGACGACATACATGACGTTCCCACTTACATCAATGGGGATTTTGAAGCCGGGAACATATCAACTCGATGTTAAAGTGGTCGGGAAAGAAAAAAACTGGACGTGGCAGGATGATTTTACAATTAGTGAAAAACAAGTGGAACAGATGAAAAAAACGGTTCCTGACGTCGAACAACATCCGAATTCGTTCCTTGGAGAAACATCGAAAATGTTGATGATTGTTTCGCTTTCCATCATCGTTCTTTTACTCGGTTACATTTATCACTTGAAACGAAAAGCATCTTCCGAATAATAAACAAGCGGCCCTGCTGAATCAGCAGGGCCGCACGTGTGAAGGTACTTATTTTTTTTCAGCGAACCCATTTGCGATGGCGACGATGACTTCTGTCGCCTTCACCATGTTATCAACAGAAATGAACTCGAACTTTCCGTGGTAATTTTCACCACCTGTGAAGATGTTCGGTGTCGGTAATCCCATGTAGGAAAGCTGCGAACCGTCAGTTCCGCCACGAATCGGCTTGATGATTGGCGTAATACCACGCGATTCCATCGCGGCATGCGCGATGTCGACGATCTGCATATGCGGTTCGATTTTTTCCCGCATGTTATAGTATTGATCATTTAATTCGATTTCGACACTACCGGCGCCATACTTTTTGTTCCATTCCTCGACGAGCGCCGTTAAGAAGTGTTTTCGTGCCTCGAAGTTGTGGCGATCGAAGTCCCGGACGATGTAGTGGACGACCGTTTTTTCGACGGACCCTTCAAAAGAAATCAAATGGTAGAATCCTTCGAATCCGTCCGTGAATTCGGGCGCTTCATCACCTGGCAAGCGGTTCTGGAAGGCCATCGCATGCTTTTGCGAATTGACCATCTTATCTTTTGCCGTACCCGGATGGACATTCGTCCCATGGAACGTGATTTTAGCACCTGCCGCGTTGAAACTCTCATATTCGAGTTCACCGAGTGGTCCACCGTCGATGGTATACGCAAACTGGGCATCAAATGCTTCAACATCAAAATGGTGCGGTCCGCGACCGATTTCTTCATCCGGTGTGAAGGCGACACGAATCCGTCCGTGTTTCACTTCCGGATGTGCAATCAAATAAGCCATCGCCGTCATGATTTCAGCGATGCCGGCTTTATTGTCGGCGCCGAGTAATGTCGTCCCGTCCGTCGTCATCAAGGTATGCCCGACGTAGTTCGTCAAGGATGGGAAATCTTTTGGTGATAAAACGACTGGAATTGTGTCATTTAAGACAATCGGTTCTCCATCATAAGTATCGACGAGCTGCGGATTGACGTTCGTTCCTGTAAAATCCGTCGCCGTATCGAGATGGGCGAGGAAACCAATCGTCGGAATGTCGGCGTCTGTGTTCGCAGGAAGTGTCGCCATGACGTAACCATTGGCGTCGACCGAGACATCCGTCATGCCGATTTCTGTTAATTCTTCGACGAGAAGACGAGCGAGTGTCCACTGTCCTTCCGTCGTCGGGACGGTCATGCTTTCATAGCTGGATTGTGTGTCGATTTTTGCATATGTAGTCAATCGACGAATCAAATCTTGTTTCAATGAAAAAACGTCCTTTCTGAGTTGAGTTACGTTCATCATATCATGAAGCGATAATATTCGAGTATTCTGAACCATGCTAAAATGGGAAAGAAAAAAGGGGGAATACAGATGAAAGCATTTGTTGTCGATCAGTATGGACCGGACGCTACGTTAACAGAAAAAGACGTCACACTCGCTAAAACGGGGGAAAACGAATTACGAGTACGTGTTACGGGGACGAGCTTGAATCCACTTGATACGAAAATGTTTTTTGGTCATGTGGCGGCAGCTCCGACAACTGGAATTCTCCAGGGCGATGTAACGGGGAAAATCGTTGAAATCGGATCGAGTGTGACGACTTTTTCTGTCGGCGATCACGTCATCGCCTTTGGTGGCGGATTAGGGGAAAGATCCGGTGCACTTGCAGAAGAGATGCTTGTCCCGGAAAGTATGGCCGTCCTTAAACCAGCAGGACTAAGCGCAGAAGTTGCCGGGTGCCTGCCCGTGATCGGTTTGACGGCGATGGAGGCCTTAAAAGAACGGGCGATGGTCCAACCCGGGATGCGTCTATATGTCGTCGGTGGAACGGGTGGGGTCGGTCACCTCGTCGCACAGCTCGCAACACATTACGGGTGCGACGTGACGGCGAGTGCCGCGAATGATGAAAAAGCGAACTGGTTAGAAGGACATGGGATACAAGTCCATCGGTATCGCGACGAAACGAGTGAAGCGCTACTCGAACGTGTTGCACCTGACGGGTTTGATGTCGTCATCGATACGGTCGGCGGTGATCATCTGCAAGAGTCGTTCGTCTTAGCGAAAGAACGCGGAAAAATCATCTCGATCGCGACACGGACGACACAAGATTTGACGCCGATGCATAGTAAAGCATTGACACTTGAAGCCTTATTCGTCGCCTTACCATTGATGAAAGGAAAAACAGAGGAGATGCGTCGCCAACAAAAACATCTAGCAGAAGTTGCTGGACTCATCGCCGACGGGACGATTGAACTTCGCATCGATTCGCGTGTCCCGCGCCAAGTGGAAGCGTTAAACGAAGCATATAAAGCCTTCGACCAACACTCGCATTTCGGAAAGGTCAGCGTATATGATGTTTAATCAGAATGTCGACTAACCTAAAAGATTCGGCGTATGGTTTATTTTTCCTTTTAATACAAAAAATAATTCTGCTAATCGATAGAAGATTAGCAGAATTATTTGTTTTGAGGTTATTTACGGCGGACAAGAACAGCTTTACGTTCCGCTTCTTTCAAAGAAGGATGCTCTGGAAAGTCTTCAAGAGAGGAAATTTCCCAAACGATTTCGTACGTTTGACGAAGTTTTTTGAAAGCTTGTTCGACCATTTTCATGAAGCGCTGTTGATCAAATAGCTGACAATCCGTCGTAATCAACAACAGTCCACCGCGATGGGTCATATGAATCGTTTGTTGGATTAAAGCGGGTAAATCGACTTCGGCGCGGAAGTGGCGTGCTTGTGTTTTGACGAGTGCCGGTGGATGGACGATGACAAAATCAAAACGTGTTTTCTTATCAGCTTGATCGATGTAATCAAACGCATCTTGGACGAGGATCGTTTGCGCCGCTGGATCAAGCTGATGCAGTTCAAGTTGTTCAATCGTCTTGTTCCGGCTCCGGGTCGAGAAATCAACGCTCGTCGTCTCAAGCGCTCCACCAAGCAGCGCAGCGGCGGTCAACGTCCCTGTATCGGAAAACAGGTTCAAGACAGTTCGTCCTGTCGCATGTTGTTTGACGATTGTACGAAGGTCGCGTTGGTTAATGTCGAGACCCGTCCGCATGCCGGCGTCCAGGTGATAGAGAAGCGGAAGACTGTTCTCCTCGAGGACTTCCGGGAAATCTCCCCGTTCACCGGCTAAGAAATCATCGCCTTTGACGGGTTGACCATCAATTTGGAAGGCACGTTTTTCGTAGATGCTTTTAAAGTGGATTAACGACTCGAGGGCAGAGACGATTTCCTGCTTAAACGAATAAATCCCTTCATTTTCGAATGTAATCAAGTAATGGTGGTCAAAACAATCAATCGTCAAACCACCGATGCCGTCACCTGAGCCGTTGAAGACGCGGAACGTATCGATTAATTCATTTTCAAAAAAGGCATCGCGTTGGTCGAGGGCAGTCTCAATTTTTTCTTTAAAAAAGACGTCGTCAATTTCTTGAATTTCGTCCGTCGAGAGTAACCAGCCAAGTCCTTTTTCTTGCTTGCCAAAATAGCCGGTCGCAAGGTATTCTTTATCTTCTGTAGTCAGCCGGAGTAACGCACCTGCTTCTTTAAGATGGTTACTTTTTTGGAACAGTTCTTTATACAATAAAGGCTGACCATTTTTGATTTGTTCGACAGCCGTCGCTTTGACGACGACAGGATAGATTTCGCGTGGCACATGAGTTCCTCATTTCTGGTTGTGGATAAGTAGTCAAATTATAGCATAGGAAAAGTTGTCCACATGTGGATAATTCAAATTGATGAATATTTAGCGTGTCGATTGTTGCTTTCTGTGGATAAGTCAAGATGATCCAGGTGGAGATAATTTAAGTGAACGTTCTTCAATCGAACCTTCTCTTTCCACTCGCTTTCCATGGGCGAGCAACAAGCCGCGCTTCGGTCCAATGCTTGTCCCGATTCGGGTCTTGTTCAGCTCTGACGAAAACATGACCGGTCATGTTTTCTTTTCCCATAGGAGTCGAGTGGAAACGAAGGTTCTGCTTCGAAAAAAGACCACCTTCGTAATTACGAGGATGATCTTCTGTTAACTCATGTATAAAATAAATCATCTTCTATACTTATATTGAATGCTGTAGACAAGATTTAAAGAAGGGGTGGACGTTATTTTGAAAAAAACAATCCAAGTTGTCGGTGCTGTAATATTTAATTCAAGCAATGAAGTACTCTGTGCCTTACGAAGTGAAGCAATGTCGTTACCGAACATGTGGGAGTTTCCTGGCGGAAAAATCGAACAAGGAGAACGACCGGAACAGTCACTATCCCGTGAAATCAACGAAGAATTAAATTGTACGGTTCAAGTGAAAGAACATATTGAAACAACACTTTATGAATACGAAAAAATCATTGTTGAGCTGTCGACATATTACGCGGAAATTGTTGCAGGTATACCTAAAGCGCTGGAACACGCAGAACTTAGATGGGTAAGCGTTCAAAATTTACAACAGTTAGAGTGGGCTCCGGCAGATATCCCGGCTGTTGAAAAAATTATGAGAGCTTTTTCCACGAAATAAATTCTTCTGCCGTCAAAGGTTCTTTTAAGATCCACTCGACATTGATCGGTTTAGAACCTTGACTACTTTTATGAATCAGCTCACCAAAGTACGTAAAAGGTAAGGAACGGCCCTGCTCTTTTTCTGCTTTACGAATAAATAAGTGAATCTTAATACCGCGTTCCTGATGGTGACGATAGAGTTCTCCTGCTTTTCCATGTGCAGTCGCAATGCTTTGGGATTGCCAATGGAAATGCTTTTTATCAATGAAGTAATCTTGATAGTTGAGTTGGTCCTCAATCGATTCGTTTTTGTGCAGATTAACGAACAGTACATAATCTTCCCCTGCTTGTGCGACACCTTCTCGCCAGGAACCTTCTTGGTGCGGTGACTCGAGTAAACGTTGGATGACAGAGCGATTATACGTCATCCGCGAAATCAATGATTGATTACTTGCTAACCAGACTTCACCTCCCGATAGTTGTTCAAAAGCATGCAGTCCAGCCTGAATCAATTCACTTAAGTATGAAGCTAAGTGTTCATTGGAGGATAACGCTTCTGTCATTTGCGTTGAAAACTGGAAGCGTCCATCGTTTAATACAGCAAGTAGCGGTAGCCGGTCATTTTTTAGTGGTGTCGACCATCGTTTGAACAAATGCTGAGTAAGAGACGAGCGATGGGATATCGCAGAAGTTGAAATCGCAAAGCGGTTTGCAGCTGCCTGAATAACATCATCGACCGAAATCGTTTCTTGATTTAAAAGTAATTGCACCATCAATAAACTAAAGGGCTCACGGATTGGGAACCAACTTTCGATATGTTCAATGACTTTTCGTGCATCCGGATTGAGTAAAAGGGAGAGTTCTTCATCCGTTGCGACTTTCTCAAGTTGTTTTAATCGTAGTACACTTTTCCATTGTTGAATGATTGCTTCAATGGCCGGAGCATCACGATGCGTCACTAAGTCATTGAGTGACGGTGTATCACCAATCATTGTCGTAAGGCGCTGGTAACTTTCACGTAGCTGTTTACTTGTAGAAAACTCAATTTTCTTCATTTGCTCGATAATAAAGTTTTCGGTTACACGATCGAGAATCGCGAGTGATCCTTCTGGTAGGATCGGGAAGTGATTTTGGACAGCGTTTGCGACATGATAACGATCGATGGAATGGAATGATTGTTGTCCGGATAAAACGAGTGGGGCTACAAATGCACGCTGGCTGTTCCCGATAAAGTCTAAAATCGTCACGTATTCTTTCGAATCATGCTTGCGTAATCCACGCCCAAGTTGTTGGATGAAAATTGTTGGTGATTCCGTCGGACGTAAGAAAAGCATCAAGTTAGTTTTAGGGATATCGACACCCTCATTAAATAAATCGACTGTGAAGATGAAAGATAATGGATCATGTTCGTCTTCTAACCGCTGAATAGCTTGTTCTCGTTCTACTTCACTTTGATTACTTGTGATCGCCAATGCTTCGATGTGGTGCTTATTAAATTCAGCAGCCATAAATTCAGCGTGATTGATATTGACACAAAAACCAAGACCGACTTGAGTAGAGCCACTGTTGCCAAACTTATTGATCATCTCAAGGATATATTCCGTTCGGGAAGACCGTTCAAGTGCTTGGACTAAATCTTTTTCGATATAAAGTCCGTTTTTTTGAGGAATCATTTCATAGTCAATTTCTTCATCATCTTGAATCCCAAAGTAATGAAACGGAGTTAATAAATCTTGAGCCAGTGCATCATAGAGACGAATTTCATATGCGATGTTATGATCGACTAATTTAAAGATATTTAGTCCGTCCATTCGTTCTGGCGTTGCTGTGATGCCGAGTAAAAACTGCGGTGTAAAGTGATTTAAAACCTTTTGATACGAATCTGATGCTGCGTGATGAAATTCATCAATAATAATATAGTCGAATGTGGAACGATCAAATTGTTCCAAATGAACTTCTTTTGAAAATGTTTGAATGGTAGCAAAAGTAAATTGTTTGTCTGTTTCTTTTTGATTTGCCTGATAGCGTCCGAAAGTAGCTGTCGAATCGGTAAAAATTTTTTTGAAAGTCTGCTCTGCCTGAGCGAGTAATTTTCCACGGTGCGCAATAAAGAGTACACGTTTAGCTTCAAATTGTTTTACATCAAAAGCAGCTAAATAGGTTTTACCTGTTCCTGTTGCAGCAATCACCATGGCTTTAGTTTGGTTTTTTAAGCGCAACCGGTGAAGCTGTTCTAAGGCCGGGAGCTGCATCTCATTGGGGTGGATCGTGTCATAGTCTACAGCGTCTTCAGCAACACGGTCGTTTACAACAAACTGTCTGATCTTTGGCATATCTAAATGGTGTTGTTCATACTGTTCTAAAATTTCTGTTGTACATGTGATTGCTTCGTTGCTCGTCCATAAATTAGTAAACAACGTCTGTGCTTGAGAGACAAGAGAAGTAAGCGGAGAATGAGGAATTCGGACATTCCACTCAAGGCCATTTGTAAGTGCTGATTTTGATAAATTAGACGAACCGATAATGGCACTATGTAAATCAGTTTCTCGCGTAAATAAATACGCTTTTGGATGGAATGCTTGATTCTTTTTGATCGGTTCATAAATTTTAATCTCAACATTACGGAACTGCATCAGTGTACGAAGTGCTTTCGCTTCAGTGATATTCATATAAAACGAAGTGAGAACACGAATTGGTTTATTTAATCGTTCCGCTTCTTGAAGGGCTGGGACTAACGCTTGAATACCAGAATGTCGAGTGAAACTCACCATCCAGTCCGCCGATTGAGCAGTAGCCAACTCATCAATCAAATGATGTAGTAACTTTTCTTGATTTTCCTGACCGGGTGCGATTAAATCCCAGGCTCTTAATGATTTTTCATATTGAAGTGGGAGCGGTGTTGAAGACGCTGTTAATTGTCGTTGTAATGGAACCGTCAAGCTCGGTTCATTTAATGCGGACAGCCAGCGATTCGTCGTTTCGATCATTTCTTCAGTCAATTGATTTTGTTGAAGATCAACAATCGATTTATAAAAAAGCTCATTTAAATGAGTTAATAATTCTGTTGTATAATCTGCTGTTTGAATAGGTGCGTTTTTTGTAGAAGGATCTGTTGTAGAGTGTTGGTTCTGCAATTGTTCCTGAAACGAAGACATCTGATTACCTCCAATAAATTCCAAACTAAATTCAGTATACGAAGTAATTGGAAATCGTGCAGCAACAATCTAATTCCAAATGAAAATTACTCTGCAATTGTTCAAAAATAATTAGAGATTTTTTTTTCTTATTTTACTAAAATGATGATGTAAAAAAAGATTCCTTTTTCATGACTCCTACGGGAAGAAGCGCGTTTTCGCGCTGACAGAGGCAAGCGAGACCAGGTTCATTATTCGTCAGAATAAGGAGCCTCGGCTTGCGCCTCGCCCGAGGAAAGCACGAAAAAAGGAAGAATCTTTTTTAGACAGGTTCAGACCGCTCTTTATTTAAAGAAAGATCTTCTAATTAAAAAGGGCAACGCGAATCCCGTAGGAAAGCACGTTGCCAAAATTGAGCGAAGTATAAAAATCTATTTTTATATGGAGAAAGTCATCGATTAAGCTTCTACTTCAATCACCGCTTCAAGCGAGACTTTTACATTTCCTGCAAGCGCACGGGTGATCATGCATGAACCTTCCGCTTTTTCCGCGAGGCGACGTGCCATCTTGACCATTGCCTCTGTCGTATCGGCAGGTAAAATCAACGTGGGACGATGAATGATTTGGTCATACGTAAAGACACCGTTCGTCACATCGACGATGCCTTCAGACTCCATCGTCAGTGATACTTTTTTGATGTTGCTGCGCTCGAGCATCGCGGCAAGCGTGATGATGTAGCAGGTCGCGGCTGCTCCGAGTAACATCTCGTCCGGATTCGTCCCGACGCCAGGACCATCCATTGCCTCCGGAATCGAGATCTTCGTTTTTAAGTCACCGGTCTCGATGTCGCCGATGTCGTTTCGGTTTCCCGGCCAGTCTGCTGTTAAATGAAAATGATGTTTCATTTCAAAATCGCCTCCTCTGTTGTTATCATACGTGTTGTCTTTTTGATTTTCGCGCTATTTGCTCACGAACAAGCCCTCGGTCATCTTACGACCGAGGGCTTGTATGATGTTAACTAAAGATTTGATCGATTTTTTTAATGTCTGCATCCGTCAGCTCGACTTCAATCGTCCGGAGCGTATCCGTTACTTGATCGGCACGTTTTGCACCAGGAATGATGGCATCGATGCCATCTTGCGCCAGGTACCAAGCGAGGACGACATGCGCGACGTCGACCTCTTTTTCTTTTGCAATCGGGCGAAGTAGCTCGACTTTTGCTAAGTTGTCCTTGAAGACATCTTCTTGGAAAAGGGGATCCTTCGCACGTAAATCATCGAACTTCGTGTTCTCGTCATATTTTCCGGCAAGTAATCCGGCAGCGAGCGGGAAGTACGGGACAAATGAAATCCCGTGTTCGCGGATATAAGGCAGGATTTCTTTTTCTGCATCCCGCTTGAACAAGTTGTACTCACCTTGATAGACGTCGACATGTCCGTCTTTGTTGGCTTCTTTTAATTGTTCGAGTGAGAAGTTCGAGACACCGATCGCTCGGATTTTTCCTTGTTCCTTTAATTCGGCAAGTGCAGCGACCGCTTGATCTTTCGGTGTCGCGTCATCCGGGAAGTGGATGTAGAACAAGTCAATGTAATCCGTTTTTAAACGCTTCAGGCTCTCTTCGACCGACTGTTTCAAAAACTCGGGTGAGTTATCGATGACGACCTCGTCGTCGACGATTTTGTGCGCGCCTTTCGTTGCGAGGATGACGTCTTTGCGTTCGACCGTCTCGCTCCACGTTTCACCAACGAGTTCTTCTGAACGTTCTGGTCCGTAAATAAAGGCCGTATCTAAAAAGTTGATGCCGTTCATCAAAGCGACACGAACCAAATCACGTCCTGCTTGTTCATCGAGATTCGGGTAAAGGTTATGCCCACCGACGGCATTTGTTCCAAGACCAATTGGGTGGACCATGAGATCTGATTTTCCGAGTTTGACTTTCGTATCCATAAACAAATTCCTCCTTAGACAATATCGAGCGGTTCTTTTTTAGTTGGAGCAGGGAATGCTTCATCAAGTGCTGCGAATTCTTCATCCGTCAGTTGTAAGAGTGCGGCGCGACCATTTTCTTCGACGTGCTTCGCCTGACCGGCTTTCGGAATGGCGATGACATCACCGCTCCGCACGACGAAGGCGAGTAAGATTTGTGCCGGGTCGACACCATGTGTTTCAGCAAGGCGTTCAACGGTTGGGTGATCAAGTAGCTTCTCCCGGAGACTCCCGCCTTCTGCTAATGGGCAGTACGCCATGACTGGAATGCCGTGCTCTTTTAAGAGCGGCATCAATTCGTATTCAATCCCGCGTGAGCCAAGGTGATAAAGTACTTGGTTGACAGCACATTGATCGCCGTTTTCTAACGCAAGTAATTCTTTCATGTCTGCGACATCAAAGTTCGAGACACCCCAGCGGCGAATTTTTCCTTCAGCCTTCAACTGTTCGAGACCATCGACCGTCTCTTGGAGCGGGATGTCACCGCGCCAGTGGAGTAAGTAAAGATCGAGATAATCCGTCTTCAAGTTACGTAACGAACGTTCGCACGCTTCGCGTAGCTTGTCTCCTCCAGCATTATGAGGATAAACCTTCGAGACGAGAAACACTTCTTCACGTCGTCCTTCGATTGCTTCACCGATTAATTGTTCCGACGCCCCTTCACCGTACATTTCTGCCGTATCAATCAATTCCATTCCACTGTCGAGTCCGACATTCAAAGCTTCGATTTCAGCTTCGCGTTTTGCGGGTTCTTCGCCCATATGCCACGTTCCTTGACCGTGTGCCCGAACGTGCGTTGAATCGGGGAATGTCACCGTCTGTTGTTTTAAGGCGGCGAGCAGGATTGTCCGTTCTGTCTCATTCATTTCGTTTCCTCCTCCAAAATTCACAATAATAGGCTTTACCACGGATGGATGAGAAAAAAACGTCAACCGTTTGCTCACCAGTACTCAAACAACGGACCGGTCTGACCATAAACGGGGTCGGTCGATGGACGCTCGACGTGTTCAATCCGTTCGAGATTACCCGGTCGTTCGCAGGCATCACCCGTCAACGTGTCATAGTCTTGACCGTTCGGATAGGCGCCGATGACTTTGAAGCGGCGACTCGTATCAAGCGCTTTATGTCCGGTTCCGGCAGGTAAGACGATGACGTCACCTGCAGTCAGCGTAAACGTCTTTCCGAGCGGTCCGCCGAGCTGAACAGTGGCATGTCCTTCAAGAATGCCGATGACTTCATGGGCGACGCTATGGTAATGATGGAAATCAAAAATACCGTCGACCCAGCTGTTCTGCCAATTATTCGCGTGAAATGTCGTCTCGATGGCGGACGGGTCCTCAAAGACATGACGATAAATCAAGACCGGATAGCGTGGGTTATTTGGAATCACGCCATCATCCTCAAAATGAAAAAGCTCGACACCCATCGTGTACACTCCTCTCTGATGTCAAAAACATACCATTTTTTTACCCGAAATCAGACTAACGTAATCGTCTAGGCATCTTTGTAGCACTTGCATAATCGAGGTGCTAAACTAGCTAAGTTAACGAAAAATAAAGGAGGATTTCACATGATCGCAATCGAAGCAAAATTAGAAGTACAACCAGCAAAACGTACTGAATTTTTGGAGGCTACTAAAGCATTGGTCGACGGTTCACGCTTAGAAGCAGGAAACGTCAGCTATGACCTATTCCAAAGCACAGAGGACGAAAACGTCTTTATGATGATTGAGAAATGGGAAGATCAAGCAGCAGTCGAAACACACAACACGAGCGCGCATTTCGGACAGTTCGTCGCATTCGCACAAACTGCACTCGCTAAGCCACTTGACGTGCAAACGTTCACTGTATAATAAGTAGTAAGAAAGCCTGGCAATCGTCAGGCTTTTTTTTATGTCTAAAGCGAACGAAAGTTCTCTTTTTTGTTACAAAAAAATTAAAATTCCCTCGAACATCTGTTATTTTTTCCAAAAATAGGGCATTATCTTAAGAGTAGCTAGATTTAGACTTAAGAGGAGGCAACTAAATGAACGAACGTAAAGTCCAGGAAGATCCGTCTTCACGCTCTTTCTTTAAAATGCCTCATACATATGCGATTATCATGGGGATTTTACTGATTTCAGTTATCTTGACGTATACGTTACCAGCAGGTCAATTTGATCGTGAGAAACAAGATGGACAGACGGTCGTCATCGATGGTACATACCGGGCAGTCGAGTCGGCACCCGTTAATTTGTTTGGATTGTTTGAAGCGATACCAAAAGGCATGGAAGCGGGTGCTGGCATCATCTTCTATATCTTTCTCGTCGGTGGTGTCTTCGGCATCATCCGTGAGACGGGAGCGATCGAATCCGGAATCAATCAATTGATCAATCGATTCGGTCAAAAAGGTCATATCATGATTCCGATGACGATGTTCGTCTTTTCGGTTGCTGGAGCGACGATCGGCATGGCAGAAGAAACGATTATTTTCGTCCCGATCGGTATCATGCTCGCCCGGGCACTCGGTTACGATGCGATGACGGGCGCTGCCATCGTCAGTCTCGGGGCAGCGGTCGGTTTTGCCGGCGGCATGCTCAATCCGTTTACGGTTGGTGTTGCACAGTCGATTGCCGAAGTGCCATTGTTCAGTGGGATTGGTTACCGGACGGCAATCTACTTAGCTTTTTTACTCGTGACGATTTTATACGTCATGAATTATGCACAAAAGGTTAAAAAAAACCCGGAGCGCAGCTTAGTTTATGACTTAGAGAAACATCGGAAAGAAGAAACGACGACAACCTTTTCACGATTTTCGAAGAAGCATGCGTTTGTTCTCATCGTTTTGATTGGCGGCATCACCCTGAACGTCATCGGAATCTTTGAGTGGGGTTGGTACTTAACGGAGTTGACGGCATCGTTCCTCATCATCGGAATGCTCGCCGGAATCGCGACACTCGGTGTCAATCGGACGTTCGAAAGTTTGATTGACGGGGCGAAAGCCGTGACGTTCGGTGCTTTAATCGTCGGCTTCGCACGTGCGATTGTCGTCATCTTGGAAGACGGTCGTGTCATCGACACAGTCATCTATGGTTTATCGAACGCGGTCGGACATTTACCGACGTCGCTTGCCGTCATCGGCATGTACATCGTCCAGTTGATTACAAACTTCTTCATTCCATCCGGGAGTGGACAAGCAGCGACGACGATGCCAATCATGGCGCCACTCGCTGATTTGTTAGGGATTGAACGACAAGTCGCAGTCCTCGCCTTCCAGTATGGGGACGGGTTGACGAATATGATTTTTCCGACGAGTGCCCATTTGATGGCGTTCCTTGCAATTGCCGGCATCCCGTATGAAAAATGGTTACGATTCGTCTGGAAGTTGTTTGCGATTTGGGTGACACTTGCCTGCGTCGCCTTGCTTCTCGCCGTCACATTAGGGATTCAATGAACGTCGACCTTCCGTGCAATGGGCGCGGAAGGTTTTTCCCGTGCAGGAATCGGGAACTTCTAAGACGAACGTTAGTTATAAGTTCATAAGGGGGATTTCAACATGACATATTCAATCGTTGGCTATTGTGAAAAAGAACAAGCATGGGGAGTCGCTGTTCAATCGAAGTTTCTTGCGGTCGGTAGCGCCGTCCCGTTTGCGAAAGCGGGTGTCGGGGCAATCGCGACCCAATCATTCGCCAATACGACATATGGTCCGGAAGGATTACGGATGATTTCTGAAGGGAAGTCGGCGGAAGAAGTCTTAAAATTGTTGACGGACGCGGACGAAGGGCGGGCAGAGCGGCAAGTCGGAATGATCGACGCAGCGGGGCGGAGCGCAACCTTCACGGGAGACGCCTGTAACGACTGGGCAGGTGGAATCGCCGGTAAACATTTTGCCGCACAAGGGAATATCTTAGTCGACGGCAACACGGTCAAAGAGATGGCCCGTGTGTTCGAGGCGACGGACGGACCGCTCGGTGAACGGTTGTTACGTGCACTCGCTGCCGGACAAGCAGCAGGCGGAGACTCACGCGGAATGCAGTCGGCTGCGCTTCTCGTCGTCAAGGAAAACGGCGGATATGGTGGTTTCAATGACCGCTACATCGATTTGCGTGTCGACGATCATCCGAGTCCGATTCAAGAACTCGAACGGATTTATCAGCTGCACACGCTGTACCTGCAACCAAGTAAACCGGAAGAAATCAAGCCGATTGATGATGCGCTCGAATCGGAAGTGATGGATAAGTTACTCGAACTCGGTTACCGGGGATCGTTCGAAGAAGCTTTCCGGACGTACCTGCATACGGAAAACTTCGAGATGCGTGAGCATCAGGACCGTACAATCGACACACGTGTCCTCGCGTATCTTCGCGCCCAATGAGAAAAAGCTCTGCACTGACCGCGGTCAGGCAGAGCTTTTTTTATGCGGACGGATGGGTCCGGACAGGTACTTGATAACCAGTTGCGATGAAGCGTTCGAGTTCCGGTTCGGATTTAGCATTCAAGCCGACCGTCCCGTCTCCTTTGATGGCGACGTTCGTCAGACGGACGCGTTCAATGTGGGGGCCGATCGTAATCCCGTGGCGTGCGGAATCTTCAATCCGGACATCGATGAGCCGGACGTCATCTGCACCGTTTTCACCACCGAAGACTTGAATGTCCGTTTTAGCCTGACGGAAGCCCGTCATCTTAACTTGGCTCAAGGTGACGTTTTCCGCTTTGTACTGGATTCCGATCACCGGCTGTTCCTGGTAATCATAGTTCGGGTCACCGAGGACGGTGAAGTCATGAATGACGACGTTCCGATATGCCGAGACGACGAGTGCCCGCGGTTTTGAGTTTGCATAAAGCGGTGTATATTGAGGCGTCTGTGCGACAAGCCGTGTCGCGATGATGTTATAGGCAGTTTGTGACGTCGGGTCTGTTGCTTGATGGTGACCGATATGGCGGAAATTGAACGAACGATGGTCATCGATTGAGAGGTGCCCGACGATTTTAACAGTCGAAGCAGCGGACGATGTCGCATGTGCCTTGATTTCGAGCCCGCCGAAACAACGGGACGTCGCATTGTTGAACAACCAGACATCACGTGAGCCATCATCGATTTCAATGCCGTTCGAGTTCGAAAAGCCGACGGCGTGGGCTCGCCCACTCGGGTCATGCATGAAACAGTTCGAGATGAATAAGTGATCGCTATGATGCGTCGTGATGCCATCATCACCGAAACCGGATCCGGTCAAGCCATCGAACCAAATGAAGGAACTACTTAAATTCGCCCGTGCGCCGTCCCCGTTGTAATTGTAGTAAGGCGTCGAAATGTCAAAACAATGGAGCCCGGGCTCGACTGCTTCGACGTCGAAGACCCAGCCGTATGTCACATGGGCGTAGGTCAGACAACTCGAATGGTTGCCCCACGTACTGCTCTTTTTAGCAGCACCGATCCGCTCGATGTTCCAGTCGAGCGTCATTTTTTCGACGAGCAGATGATGATTACCGAGTAAGTAATTTTGGTTCGTGATTAACCGGCGTCCTTTCGGGGCATCATCATGTAATTTTAAAATCGTCCGACCTTTCCCATCACCCGTCAAAATCGTATAGTTCGGGAGACGAATCCCGCGGACGATGTATGTGCCGGCAGGGACGTGGACTTGGCGATGTCCGTCAGCAAGTGCTTCCTTGAAGGCAAGCGTATCATCGGTCTTTCCGTCACCGATGGCTCCGTACGTCCGGACATCGACTTTTTCGACCTGACAGGCCAGTTGTTCGAATTCATAGGTGAGTCGACCGAACCAGCTCGGCCGGACCTCATCCTGTTCACTGACGAAAGCTTTTGTCAGGGGCAAGATATGTTTAGCACGGTCCGTTAAAAAAAGTGGTGAGATTAACGAACGTAAGTAGCGGCTCGGATGCGGCGCGCGACGCGGTGCGACGAACGGACTTTCGTTCATCAATTGTTCAGCATGGGTAATGGCCGCAAGATTCGTATTACTTTCCGTATATTCAGCAATCAATCGCCCGTTTTGATAGGGATCGTGCGTATCTTCTAATATGACCATGATTGAACTCCTCTCTAGAAATCACTCCATTTCTTTTCCCATCCTGTCTGTTGTTCAAGCCCTTTTTGATTAAAATCAAAAAATTCCGTAAATTAGGCTTGATTCATTATATAATGGATAAAAATGACATTAAAGAGGTGGGAGCATGCGATTTCGAAGTCGATTACTGTTGATGATGGGTATAGTTTTGCTGGCGCTTGGAATCATGAAACCGTTAGCCGAGACCGGGTATCAGGCACTGCGTGATGTCGAAGTTTTTCCGGCGACGGCGACGGCGCAACAGTGTAGAGAAGATTGTGAAAGCAAGCCGCTCGACTGGTGGTGGCTGAAGTTACTTTGGAAGAAAGAACCGAAACCTGAGGGTGTGGTTTATGGTTACGAGACGGATGAAAAAGGTGAAATGGGAGGAGAACCTAAAGATAAATTTAAGTTCATCTCACTTGGATTTAAAAAATTTGAAGAAGGTGTGGGAATTGAAGAGACAGAAGGATTTCCCTATTTCTTGATTGGACTGGGTCTGGCGGCCGTTCTGTTACTTGTCCTACTCGTCCGTCGCTTCCGAAAACGCCGTCGTCGCTTAAAAGGTGCACCCGAAGACGAAGTAATGCCACCGCAGCAATACCGACAGACTAAGGTGGATTCAGAGGAGACATTCCCACCATTGCCGGTCGAACAAGTTCGGCAACAGGTCGTTTTGTTCAATCGTCAGTTGCCGGCGCGGCTGAAACGCCGGGAGACGGAGTCGTTCAGCGAGTGGTTCAAACGAATCGGATTTCATCCGTCAACCGAACTGCAGCATCTATATGAGGTAATCCGGTATGATTCAAAACAATCAATTCAAGTACCACCGACTGCGCTGACAGACATCGAACATGATTTTTCAAATTATCTCAACCGATTCCGATGAAACCTTTCAGAAAGTCCCGACGTATCATGGAACAGAAGGTCAGGAAACGGGGGACTGAAGAATGTACTTAGCAGACGCAGTGAAACTAAAAAGTATCTTACGGAAACAATTGGAGCAACTAGTCGAAGAGATGGAGCGTATTGCATTCATCGACCTTGAAAAAGGGGAGGCCCTACCGACTGGTCAAGAACGGACGTTACTCGATGTCGAGTCGGCTATGGATGAAGTCCGGCGTGATATGCGGACACTTGATCGACTGGTCTATGCAGCAAACTTGTCAACGACCATCGAGACGACAGAAGGAGCAATTCCGCTCGTCGAAGCGATTGAACTGGCGACTCAATTACGGGCAAAAGCGACACAGTTCCAAGAACTCGCCGCACGTCCGAAACGCGAATTCCAGTATGGATTTGAAGGAACGACGGTCATCCGGCATGCTTTGTACGATCCTGAGGCATACCGGATCAAGGCACAAGAGATGGAGAGGGCTGCTCACCGCATCTCGAATGCGATCAATGCCGCGAATTACCGAACGGAAATTGATTTTGACGGTCACCGTTATATGTAAGCCTTGATCAGATGAGACTCCTGATCAAGGATGGCATTTCTGACTCTCAAACGCTTCCACAAGGGAATCACAACGGCCACGGCACACCTATGACCACGGACCGATGACATGTTTACCTGTCACTTTTGACTACCTGCGGAAAAGACTTTTTCCGTCAGATGCCAAAAAACCGCGATTGCTTCGGCATCGCGGTTTTTTATGCATAACATGTTGTTATTCCTTAAAAAAAAGGTAGACCACTGCTTTGGTTCGGGTATAGGCTAGGGGAATAGTAAATATTGAAGGAGGAATTGATATGAAAAATTCATTTAAAGCATTCGTCGTACGTGAGGAAGAAGGACAATTCGTCGGGGCACTCGAACAAAAACAAGTCGACGACTTACCAAAAGGTGATGTGTTGATTCGTGTCGCCTATTCGTGCATCAACTACAAAGATGCGTTATCCGTCACGGGAAATCGCGGGGTGACGAAAAATTACCCACATACACCAGGCGTCGATGCGGCAGGTCATGTCGTGACGTCATCTGATGAACGCTTCAGCGAAGGACAAGCGGTCGTCGTCAACGGCTTTGATTTCGGAATGAATACATCGGGTGGTTTTCAAGAGTATATCCGCGTGCCGGCGGACTGGATTACGCCGCTACCGAACGGCATCACGACGCTTGAAGCGATGAGTTACGGTACGGCCGGTCTGACAGCTGCCCAGTCGATTGATGAACTCGTTCAACGTGTAAAGCCGCAAGATGGTCCGGTCCTCGTAACGGGAGCGACAGGTGGCGTCGGCAGTGTTGCGGTCGCACTCCTCGTGAAACTCGGGTTTACAGTCCATGCCGTGACCGGGAAAGAAGCCGAGCATGACCGCTTGAAGCAAGCAGGTGTCGCGGAAGTCATCTCACGGCAATCACTCCTGGAAGAAACAACGCGACCTTTGAAAAAAGGCCTGTATGCCGGGATCATCGACACGGTCGGTGGTCCGCTACTTGCCTCGGTCATTCGTTACGTCCAGTACGGTGGACTCGTCACGACGTGCGGTAACGTCGGTGGTGCTGAACTGACGATGACCGTCTATCCGTTCATCTTACGTGGTGTTCGTTTGATTGGAATCGATGCTGTTCAGTTACCAATCACAGAGCGTGAGCGTTTATGGAATCATCTCGCGAACGACTGGCATTTATCGATTGCCGAGATGGTCCGAATGAAAGCGTTGAGTGATGTTCCGGCAGTCGTCAAGTCGTTGCTTGAAGGGACACATCAAGGCAGAACTGTCATCGAAATTTAAACAATTTGGTTCTGGATTAGATGGTATAGTGAATGAAACATCACTCGGTCAATTCAGGAGGAACCAAATATGAGTCAACAGGAACAAGAGCACGATCAGGCACGGCAATCGCGTCACATGCGTCGGAAACAAAAGCGCAACCGGCGTGGCATTGCGTTCGGTGGCCTATTGGCGACGGCTTTGATCGTCGGCGGATGGGGCTATATGGTCGCGCATAACGATCCTTCGCAAGCGACGTCGACGGTCGAAACACCGAAAACAGATGCTTCGGCCAAAGAAACGGCAAAGGATAAAGAAAAAGATTCGGCCGATCAAGCGAAGAAAAAAGAGTCGAAGAAATCGAAAAAAGAAGCAGCACCTGAGATTAGTTCAGCGGCATGGATCAAACGACCGTTTGCAGATGTCTATCAAGATGCAAATCGGACTAGTGTCATCTATAAGGCGGACTTAGGGGATGTTTATGAAGTCCTCGACGCAAAAGACGGCATGGTACATCTGAAGTTAAGTGATGCGGTCGAAGGCTACATCCCGGAAACGGATGTTCAGATGGAGGCTCCGTCTAGTCTAAAGGATGAGAAACTCCTTTCGACACTCGGACAAGTCGTCGCGAATCAGCCGATTGACAAGCCGGAACAATACCTCGGGAAACCGCTTGAAACGTTTGAGGCGAAGTATGGCAAGCTCGGCAACACACAAAAAGATGCCGTCAATACGTACCATTTCTCGAACGCCGGGTACCTGCTCGTCGTATCGGATGGAATCGTTGAAGCAATCGACTGGATGAATGTCTCAGCGTCAGGCTTATCAGCACTTGGTGATCCGGTCGTCAAGACGGATTACGGCACATGGTATGAAGGTGAAAAATTGCAACTCAAGGCATTCCCGGATAACGGTTCGACGCGCTTGCGTCTCGCACGTGATCTTGGGAAATGAATCGATTGAGATTGGAGCTAGTCAGGTTTTCTAGTCAAAAGCCGGACATGGCGAGTTGGATTTGAACGCAACGATAAAAAAGACAGGATCGTCATCTCACAAAGATGCACAGTCCTGTCTTTCATTTTATCTCAAATCTGAAGCACGTTCATTCCGTCGAGTGAACGTGCTTTTTTTACGTTGAATCCATAATAAAAAAACCTCCCGAGTCATCGACTCGAGAGGAAAGAGAAAATCCTTGGGAGGAGGTTTTCTTAGTAGACGCCAACTGCATCAAATGATTTTGCTGCAGCGGCTGCTTCAGCACTTGAAGAACCGTAAAGGTCTTTCGCCGATTGAACGACTGCTGCGCGGAGGTAGCTGAAGTTCGAAGTCGGAGTCAAGTAGACGTTAAGGGCACGGTAGTAGATGGCACCAAGTTTCGGTACGCCGACGCCTGGTACAGTGACACCGTAATGTGTACCACCGTTACCTAAGAGGTAAGCGGCTTTGTTGACGATACCAGAGTTCGTGTGGACACCACCGTTATCAGCCGTACCTGTGTAACGTTTTGAGTAATGATCTGGGTCACCGTAAGCGGCTGGGTTAGACATTGAACGAAGTGCATCGCCACTTACACCTGGTGTGTAGATGTCTTCACCGACGAGCCAGTCGAAGTTTAAGCCAACTGAGTACTCTGCAACTGTTCCCATGATATCCGAAACAGCCTCATTGATCGCACCCGATTCGTTTTGGTAAACGAGTCCTGCTGTGTATTCCGTGACAGCGTGCGTCAATTCGTGAGCGACTACATCAAGTGCGCCAGAAAGATATGTGAATGTCGAACCGTCTCCGTCACCGTAGACCATTTTTGATCCATCCCAGAACGCATTGTTGTAGCGTGAAGAATAGTGAACCGTTGAATTGAGTGCTGCACCCGCATTATCGTAACTGTTGCGGCCATATGTGTTTTTGTAGAAGTCATATGTTTTCACTGCATTGACTTGTGCGCTGACAGCGGCACGGTCATAAGTAGCATTGAGAACGTTGTCGGCATCCGCCCAAAGTGATCCTGGAAGTGATGTCCGGTTTTTTGCATCGTACGTCGAGATGCCTTTACCGCGTGTTGAATCTTGAAGGTAGTAGTAAGAACCATTCTTCGTCGTGTTGAATGTAGCACTTGTTCCAAGAACCGTCGTACCTGAACCGACTGTCGTTGTTCCGGTGATTGCCTTAACTGGTTTCGCATGTGCCAGTTGGTCATATTTGTTGATGACCTTACCAGAGTTTGCATCGATGAAGTATGTCCAGCGTGACGGCTCGTCGCCAGCTAAGACAGTCGATGTGATTTTATAAGCATAGACAGCATCGTCTTTGACTGGATAGACAACGAGTTCACTCGTCGGAGCCACTTCGAATTCTGTTGCTTTGATTGATTTTTTATACAATTTTAAAGCTTTCTTTTCAGAGATTGCAATTTTCTTATCAAGACCTGGTTTCCCTTTGACCTTGACTGCATCATTGACGATTGCTTTTAAAGTACCGTCTTTCGCAACGTTACCGACGACGACACTACCGAAGACCGGGACGCCATCCACTTCTTGTTGGAGACGTACGATGTGAGATGATCCATCTTTTTGAACATCTTGTACAGAGAAGTCACCTTTACCTTCGACATACTCTTTAACGATTGATGCAGCTGGCTCGGACGATGCTTTCGTCAACTTACCAGATTGAAGACCTTCTGCGCCTACGACTGTAGGAACGACAAGTACACTTGCGACAAGCGATGTAGCGAGAAACTTTTTCAAAATAAATCGCCTCCTTGTTTGGGTTGAGTCTAACTATGCCAAACAAAATAGAGAACGAGAATAAGGCATTCGGATTAAATAGAATTTTCTGAAAATAGGTATTTAGTACCCGTACTGAACAATTTAGTCATTGAGACAAATCGAGTGAAGAAATACTCTTCTAGCACTTCCATCACTGAAGAAGTGGGATTCCTGGCCTTAAATTCTATGAGTAATCCTCAAACTGTAGACAACGTGCTATCGGTAGATCAAGCGTCTTTTCCCGTAGCAGTCAACGAAACATGACGCTTTTTAGGTAATAACGTGACGGAAAGCCGGGCATGGATACGAGGCGAGACAGGGAAGCGCGAACGGATTGCATCTCGATATCGTAAGTTCACGCTAGAGTTTGTCCACACGCGGAAAAGACTACTCGTTTGAGTAGTCCTTAGAGAATTCGTTGATATAAGTGATGGGTACCTTCACGGGTCTCATCGATTTTAAAATCAAGCGGATCAAGTTCAATCCCTTGTTTGTGTGCAAAACGCTGAATCTTTTCGAACGATTTCCAAATCTCGATGTCTGGTCCTTCATGTCTCCAAAAGACATAGCGAGCAGGAGGGAGGTGGTATCCTTTCATTCCCTTAGGAACCCGTTCGAGTGAAGAGACAGGTAAGCCGACGCATTGCGTATACTTCGTTCCGCGGTGAGCAAGCGAGACATCTAATGGAAAACTGTCCGGTACGACTGCCGGAATTTCATGCGCTCGACGTGAGAATTCACGCCATAGTTCAGGCATCAATGTATGGAGTTCATTTTCTTCGCACGTCATACTGAGTCCGATTACATAAAGCTCGTGACGTTCAACAATTTTAGGATGCATCTGAGACTCCTTTCGTCAGAAATCAAGAAGCAGTGGTCAAGTTCCGTCGCTTTAAGTCTAAGAAAAGTTTAGTGAAAGTTGCGTCCCACTGCGTGCCGCTTCCTTCTTCGAGAATCAACAATGCTTGTTCAGCGGGCATCCCCTTTCGATAGGGGCGATCGGAAGTCATGGCATCATAGGCATCGGCAATTGCCATGATTCGTCCGAAAAGCGGAATCGCGTCGCCGGTCAAGCCTTCCGGATAGCCTTTGCCATCATAACGTTCGTGATGGTACTTTACCCCAGGAAGAATCGGTTGTAACGTCTCTGGTAAATCAACTTGCGATAAAATATGGACACCGATCACCGGATGGCGCTTGATTTCATCGAATTCTTCTTCCGTTAATCGTCCGTCCTTCAAAAGAACGGCATCTCGGATACCGATTTTACCGATATCGTGAAGAAGAGCAGACTTTCGTAATAACTCGATTTGCTCATCAGGTAAGTCAGCGGCACGGGCGATTTCAACGGAATATTCCGCTACCCGTAAAGAATGCCCTGCCGTATAAGGATCGCGAGCATCTAAAGTCGCGGCAAACAACGTAAATAAACTGTTTAAAAGGCGTTCATTTTCTAAATCACGTCCTTCGATTCCTTCGACCATCAAATTAAATCCACCAATCAAGTGTGCGAATTCATCGGAGTAGGGGTTGGAAATCGTATTCAATTGACCCGACTCGATTTGAGCAACTCCTTCTTGCAAAGCAAGAATCGGTTTTTTGATGTTTTCATATAGTAGAAGACTGCAAAATGTCGCAAGGCAGAGGATGACAATCAAAATTAACGTCGCCCAACTCCAGTAAGACTGAAGACTTTCGTTTTCCGTTAACTGAACGGCAGAAGCGAGGACGAACAGTAAGATTGGAAATACACCGATGATGAGTGTACTAATCAACATTTTTTGGCGCAAGCTGACCATATGTTGTTTCTTTAAGACGATGTCGCCGTAACCTGCCGCCTGAGATCGTTTCGTCAACTCGAGCAACATCGGTTCCGTGACCCGGTACGTGAGAAAAAATTCAATCAGAGCATGAAGAATCGCGACGAGAATCGCCCCGAAACAAGCGAGACCAATCAAATAATAGGGCATGTCGAGCCAACCACGGTATATGGCGAAAGCTGTCAAGGTAGAAGAAGGAAGTGATAATCCGAGAAAGTGTGGACCAAGAATGCGTTGCATCGTCAAAACAGGGAAGTGATGCGTCGTCTGAAAAGCAATTTTCAATTCGTCGGCAGTGGGCTGTTTTGATTGAAATACTATATAAAGGGACCGAACGTGTCGACGATAGATTGTATATTCCAAGCTGAACATCAGGGTGACGGATTCTGCCATGATACCAAGCAAGAGTATCCGCTCTTGTGGACTGAAGGTCAGTGTTTCGAAGATGAACAAACTGCCGACACCGAAAACGGCAACGAATGAGCCGATTAAATAGTTTGTTAAGACTTGTCGCTCAAAACGTTTTAAAGGTTGCATGGAACTCCTCCTCTTCTTAATCCAAGCGGGTAACAAAGAATTTTTTTCTAGTACTATATAATGGTCTATCTTATTAATATCGGCACAATGTAAGAATATTAAACTAAATTCCAAAAATAGGTATAGTTATAAAGTCCTAATTATACAAAAACTAATTGATTAACGAACTAAAATAACATATGATTTGAATATTCAGAAAAGTATATTAAAAGTATGCTTTTCACTACTACATAGGGGGTAAGTTCACGTGGGGAAAAAGAAACAGCTTAGCTTAGCCGTTTTATCTGGAATCACGGCAGCTGCATTCGCAGTTAGTCCGGTTTTACCTGGTGGGAAGGTAAAATCTGTTGATGCTGCTGAAAAAGCAGCAGTAGGAGCGCCGATGGACTTGAACACAGTCGATCAGGAACGTCTCTTAAAAGTATTGCAGGATCGTGGGGTCGTCTCAAAAGCATCATCTGCAGCTGAGAAACAAAAGGCTGTTCAAAAGTATTTGGATAAAAAGTCGAACGGTAAACCAGCAGCTGAACATGAGTCAGAAAAAGCGAAAGAATTCGATCAAAAAACAAAAGACTTTTTGACGAAACAAAAAGATCAACTCGCAAAACAGTTGAACAAGAAGCACGATAATTATAAAAAAGGTAAAAAAGATGGGTTTGTCAAAGTCGACAAAGCCAAACAAGCAAAATACAACGGTGATACACGGACAGATAAAGTCCTTGTTCTACTCGTTGAGTACAGTGACTTTAAGCATAACAATGTTGTGCAAGAAGATGGATACATGTATTCGAATGACTTCAACCAAAAGCATTATCAAGATTTAATGTTTGGTAATAAAGAGTTCGAACTCTTTAACGGAGACAAGGTCAAGACGTTTAAACAGTATTATGAAGAACAATCAGGCGGAAGCTACACGGTCGATGGTAAGGTCTCGAACTGGTTAACAGTTCCAGGTACAGCCAAAGACTACGGTTCGGATAATCCTAAAGGCGGGAATGATAACCTTCCAGGCGCTAAGGGCCCACGTGGTCTCGTCAAAGACTCGTTAAATGCTGCAGTAAAATCAGGCATCAACTTAGCAGAGTACGATCAATTCGATCAATACGATATGGATGGAGACGGCAACTTAAACGAGCCGGACGGTCTCGTCGATCACTTGATGATCATCCATGCAGGAACTGGACAGGAAGCTGGGGGCGGAACGCTCGGAGATGACGCGATTTGGTCACACCGCTGGACGCTTGATGGCGTTTATCCTGTAGCGAACACGACAGCAAAAGCTGATTATTGGGGCGGTAAAATGGCTGCCTATGATTACACGGTTCAACCTGAAGACGGCGCGGTCGGTGTTTTCGCACACGAATTCGGTCATGACTTAGGTCTTCCAGATGAGTACGATACACAGTACACAGGTCAAGGCGAGCCGGTCGCATCATGGTCAATCATGAGTGGCGGTAGCTGGAACGGGAAAGTTGCCGGAACAGAACCAACAAGTTTCTCACCACAAAATAAAGAATTCTTCCAAAACGTGATGGGTGGAAACTGGGCGAATATCGAGACAATCGATTTTGATTCGTTATCAAAAGCAGGAACTGCTTCTTATATCGATCAAAGTGTTACAAAATCGAAGAACCCAGGAATCATCAAAGTAGACTTACCGAAAAAACCGGTCAAAGGAATTGCACCGGCGTTCGGTAAAAAATACTACTACAGCACAAAAGGAAACGATCTTCATACGTCAATGACGTCACCAGAATTTGATTTGACAGCTGCTAAAGCTGCTAAATTTGATTACAAAGCGTACTTTGATGTCGAGTTCGATTATGACTTCTTGACAGTTACAGCGACAGCTGGTGGAGTAGAAAAAGTCATCGACGTCATCGGTGACGAAGATACAGATGGTGATCAACGTGCTGAGTCTTCAAAAGGCGCATGGGTCGATAAATCATACGACCTCAGCGAATTTGCAGGCAAAAAAGTAACGCTTAAATTTGATTACACAGGTGATGCTGGTCTTGCACTCGACGGTTTCGCACTTGATAACGCGAAATTGACAGTCGATGGTAAAGTCGTCTTCGAAGATGATGCAGAAGGTACACCGAAGTTTAAACTCGACGGTTTCATCGCGTCTGACGGATTCAGCTATGCAGACAATGCGTACTACCTCGAATGGCGTAACTACGCAGGCTCAGATAAAGCACTTGAGCATGCGCGTGGCGTGAAATACAACACAGGTCTCGTCGTTTGGTACGCAGATTCTAGCTTCACAGATAACTGGGTCGGTGTTCACCCGGGTGAAGGATTCCTCGGTGTCGTCGATTCACACCCTGAAGCAATCGTTGGTACGCTTAAAGGCAAGCCAGTCGTATCAGGTAGCACACGTTACCAAGTTGCGGATGCTGCATTCAGCTACGATAAAGCACCTTCTTGGTTGATCGATTCACCAACACGTGGTCTTTACGATTACAAAGGTCTCTCGGGTGTAACGAAATTCGATGATTCTAAATCGTATATCAACCAATTGATTCCGGATGCAGGGAAACTTCTTCCGAACAATGGTCTTAAAATTCAAGTCATCGGTGAAGCGAAAGATAACTCTGCTGGAGCTGTCTGGATCCACCGTTAAGAACAAAACAGATCTGGGAAACCAGGTCTGTTTTTCTTTTGAAAAGTGGAATCAATTGGAAAAATATTGGTCAGACAACTTGACTTTTAAAGCGCATCCATACTATACTGGCGTTAGCTTAATATTGTTATTGTCACTACTGATTCACATTGCGTCACGAACAATCTTTTCGTCGCTCCATGTATTTCGGGACAATAATGAATTTCTTTCATATGCATCGTCATATGTATTAAGTAATTTATTTTTGGAGGTTGTTCCCATGAACACAGGTAAAGTAAAATGGTTTAACGCAGAAAAAGGTTTCGGTTTCATCGAAGTTGAAGGCGGAGAAGACGTATTCGTACATTTCTCAGCAATCACTGGTGAAGGTTTCAAATCACTTGACGAAGGTCAAGAAGTTGAATTCGAAATCACTGAAGGCGCACGTGGAGCACAAGCTGCTAACGTCGTAAAACTTTAATTTCAACTATTCAATCGCTCTTCTTCGGAAGAGCGGTTTTTTTATTGTCTTAATATCTTGAATCTAAGATACCTGTGCGCTATGCTTTGCATATAATCAAATTTAAAAGGGAGTGGCAAAGATGGAATTACTCGGTATTCATCATGTTTCCATTTTGACCGGGATGGCGGAACGGAACTATCAATTTTACACGCAAGTCCTTGGAATGCGCTTAATTAAGAAAACAGTGAATCAAGACGACACGACGTCGTATCATTTATTTTATGGGGACGCGGAAGGGAATCCTGGGACTGATCTAACGTTCTTCGACATTCCGCATCTTGGAACAGGTGTACCTGGTGCATCGAGTATTTCTTCAACATCACTTCGCGTTAAGACAACGGCAGCACTCAAGTTTTGGGCACAGCGATTTGAGCAAAAAGAGATTGATCATGATTCAATCATCGAACGGGCAGGGCGACAGACGCTTGCCTTTCGTGACCAAGAAGGGACACGTTTAATCCTCGTAGCGGAAGATGGCGAACAAGGCGTCCCGGGTGGCGTACCTTGGAAACACGACGAGATTCCAGCAGAACATGCAATCGTCGGCTTAGGTGCCGTGACATTGACCGTTAACGACCCGGAACCAACAGCGCTCGTTTTGACGGAAGTCCTCGGCTTTAAAAAAATCAGCAGTTATCCGTCGCTCGTAGGTGAGTTTGCAGATATTGAAGTGTATGCAACGGGTCAAGGAGGAATCGGAGCCGAAGTCCACCTCGAAGCGCGACCGGATCTCGACCGCGAACGTCTTGGTCGCGGCGGTGTCCACCATGTTGCGTTCCGCGTACCGAACAGTGCGGAGTACGATTTGTGGGTCGAGCGTTTAAACCACTACCGTCTTCCAAACTCCGGAAAAGTTGATCGGCATTACTTCCAAGCCTTGTATTTCCGGGAACCGAATCACATCCTGTTTGAGTTATCGACGGATACGCCAGGGTTCGCAACCGATGAATCGGTTGAAACACTCGGAAAGACGCTCGCTCTACCACCATTTTTAGAACCACAACGTGAGCAGATTGAAGCACGTCTCCGTCCACTCGAAATCTGACAATCCTGTGACACGGGTCACAGATACGTCAACGTCCCGTATACTAAAAGAAGGAATCACGAAAAAGGAGTGACGGGATGTTAAGAACTACGTTAGGTCAATTTCGGTTAATTGCGATTGTAGAGGGAATTTCATTTTTAGTATTGTTGCTGATTGCGATGCCGTTAAAATATATGGCAGGAATTCCTGAAGCAGTCTCGGTCGTTGGAGCCATGCACGGTGTATTGTTTGTCATGTATGCGTTATGGCTTGCCGTCGTTAAATTTAAGTACCGCTGGTCGTTTGTCAAAGCAGGGATTGCCTTCATCGCATCCTTCATTCCGTTTGGTACGTTTGTGCTCGATCGAAAGCTAAAACAGGAAGCAACAAACGCGTAAATTGTGTATACTAGTAAAAGCACGGCTGTGGATAACTGTTTTTGTCTATGCGAAGCAGGTTATCCACAGCTTTTTTCTGTGGATAATTTTTAGGAGGATACTATGTCAACATTCGAAACATTAAACATTCAAGAACTGTGGATAAAAAAACTACAAAAGCAAGGCATCAAGCAACCGACGCCGATTCAAGAACAAGCTATTCCGCATTTGCTTGCGGGACGTGATTTAATAGGAAAAGCACAAACAGGTACAGGGAAGACACTTGCCTTCTTGTTACCGATTCTCGAGCAAATCGATTTAGAGAGCAAGACGGTTCAAGCATTGATCGTCGCACCGACACGTGAACTTGCGCGTCAGATTGCCGACGAAACACATAAGTTGATTCGGAATATGGAAGACATTCGGGCACTTGCTGTATATGGCGGACAAGATGTCTTTAAACAAATCCAACGTCTCGGACGGATGCCGCAAATCATCATCGGGACACCTGGACGAATTTTAGACCATGTCGGACGGGGAACACTTGATTTGAGCGCGCTGAAGACACTCGTCTTAGATGAAGCCGATCAAATGCTTCAAATCGGTTTCTTACCGGAAATTGAAGACATCATCGCGGCAGCACCGGTCGATCGTCAATTCGTCATGTTATCTGCGACGATGCCACCAAAAGTCGAGCAACTCGCGAAAACTTACCTTCGTGACCCGATTGAAATTCAAGTCGAAGCTGAAAAAGTAACGGTCGATGCGATTGAACAATTCGTCGTCGAAACGACGGATCGTCGTAAGCAAGCGACACTTCGGACGATGCTCGACGAAATGCGCCCGTATGCCGCAATCATTTTCTGTCGGACGCAACGTCGTGTAACGAAATTAAACGAAGAATTGCAAATGCAAGGGTACCCGACGGATGAGTTACACGGTGGATTGACGCAAGGAAAACGTGAAAAGGCGATGGCGAAGTTCTATCAAGGAAAAACGCCATTCTTGATTGCGACAGATGTTGCGTCACGCGGACTGGATGTCACAGGCGTCACACACGTCTTCAACTATGACTTGCCGGACGATGCAGAAAGCTATGTCCACCGGATCGGGCGGACGGGACGTGCCGGAAACGACGGCGTCGCGATTTCGATCGTCACACCGAAAGACGGTCGGAGTTTCCGTGACATGGAACGCGAACTTGGGGTCGAAGTTACACCAATCGTCGTTGAATTGTCAGATGAAATGATTCGGGCACAGCATGACCAAAGTAAAGGCACGAAAAAGCCGACAACGGAAGGCCGTGGCAATACACGCCGGTCGAATAATCGTCGCCCAGGACGGACACACCGGAAGTAAGCAAAGTCAATCAAAAAAATCCCGTTTCCATTCATCGGAAACGGGATTTTTTGATTGATAAGACTCTTTATTTGTACACGATCTGTCCGCCGAGATGACCGGCATAAGCAAGTAATCCACTACCAATCACTGCGACGATTAGACTGAAGATAAGAAGCATTTTTTTATTTGATCGATAATTGAAAATCAACAATACAAAGGAAATACCGAAAGCAATCAGACTGTAAAGCGCAAAGTGTTCATGATCTTCAATCGCAGCCCGTGTCGCATTGAACGTCGAACGGGCATAGTCTTTTGTCTCATCTCCGGATAGATACGCAGCGACCCCTGCGAGGAGACCGGTGAATAGGGTGATCAGAGCAAACAATTTCAATTGAACCCATTTTAAACTAAAGACTAATAGTAGTGTAGCGAACAGTAACAGACCGATTGGAGCATGGACGAGTAAGGGGTGGAGCGGAACACCGAATAGCATGATAAATCCTCCTTAAGTAATGAGTGTATGACTATTCATTACTTTACCCCTGCTACCTGATAGTTAGCTGACGGCTTTACTTAATGTGGGAAATGAATCGTAAACCGTGTTCCTTCATTTGGACTGGAGTCGACCTCGATGCTCGCGTTATGGGCATCAGCAATCGAGCTAGCGATTGCGAGACCGAGACCGGTCCCTGTTCCGTGGCGAGCATGGTCCCCGCGATAGAAGCGTTCGAAGATTTTTGCCTGATCGCTTTTCGGGATACCGATTCCCTCATCAGCGATTGTTAGCTGAACTTCGCCAGGTGCTTTGAACAAGCGGACCTCGATCGCGCCATCACTGTAGACAGAAGCATTCTCTAGAAAGACCATTAATAAGCGCGTCAACTGGTTAGCGTCCCCTTTAATTGAGAGGTTCGGTTCAATCTCGATGCGCAGTGTCCGGTTGGATAATGTATGGGCGAACCGTTCAGCGGTCTTTGAGACGAGCGTACTGAAATCAACAGATTGCAGGGTCACGGCTTGCCCCCCGCGGGCAAGTAACAGCAAGTCCGCGACGAGTAATTGCATCGAAGTCGTCTCGGCTTTTAAATCGTCGAGAATCGTCTGTCCCTCACGACTAAGCGATTCAGCTTCAAGCAATTCGATTCCACTATATAAAATCGTCAGTGGTGTGCGCAGTTCATGGGAGGCGTCCGACGTGAAGCGACGTTGCCGGTCGAAAGCTTGTTGGACGGGCTGGACGGCTCGACCAGCGAGAACATAACTGAGTCCCATCAAAATCAACGTTGATAAGACAGCGATTCCAGATAAGACAGCAATTAAACGTTGAAGTGTATCGCGTGTAGCAGACGTTTCTTTTAAAAGCACGATGGAGCCTTCGTTCGTATTGCGTTGATACAATAAAAAATGGTGGTCCTCGACAGTCACTTTTTCAGTTTCTTGAGCAGAGGATACGAAACGCTGAACGGTCCCTTCCGTTAAATCATCCGGAAGGCTCGAATACTGTTCTGCACCCGTTTCGTCCAGCACTTGAAAATAAATCGGGTTAGGCGTCAAGCCGTCTTCACCATGTTCGATTCGTTCGAAGACATCACGGTTCGAGATGTTTTTTAATTGAGTGAGCTCTGTTTGGTCGAGTAACCGTGCCGTCGTAAAGTAGACACCAACGAGTATGAGGATCAACAACAGTAAAAAAGTCCCACTGAATAAAAGCGTCAGTCGTTTTCGGATCATTTCAAGCATGGGGGTCACCAAGACGATACCCAAAACCGCGGACGGTCTTGATGAGTGGTGCAGCGCCAACTGCTTCTAATTTTTTACGGACGAGACGGACCAAGGCATCGAGAGCGTTGTCGGTAACGTCGGCACCAATTCCCCAAACGACTTCGATGATCAGTTCACGGCCCATCACTTGTTCCGGTCGGCGTAATAAGAGTGATAGAAATTCAAATTCACGACGTGTCAATTCGAGTGGATGCTGATTATAGGAAATCATTTGCGATGAGACATCGAGTTCAAGTCCTTGAAAAGATACCGTATCGACGAAGGCCTTTTTTTGTCGACGACTCAGTGCTCGGAGACGGGCAAGCAATTCATTCGATTGAAACGGTTTGACGAGATAGTCGTCGGCACCACTATCGAGACCATGGACGAGGTCGATTTCTGTATCACGTGCCGTCAACATTAAAATACCACCTTCAAAACGATTTTTTCTAAGTTCAGCTGCGACCTCGATACCGCTCTTATGGGGCATCATCCAATCGAGAACAAGCAAATCGTAACGAAACGTCTGACATTGATTGAGTGCATCGACACCATCGTGTGCGACATCGACTTGGTAGCCGGCACGTTCGAGATGAAGTCGAAGCATCTTCGCGAGTCGCTGATCGTCTTCTGCAATCAATACACGCATGAATTTTCCCCCCCACGTTCATTTTTTCTTATTATCCCATAGTTGCCGTCAGCTAGTTATCAGTTTTTAGCGCTACAGTAAAGATAACAACAAACGAGAGAGGATGAAGGAAGATGAAACCAAAGCCGTTTGCAAAATGGATGGTCGGTTTAAGTAGTACGGTGTTTATCGGTCTAGCGATTGGTCAATTAAGTGTCAGCTCAGATGGACAATCGACGACACCGGTCAGTACAGGGGATACGTATTCGAATGAAACGAATTTCCCGAGTCAACCGACGCAAAGGGATTCTTATGGTGACGAGGAGTCAGACGATGATGGCGGATATTATGATGATGATGATGAGGGATGGTCAGGAGAGGATTCTTCTGGATTCAGCCAGCCGAGCGGAAATAGCGACGGACGCTCGAGTCACTCGAAATAGGAGGTCAAGTGATGGAACGACAACTCTATTCGATGCATAATACGATTCGATTCGTGACGGAAAATCAGATTTCTGAAGAAGAATGGCAGGAGATTGAACGATTTTTCAGCTACGTTGATCGAGAGTGGTCACGATTTGCTGAAGCGAGTGAAGTGAATCGGTTGAATCGCCTTCGAATCGGTGAAACCTTATCGATTTCGTTACCACTCGCTCGGTTACTAAAGCGTTCGATTCGTTATTTTGAACAGACGGAGCATTATTTTTCTCCGTTTCTTCTTGAACAACAACAGGCGAACGGATACCGGGATTCCTTTCCGTTTCACTATGCGACTGAGTCGGAACGGGTTGGTCCCCCAGAGATTACACCATTTATTCTCGAAGGACTTGAAGTGACACGTGTCGGTGGAGGAGCAATTGACTTAGGTGGAATCGGGAAAGGCGCAGCAGCAATGATGGTGGCGCAACGCCTTCGGAAAGAATGTCGACGCGGATTGATTGAAGCGGGCGGTGATGTCGTCGTCTGGTCGGACGAAACACCATGGAAGATTGGCGTTACACATCCACATACAGACGAAGAAATCGCGGAAATCAGCCTTCGACAAGGGGCAATCGCAACCTCGAATCGAATTTATCGCTCCTGGCATGTCGGCGAACGGATGAATCATCACTTACTTGACGGTAAAACGGGGCGACCGATTGAGACACCGCTCATTCAAGTGACGGCTTCTGCTCCACAGCTGTATGAAGCAGAAGTAATGACGAAACTTGCTTTTCAGATGACAGAACAGGAACGGCAAGAGAAGTTATTCAAATGGTTTCCGAATGGACGATTATTGTTACTCGACGCGTCAGGTGAAATCCTATCCGAGAAGAAAGGGGAGTGTGCACTATGGACTGGTTGAAATGGATGTTTTCGACCTGGACGATGATTCGTCTGAGTGGGCTAGCAGGTCACTTTTTGATGACGTTATCCGTATTAGCTGGATTATTAGGCTCGTTTCCGAATCTCCGAAAACAAAAAGCACGACTTCATAACATCCACCTCTATAGCGGATGGGCCGGACTGCTCGCGATTGTCCTCCACGCGACGTTGATTGTCGTGGATACGTATGCACCGCTATCGATCCTCGAGATTTTGATACCGGGTAACGCTTCTTACGAACCACTGTGGAATGCCTTTGGGACAATCAGTCTTTATCTCTTCGGTTTTGTCCTGATCACGTCGGACTTCCTAAAAGAGACGCTCGGAAAAACCTTATGGAAATTAACGCACTGGCTTGTCTTACCGGCTTGGGGATTGATGACGCTCCATGGTCTCTTCATCGGGACAGATACGGGAACGTTGTTTACGACAATCTGGTATGCGGCTTCGACACTGACATTCATCGCATTGATTCTTTACCGGATGCGTCTGCGTCCTAAAACAAAAGTTCAAATAAAACCGGAATCCTCGACGTCTTAAGAGGATTCCGGTTTTATTATCGTTGCTCGAGCCACTTCGTCCATGCGACAAAAGCGTCTTCCCGATTTTCGATGTAGTTGTGATCACTGTCGACGACGAGTTCTTCGAAGTAACCGGCGTTTTGAAGGAGGTCGTGGTGGAGCGCTTTGACGGATGTTTCATCCCGTTCAGACGTGACGAGCAATGCCGAGCGGTCCTTTAGTTCTTCCTTGAGCGCAAGAAGGTTCCAACTTGCATGGTTGGTTTTTAACTCCTCGAGTAACGTATCGCCGTCAGTCGCTGTGAGGAAAGACGCACCACGACTGAGAACGCCGCGTAAGGCGTCCTCGTGTTCCGGATAGTCGAGGATCAGTTGACCGATTAAACCGAAGTTGAACGGAGAAATTCCGATGTAATGTTTGATGTGCGGAACAGCAGCAAAAGCGTGTAGACCAGCAAATCCACCCATGCTGTGACCGACAATCGTAATTTGGTCGCTGAGCACATCATGCTGTTCTATAAAGGTCGGAGAAGCGACATGCTCCATGATTGCTGTCGCATCTTCCAGGACATGACGAAAACGGAACGCACCCGGGCTGCCGATGCTGCCGCGATAAGAGGTCACGAGGACATGGTAGCCGATTTCTTGGAGACGGACCGCCCAGTCCATGTTCAATTGTTTCCCGGGAAACCCGTGGAAGAGGACGATTAACGGAGCAGGACCTGTACTTGCCGGAGAATACAGGCGACAGAATAACTCTTCGTCCCCTCCGCTCGGTATGGCAATTAAAGAAAGACTAGCTTTGTTCGTGATCGTTTCCATCTCATTCGCTCCTTTAAAAAGTTTCGTATGTTTCATAGTGTGATACAAGTTAGGAAGCAAAGCAATCGTTAAGTCTATGAACAAAAAATAAAGTAGGGAAAGAACGTTTTACTTCTGCCTGTTTAGAGCCAGGATAGAAGTGTGCGTATAGTGTACCGCGCTGCTCCACCTTGTCTCGTCTCCGAGCGGCGAGCGTCCACGCCGCTTCACTGCGTTGCAGGGTCGCGGACGCCCGCTTTTCGCTACGGAAGCGATTCAAGCTGGCATGCGCGCCAAGGTATTCGCGTTACATGTCGTTCTTCTTAGGGAGAGCTTAAAAAAGCTTTGCTTTTTCGTTGATTCCAAGTCAGAGATGTTCCGTTTCGAATGGAAGCGTACTGAGATGAAGATGTGCCGCGCTGCTCCACCTTGTCTCGTCTCCGAGCGTCGGGCGTCCACGCCGCTTCACTGCGCTGCAGGGTCGCGGACGCCCGCTTGCTACGGAAGCGATTCAAGCTGGCATGCGCGCCAAGGTATTCGCGTTACATGTCGTTCTTCTTGGGGAGAGCTTAAAAAAGCTTTCTTTTTCGTTGATTCCAAGTCAGAGATGTTCCGTTTCGAATGGAAGCGTACTGGTATAAAAAGGTGCGTAGTGTGCCGCGCTGCTCCACCTTGTCTCGTCTCCGAGCGGCGAGCGTCCACGCCGCTTCACTGCGTTGCAGGGTCGCGGACGCCCGCTTTTCGCTACGGAAGCGATTCAAGCTGGCATGCGCGCCAAGGTATTCGCGTTACATGTCGTTCTTCTTAGATGGAGCTTAAAAAAGCTTTGCTTTTTCGTTGATTCCAAGTCAGAGATGTTCCGTTTCGAATGGAAGCGTACTGGTATAAAAAGGTGCGTAGTGTACCGCGCTGCTCCACCTTGTCTCGTCTCCGAGCGGCGGGCGTCCACGCCGCTTCACTGCGTTGCAGGGTCGCGGACGCCCGCTTTTCGCTACGGAAGCGATTCAAGCCGGCATGCGCTTCAAAATATTCGTGTTACATGTCGTTCTTCTTGGATGGAGCTTAAAAAAGCTTTGCTTTTTCGTTGATTCCAAGTCAGAGATGTTCCGTTTCGAATGGAAGCGTACTGGTATAAAAAGGTGCGTAGTGTGCCGCGCTGCTCCACCTTGTCTCGTCTCCGAGCGGCGAGCGTCCACGCCGCTTCACTGCGTTGCAGGGTCGCGGACGCCCGCTTTTCGCTACGGAAGCGATTCAAGCTGGCATGCGCGCCAAGGTATTCGCGTTACATGTCGTTCTTCTTAGGGAGAGCTTAAAAAAGCTTTGCTTTTCCGTTGACTCCTACGGGATAAGGCGCGTTTTAACGCGCTGTCAGAGGCAGGCGAGACCCTGCTTCTTGTCCTTACGGGACAAGAAGCAACGGCTTGCGCCTCGCCCGAGGAAAGCAACGGAAAGGAAGAAGCTTTGAATCCCATACGACTGCGCCGTTCATCCAAAGGACCTGACAAATCATGCGCTTGAGGAAAGCATAGGAAAGGAGGAAGCTTTGCATCACGTACGACTGCGCCGTTCATCCAAAGGACCTGACAAGTCATGCGCTTGAGGAAAGCAACGGAAAGGAGGAAGCGTTGAATCCCCTACGACTGCGCCGTTCATCCAAAGGACCTGACAAGTCATGCGCTTGAGAAAAGCAACGGAAAGGAAGAAGCTTTGAATCCCATACGACTGCGCCGTTCATCCAAAGGACCTGACAAATCATGCGCTTGAGAAAAGCAACGGAAAGGAAGAAGCTTTGAATCCCCTACGACTGCGCCGTTCATCCAAAGGACCTGACAAATCATGCGCTTGAGGAAAGCAACGGAAAGGAGGAAGCTTTGCATCCCGTACGACTGCGCCGTTCATCCAAAGGACCTGACAAAATCCGCATTACCGCCATTCTCTTTTTCGATACAAAACAAAAAGAGCCGCCCCAATCAACAGGGCGGCTCCAATCATCGTTCTTAAAACAGTAAGAGACAATCAATCAAAAGACTTTCGTCGTCCATGATTCACAGTTCCATAAGTCAGTTGCGACGGCTTCATAAAATTCAGGTTCGTGCGAAATCAAGAGGACCGTTCCTTTATATTCTTGCAAGGCCCGTTTCAATTCCTCTTTCGCTTCGACGTCCAAGTGGTTCGTCGGCTCATCGAGAACCAGAATGTTTGATTCCGTGTTCATCAGCTTACAGAGACGGACTTTCGCCTTTTCTCCACCGCTGAGCACTTCGATTTTAGATTCGATGTGTTTTGTCATCAAACCACATTTCGCGAGCATCGCCCGGACTTGTTGTTGCGTCAAGGATGGGAACGTCCCCCAAATTTCTTCGATACACGTGTTCGAATTTTTCTCTTTGATTTCTTGTTCGAAATAGCCGATGTGCAAGTTTTCACCACGATCGACCATCCCTGAAACAGCGGGAATCTCACCGAGTAAACTTTTCAGTAATGTCGACTTACCGATTCCGTTCGCACCATGCAAGGCAATCTTTTGCCCCCGTTCGATCGTTAAATCGAGCGGACGCGAGAGCGGTTCGTCGTATCCGATGACAAGACCTTTTGCTTCGAACATCAGCTTGCTTGGTGTCCGAGCCGTCTGGAAATGGAATTCCGGTTGCGGACGTTCTTGTGCAAGCTCGATGACATCCATCTTGTCGAGTTTTTTCTGACGGGACATCGCCATGTTTCGTGTCGAGACACGTGCCTTGTTACGGGCGACAAAATCTTTAAGTTCAGAAATTTCTTGTTGTTGCCGTTTAAAGGCAGACTCCAATTGTTTCTTTTTCGCTTCATGGACTGTCAAGAAATTATCATAGTCACCCACGTAACGGCTCAAACCTTGATTTTCCATATGATAAATCAAGTTGATGACGCTATTTAAGAATGGAATATCATGCGAAATCAAGATGAACGCGTTCTCGTAATCGTTGAGATACCGTTTCAACCATTCGATGTGTTGCACATCGAGGTAGTTGGTCGGCTCATCGAGTAACAAGATATCTGGTTTTTCAAGTAAGAGCTTCGCAAGTAAGATTTTTGTACGCTGACCGCCACTCAATTCATGGACATCACGGTCTAAGCCGATTTCATCGAGACCAAGTCCGCGGGCGATTTCTTCGACTTTTGCATCGATTGTATAAAAATCATTGTTCGTTAAAATGTCTTGTAAGACACCGACTTCCTCAAGCATCTTTTCGAGTTCCTCGGGCTCGACCTCACCCATCTTCGCATACAGGTCATTGATTTCTTGTTCGATATCGAACAAGTATTGGAATGCCCCTTTTAGCGCATCACGGATCGATAAACCTTTTGCGAGGACGGCGTGCTGATCGAGATAACCGACACGGACGTGTTTCGCCCATTCGACTTTCCCTTCGTCCGGTTCGAGCTGAGAAGTGATGATGTTCATGAAGGTCGATTTCCCTTCACCGTTTGCTCCGACGAGGCCGATGTGTTCACCCTTTAACAGGCGGAACGAGACATCTTCGAAAATCGCACGATCACCAAAGCCATGGCTTAAGTTTGATACCGTTAAAATACTCATAACTACTCCCTTATTTCATGAATTCAACGCTGTGATTAGACACCTGTACGTTTTTTCTGGTTGTTCGTCTTTTTCGTCTTCTGGCTCGTCATTTGTTTCGTTTCCGTTCCACGAAGACCAGTCGGACGTTTTGTTTGTGATTGTTTTTTTGCTTTCAATTGTTCAATCATCGCTTCTTGAAGTGATAATTTTTTTGGTTGTTCGCTCATGTGTGTTCACCTCGATTAATTCGTTCTTATCTTATAGTATGCCAAAAAAAACGCTTTTTGAAAACGAACTCTACTTAATTCATCCTTTTAACGGACAACCTGACCGAGATAAATAACATAACAATTCCGGTCGATGTCGATTTCGCAGCTGTCACGTTCAAAGGTTCCATGCTCTGGCACAGCCACCTTATCCTTAATTAAATAGCGCATCGCTTGGACGTGGTTCGGGACGGTCATCGTTTTGATAAGTGGTGATGTACTGCTTGGCATGTACCGGCGAAACTCGATGTGAATTTGATGAGGAGGATAAATCCGGTCCTCTGCATCGAGCGGAGAGGCTTCGACGTGGTCGACGATCAGCTGATCGTACTCGCCCTCCATTTCGTTGGAGCGTAGTTCATACAGTTGGCCTTCGATGATATGAAATTCACATAATTGATGAGCGATGATTTCATCCGGTTCGATTGCGAAACGACTGTATTGATAAATCGACTTATATTCATCTTGATCTTCGACATAATAAGCAAGTGACATCGTGATTCCTCCTTGTAACGGCATGATATGTTCTACTCGGACGATCAGAAAAAAGTTCCGGTACGACAAGGAAACTTTTTTAAGAGAAAAAGCGTATACTTAGAATAACAAATTGTTAAGAAAGGGGTATGAATCGTGAGATGGATGAAACAAGCATCACTTGCGGCGACACTTTTGATTGGAACGACACTTAGTGGTTGCGGTGCAGACGATGCGCAAGCCGAACGTCCGGATGATCCGGATTGTGACGATTATGAATATGATAATGAAGAAGGCGTCTGGTATTGTGATGATGCAACATCGACCCATTCTGGTTTTTATTACTGGGGAGGCAGTTATTTTGCATCCCGTGCCCTGATGCATAGTGCGATGCGAACGAAAGGCTATACGCCGAAGTCGAACGCAGTCAAAAGTTATAATGCGAAGACAAAAGGATTCGGGACGGGATCGTCGTCTGGTTTCTTTGGCGGATGAGTGAACGAGAGGATTTATATGGTGACATTGAGTCGTTTTGGGATGAGTTGGATGGTGAAATCTATGCGTTGACTGACGTTTTAACGGTTTCGTCGCGGACGCTGGAGCGCTTGCGGGTAGCTGCCCGAGACGTGTATCTGATTTTTGAGAAAGTCGCACCGATTCTACGAACGATGGAAGACGATGCGTTACTTGAGCTCGGGTATCCAAAACAAGCACTTCCCTTTCTCCGTCTAGAGACGATGCGCCCCTTATCAATTATCAGTCGGCTCGACTTCATCGTGACGGATGATCGGATTTCCGTCATGGAGTGGAATGCCGATACGCCGACGTTCATTAAAGAATCGTTTGACGTCAATGACCAGATCGCGCAAAAACGCCACATGATGGCAGTGAACCCGGATGAATCGGCGGAATTAGCGACAAGCGTCCGTCGCGCCGTCGCAGCAGCGACACATCGAACGAAGCAACGCCCGCATATCGTCTTTACGTCACATGGGGACAATATCGAGGACCGTCTGACGACAGAATACTTACAAGGGTTCGTGGACGGGGCAGTGTATTGCCCGCTTGACGCCCTTGAAATTCGACCGGAAGATGGATTATACGACCAAAACGGACGACGGATTGATATTTTATACCGTCAGACCTTTCCGATTGAAATGGCGCTTCTCGATCGCGATGACATGGGACGTGAACTCGGCGTCTTATTGTTACAACTCGTCGAACAAGGATTGCTCGAGATCATCAATCCACCATCGGCATTTCTGATGCAGGCAAAGTCTGTTCTTGCAGTGATTTGGGCACTACATGAAGCAGACCACGCTTATTTAACAGGACGTGATCATCAAATCATAGAACGTTATTTTTTACCAACGTATCTTGAACCAGATGTATTTCTTGAACAGCAGCATGCCTTTGTCGAGAAACCGGTTTTTGGCAGAGAAGGCGATACGGTAACAATCTATCAAGCAGATGGTCGTATCCTGTTATCGAATGAACAGCGTTCCTTTAGTGACCAAGCATCGGTTTATCAGCAGTATCAGGCATTACCGACGCATGTACTTAGTAATGGAGTGGAAGTGGCCTATATGTTTGGCGTGTTCGTCCTCGGTGGTCGGGCAAGTGCGATTGCTGTCCGAGCAGGCGAGCGAATCACCGGAAATCGTTCTTACTTTTTACCGATTGGACGATTGCAAGATTGAGAGGAGGAGTCAAGATGAAAGCAGCCATTTTAGGAGCAAGCGGTTTAGTTGGACAAGAGTTAGTCGATCAATTATTAGCGAATGATGCGTATGAGGAAGTTCATGTGCTCGTTCGTCGACCCATGAACCGTTTTCATCAAAAGCTGGAAGAATGGGTGATTGATTTTGATCGCGTGACGGAAATCGAGTTGCCGACAGTTGATCACGTCTACTGTGCGCTCGGAACGACGATTAAACAAGCAGGATCGCAAGAGGCATTCCGGCAAGTCGATTACACATATCCGATCGAAGTCGGGCGGGAGCTGCTTGATTTAGGCGCGACACGCTTTGCGCTCATTTCAGCGCTCGGGGCACACCCGAATGCAAAAACGTTCTACAATCGTGTCAAAGGGGACACGGAGAACGGACTACGGGTTCTTGGCTACGAAGCTTTATTGATTTTCCGTCCATCGCTCTTGTTAGGGGAGCGAGAAGAGTTCCGGTTTGGCGAACAGGCGGCGGCTCGTGTCTCGACCATTCTTCGCCCATTATTGAAACGGAGTCCTTATGCACCGATTGAAGCGGGTAAAGTAGCGAAAGCGATGATAGAGCAAACACTTCATGCGCCCCCGGGTATTACCATCGTTGAATCAAAAGACATGCAAAAATGAGCGAACGGATTCCGTTTCGCTCTTTTTTTTGCTTGAAATTAATATTTGACTAGTCAAATGATTTACGGTTGAATGGTAAGGTGCTGTCTCTTATATAAAAAAAAGTGAGACAATTCAGTTAAAATCGTGTAAATCTTTTATCTGTTACGAGACGCTTATCATTTGGGGAAAGCGGGAAAAAAGATTTTAGATTATGCACGAATACAATGGTAGACGAAAGGAGCCTTCATTATGGCAGATTTTGATCGCGATCAGGTCTACAAGACTGTTCCGCAAAAAGGGTTCTTCGGAAACCCGAAAGGATTGTTCACACTCTTCTTCACAGAGTTCTGGGAACGATTCTCCTACTACGGGATGCGCGCCATCCTTATATTCTACATGTACGACTCTGTTGCGAACGGTGGACTCGGAATTGACAAAACGACTGCTGCTTCCATCATGGCCGTATATGGTTCACTCGTCTACATGTCGGGAATCATCGGAGGATGGGTCTCCGACCGTCTGTTAGGGACATCACGGACCGTCTTTTATGGTGGTATTCTCATCATGCTCGGACATATTGTGTTAGCTCTACCGGCCGGAATCACGGCATTATTCATCTCGATGGGCTTAATCGTCATTGGGACAGGGTTCTTGAAGCCGAACGTATCAAACATCGTCGGAGATTTGTACAGTAAAACGGATAACCGCCGTGATGCTGGATTCAGTATCTTCTATATGGGAATCAACGCCGGCGCATTTTTAGCACCACTCGTCGTCGGTAAAGTTTCAGATTCAGCAGGATACCATGCTGGTTTTGCACTCGCTGCGGTCGGGATGTTCGCTGGTCTAGTCGTATTCATCCTGACGAAGAAAAAGAATTTAGGTCAAGCCGGAACATACGTCTTGAACCCGCTAGAAGGCGAGGAACGGAAACGTTTCTTTAAAATTGCGACAGTTGTCGTCATTGCGCTAGCAGTTCTCGGAACGATTGCCGCATTGACAGGTTTACTAACGATTGACCGCTTTACGTTGATGGTGACGTTCCTCGGAATCTTGATTCCGATTGCGTATTTCACGTTCATGTTACGCAGTCCGAAAATTACAGATGATGAGCGTTCGCGCTTATTCGCCTACATCCCACTCTTTATCGCAGCAGCTGTTTTCTGGGCGATTCAGGAGCAAGGGTCATATGTCTTATCAATCTTTGCAGCTGAACGGACAAATTTATCTTTCTTAGGTTTTGAGATTCAACCGGCTTTCTTCCAGTCATTGAATCCATTGTTCATCATCGTGCTTGCACCAGTCTTTGCAAGCTTTTGGGTTCGACTCGGTGATCGTCAGCCGACGACGATGCAAAAATTCTCGTTTGGTCTGATTTTCGCAGGACTTTCGTTCATCGTCATGATGTTACCTGGACTATTGTTTGGTACAGACACAATCGTTAGTCCGCTCTGGCTCGCACTCAGTTTCTTCCTCGTCGTGATGGGTGAGTTATTACTATCACCAGTCGGTTTATCGGCAACGACGAAACTGGCACCCGCTGCTTTCTCGGCACAGACAATGAGTCTTTGGTTCTTAACGAATGCAACGGGACAGGCCGTCAATGCACAGATCGTTAAATACTACGGGAAAGAAACAGAAGTCGCATACTTCGGAATCACCGGTGTCGTCGCGATTGCACTTGGACTTCTCTTGTTCGCATTTGCACCAAAACTCCAAAAGTATATGCGTGGTATTCGCTAAGGTCGATTTCACAAAAAAAGACAGGTAACTCGGATTTTTTCCGAGTTACCTGTCTTTTTGTTAATCATTTGTTCGAATATGGCGTAAAGATTCTGCGAACAGGGCAACGAGCGTCCCGAGCACCAGTCCGTTCGACATCAGTGTCGTGACGAGTGGAGGGAGATCGGCTGTCGCACCTTTCGGTAAGAGTAGGGCACCGATTCCGACGAGGACGGGTAACCCGACCGTGATCATTGCTGTTTGCCGATTCAAGTCGCGTGCTGCTTCTGTGACACCGATGATGGCCATCCCGGCAACAATCGGTGCGACCATCGCATAACCGACGGCAACCGGAATTTTTGCAATCAACCCGACGAATGGCGTGACGATACTTAAGAATAAGCAAATGACGTTCGCGATCGCAAACGATTTACGATCCGTGTTATCCGTCGAAGCGATGAATCCGGCTGTTCCAGAAATCGCGACGGGGCCGACTGTACCGAACATCCCGGCAAAAATCTGTCCGACACCAGCCGTGACACCGGCTGTTCCGACTTGCCCTTTGACGTGTTCGCCACGTTTCGCACTGATGATGCGCTCGATGACTTTGATGTTCGCGAGCACGTTCGTCATCAATAGTAAAGAGATGATTAAGGCTGTCGGGAGTAATGTCCAGTCCAGATGAATGCCGCCGAACGGGAATAAGTCAGGAAGTGTAAAGAATGGACCATCGAAGCTCGGCATCTCGGCACGTCCGATTAAGGCAAACATGCTCCAACCGACGAGCAGCGTGATGAGTAAGGCATACTGGCGCAACCGATCGCTACGTTCGAGATAAAGTGAGATGATGACGGTCAATACGGAAATGACGGCCGGTAACACTTGGATCTTACCGTTTTCCAGGTTAAGTAGTCCCTTCATGACGGAGCCTGACAGTTGGGCAGAGAGCAGGAGCATGTAAACGCCGATGACTTGTGGTGTAAACAACGGGACGAGTCGGCGTAAAATACCCGTTACTGTCAAAATGATGCAGATGATACCACTTAAAATAAGAAGGAAACCAAGCGATTGGAGTGTGTTCGAGTAACTTCCGTACAACGTAATCCCGATCGAGGAATAGAGGGCGAAGACACCCCACCAAATCCCGGCCGGCCCTTCCATGATCGGTAGACGGTGACCGAGGAACACTTGGAATAAACTTAAAATCGCAAAAACGAACAGACAACGAGATAGGAAAGCCAATGTGTCCGCGCTCGATAGTTCAAACGATGCGGCAATGGCGAGTGGCGGGGCGATGTTAGTACAGATGATAAACAAAAACCACTGAATCGTGGAGACTACGGTACGTGGCAAAACAGATGATTCCCCTTTCAAAAGAAACGATACTCGTTTCATCTTAAACCAATTATTGAAAAAGCGATAGATACGCTTACATTGACTGAAAATTTAGAAAATAATTTTCATATGTGATTTTTCACATCAGGTGGGGTAGGAGTTAAGAGGGAGGAATGAATATGAAAAAGTGGCTCAAGCGAATCAGCATCAGTTTCATCATACTCATCGGACTCGTCATCGGAGCCTTTATGGTTTGGGCACAATTTGATTATGATCCGTCAAAAGAAGCAAAAACATATGTCGAACAACAGGACGGGAAAGATTATCAGTTTGGTGATCCGGAGAGTGAAGTCGGATTTGTGTTCTATCAAGGGGCGAAGGTCGATCCGGGTGCCTACAGTTATATCGGGAGTCAGTTAGCGAAGGACGGACATTTCGTCGTCATACCAAAATTACCGTTTAATATCGCGTTGCTTGACGCAAATGCGGCCTTACCGATCATCGATGCACATCCGAAAATCAAACGATGGTATGTGATGGGACATTCGTTAGGTGGAAGTGCCGCTTCGACGGTCCTTGAAGAGCGTTCGAAGATTAAAGGTATCATCTTTCTCGCGTCCTATCCGATTGATGCCATCGATACACCGTCCTTGACGGTCTATGGCGGACGTGATGGCGTCTTACCTGTAGCGGACATCGAAGCAAGTAAAAAAAATCTTCGATCGGACGCGACATTCCATTTCATCGAAGAGGGCAATCATGCGAACTTTGGGATGTACGGGGCACAAAAGGGTGACAACACGAGTCCATTAACACCAAAAGCACAACAAGATGAGGCGATTGAAGCGATTGAGTCATTCATTTCATCTAAATGAAAAAACTGTCCGTCTAGCAGCGTAATATGGCTAGGCAGACAGTTTTTTTGTAATTCAATCTAGACGACGTGACACCTCGTCGAGTGTCGGTAAAGCAGCCATCGCCCCTTTGACGGACGCGGCGAGGCCGCCGGAAATCGCGGCAAACCGCCCGATGTCCTGCAGTTCATCTTCATCCCAATCGAATGCAAACGACCGCGTCGCACACTGGTGTAGCAAACCAGACATAAAGGCGTCCCCGGCTCCAGTCGTATCGACGGCATCCACCGAAATCGCGTTGATTTCCGCCATTGCCCGATTCGTATAGAGTAAGGACCCCTCACTTCCCCGTGTGACGGCGAGCAATTGAATCGGGTATTCAGCGAGTAGTTCAGCTGCCCCTTCATCCAAGTCCGTTTGGCCGGTCAAGAAGGTCAGTTCCTCTTCTGCCAACTTAACGATTTGCGCGTCAGGCAGGACGGATTGAATCGTCGTCCGGGCGACATCGAGATTCGACCATAGGGATTCACGGAGGTTCGGATCGTAAGAAATCGGGACACCATGCTCTTTTGCGAGCGCGATGGCACGACGTGTTGCTGCGACGGCATCACCGGAGATTAAGGAAATTGAACCGATATGAAGTAAATCAGCTTCTGCCAACACCTCGGGGATATCTTGTTCATGAAAACTCATATCGGCACGATACGTGTTGATGAATTCAAACGACCGTTCGCCATTTTCAGCATTCGTGACGAGGACAAGCCCCGTTTTATTCGTTGCGTCAAGAACGATATGATCCGTTTTAACCCCATAGTGGTGCAGTGTATCCTTCAGGAAATGCCCCATCGAGTCATCCCCGACAGCACCGAGAAAATAGCTGTCGACGCCAAGACGGGCGAGGCCGACGGCGACATTGGCGGGAGCACCGCCGGGATTTTTTTGGAACGTCGTATTGCTGTCATCAAGTGGAATCAAATCAATTAATGCTTCTCCAAGACTAAAAATTTTCATCATCATTCGCTCCTTTCTAAATCCGGTCGAATCCGTTCGACATGAAGGGCCATATAGCCGACTTCCGAGTCGGGGACGGTCGTTTTTAACTCCTGTTCGAGCCAAGCGGCCATACTTTCGGCACAATGAAATGCGTCCGCGTACCGTGTTTTGACGGCGGATAAGATGACATCATCCATATCGTGCAGTGTCTGTCCTTGTTCAATCCGGGCGAGGACAAGTTTCATATGCGTGAAGAACCGGTAATACGTCATGGAGGTCGTCTCAATCGTTTGGCCGAAGAAGCTCTCGATTTGTTCCCGTAATTCGTTCAACAGTGTAGCGGTTTGTAATGCCGTCGCCATGTTCGGGTGCTGTTGGCGGGCGTTAAAGAGGTGAAGTGCGATGTTTGCCGCTTCTTCCTTCGGTAAAGCAACCGCGAGGGTCCGTTCGATTTGTGTAACCGCCCATTCACCGATTTTGTACTCGGCTGTATATAACAAGCGAATTTCTTCCGCGAGCCGATTGTGGACGACAAGATTTTCACGTGCTAGGCGAACGGCGTGGGCAAGGTGATCCGTCAGACTGACGTGGATATAATCATGAAAGGGTGTCTGAAGTTCGCCTTCCGCATAAGAAATGATTTGTTCGGACAAATCAATGATTTCTAATGGGGTCGTCGTTAAGATTTCTTTAAACAGTTCAGCATTTTCGAACGAGGGAATGAACATCTTTTCGATTTTGGAAGGATCGACGGGATCTTTTTTCTTTTTACCGAAAGCGATTCCCGGTCCCATGATGATCCGTTCTTGTCCTTGTTCTTTTGTGACGATGGCATTGTTGTTGAGTACTTTATGAATAATCAGTCTGACTCCTCCCTTCTACCTTTTATTATACGGGTAACGGCGCTCAGAACAAAACCGACAAATGCGACCCGACGAGTATACTCGAGAGGGTCGCATGTCTTTTTTACTTAAGCGGCTAAATCGGTTTGTTTTTGTTTTCGTGCATCAAGACGCATGAGGATGACCGTCGCGATGAACGCTGTCGCGACAGCAATCGCAAAACCGACAAGGTAGTTGATCAAGTTCGAAGCTCCAAGTGGAGCGACGATTGCAATCATCGGTATGCCCGTCAAACCATAAGCGTTTGCAGCGACTTGCGTCAAGACGACGTAGCCACCGCCGATTGCGCCACCAATCGCACCACCGATGAACGGTTTACCAAGACGTAAGTTGACCCCGTAGATGATTGGTTCCGTAATACCGAGAAACGCCGAGAAGGCAGATGGTAAAGCGAGCGTTTTTAATTTGACGTTTTTCGTCATGAAGTAAACAGCGAGACCGGCGCCGCCTTGAGCGACGTTCGCCATCGACCAGATCGGTAACAGGAAGTTCTTCCCGATGCTCTTATCAGCAATAAGTCCCGCTTCAATCGCATGGAAACTATGGTGCATTCCTGTGATGACAATCGTTGAGTAAAGACCACCGAATAAGAGACCGGCGACGACCGAGAATTGTTCATAGAAGAAGACGAGTACGAATGAAATTCCTTTACCGAGCAATGTACCAAGTGGTCCGATGACGATGAGGGCAAGGAATCCTGTGACGAGAATCGTCACGAACGGTGTGACTAACAAATCAAGTGTTTCCGGTGTCCGTTTACGAACTTGCTGTTCAATCTTCGCCATGACCCAAACGGTTAAGAGGACAGGGAAGACCGTACCCTGATAACCAATCAGTTCGATGTTCATCCCGAGGAAATGCATCACTTCCGGTTCACTGTTCCCGAGTGTCCAAGGGTTGAGGAGTGAAGGGTGCGTCATGATTCCACCGATGACCGCACCGAGATATGGATTAGCACCGAATTCACGCGCGGCTGAGAAACCGATCAAAATCGGCAAGATGATGAAAGCGGAAGACGAGAACATATCGAGCAGCTGGACAATCGGTGAAGCTCCGTCGACCCAACCGAAGGCTTTAATCATTCCGAGTAAGCCCATTAAGAGACCAGCGGCGACGATTGCCGGAATCAATGGTACGAAGACGTTTGAAAGCGACCGGGCAAGGCGTGCGAACGGATTTAATTTTTGGGAAGCGGCTTTCTTCACGTCGACTGATTCTTCACCATTGACATTGACGCCAGCGAGGGGAGCGAACTCAGTGAAGACTTTATTGACGGTCCCGGTCCCGAAGATGATTTGATATTGACCTGAACTCGAGAAAGCACCACTGACGCCGTCAAGATCTTCGAGTGCCGCTTGATCGACCTTCGATTCGTCATGAAGGACGAGACGGAGACGTGTCGCACAATGCGCTGCTGTGATAATATTTTCACGACCACCGACAAGGGTAAGGACCTGCGCAGCTGTTTGTTTGTAATCCATTTGAATTCCTCCTTTTAGGAAAGGTGTGCGACTGGTCAGCCCACAAAAAAAGGCAAGACCGAACAACACCTAAACGTTCTAGGTGTTGCATCGGTCTTGCCAGCCGTACTGTCACAATCCGCACTATTTGCTTGTTGGCTTTATCATAAAACAAAAAAGAAAGCGTTGTCAACAGTCAAAATGGATCTTTTTGAATCGCAATATCGACTTCGATGCCAAAGTGATCGGAAACGATTGGCGCCAGTACTCCGTCAAACGTCACACCGACCCGCGCGACATCAATTTTGCGATTCGAGAGCACTAAATCAATCCGTAAGCCGTGTTGGTTCTCTTCCCAACCGTCAATCTTACCTTCGACGGTCTCGACACCAACCGTCTCTTCCGCTAGGAGGAACAGGTCATGGAGACCCCGTTCGACCATGTAGTCGTAACCGCTCTCCCGCTCGAAGGCATCATTGTTGAAGTCGCCTAAGAAGAGAGTCCATTCAAGCGGATCCATCCGGGCAATCAAATGATTAAACTGCTCGCTGAATGGTTCTGCGGCATCTTCCCACCAACCGAGGTGACAAGAGTTGAACGTAATTTGGGTTCCATCGATATCAATCGTCGCCCGGACGATTTTGCGTGACTTCCAGTCCATCGTATCTTGGCTTCGGCTGACATAGTACGAATCAGATTTCAAAATCGGATGTTTCGTCAAGAGGGCGAGTCCCTCTTCGTACGCATCGTATCCGATATGTGAGAAGTCCCAAACGAATTCATAGTCATGCCCACGTTCTTTAAGTGCTTGTTGAATCATGTAGACGAAATTATCTTCACGGATTGCACCATAAACAATTGGTGTATCCATTAATTGGCTTACTTCTTGTAAGGCGACGACATCATAATCCTGTTGGATGATTTGAGCGACAATTTGATTGATTTTTTCAAGCTGGTGTTCTTCTTGCCAGGAATGGCAATTGAGTGTGAGTAGGCGCATCTGTCGTTCCTCCTGAGTGTTGATTCTGAATAAAGAAAGGTGAAACTCACGGATGAGCTCCACCTTTTTTTATTTACCCTAATTCGTCTGGTTTATGCGCCAATTCGGTCTTGGATATCAGATTTCAAGACATCCGCTTTCGGACCATAGATGGCTTGCACGCCGTTATTTTTTAGGATAAGACCAAGTGCGCCGTTCGCTTTCCAGTCTTGTTCTTTCGCGACGAGGCTTGGATCTTTGACCGTGACGCGTAAACGTGTCATGCAGGCATCGACGTCTTCGATGTTTTGTTGACCACCGAGCAGTTCGATGATGCGTGTTGCTTGCGAACCGTCAGCGACGACAGTTGCAGCGACTTCACTTGTCCCGTCCTCTTTGACGACGATGTCATCGAGGTAGTTTCCGTTACGACCTGGTGTCGCGTAGTTAAACTTCTTGATGACAAAGCGGAACGTAAAGAAGTTGAGGAAGAAGAAGAACACACAGACTCCGATGAAACGTAGCAAATCTCCGATCAGACCTGCTTTCGCGATCAATGGAATCCGCGTCAAGAGTTCAATCGCCCCGAAGGCATGGATCCGAAGATGCATGACGTCAGCAAGTGCGAACGCGACACCCGTCAAGACAGCATAGACGACGTACAGGACAGGTGCGATGAACATGAACATGAATTCGATTGGCTCCGTAACACCTGTCAAGAACACAGCGAGACCAGCAGACAAGAAGACCGGTTTGTACGCTTTCTTTTTATCTTCGTCGACCGACATATACATCGCGACTGCGACACCAATCAACGAAGCGAGTGACGTGACGACTTGTCCTTCTTTGAAGCGAGCGGGCACGACGCTATTGAGTAAGTCGTTGTAGCCTTGTGTGTTACCGGCCTGTTTTAAGTTGACGAGATCGGTCACCCAGGCGAGCCAAAGCGGATCTTGCCCGGCCACTGTCGAGCCTTGTGCAGCACCCGTCAGAATTTTATACGTTCCACCGAGTTCCGTATAGTTCATCGGCACGGTCAACATATGGTGTAGACCGAATGGCAGTAAGAGACGTTCGAGTGTCCCGTAAACGAATGGGGCGATGATTGGGGCAGAGTCGCGTGACGTCGCGATCCAGCGACCGAAATCATTTAAGAGTCCTTGCACGAACGGCCAGACGAGTGATAAAACAAACGCCGCGACGACCGAACCACCGATGACGACGAACGGGACGAACCGTTTCCCGTTGAAAAAGGCGAGTGCATCCGGTAATTTGCTGAAGTTATAGAATTTATTAAAAAGAACGGCGCCAAGGAAACCAGAAATGATTCCGACGAAAACCCCCATATTAAGAGCAGGTGCACCGAGTACAGAAGTGAAATAATCTTTTACGATTAAGTCAGATCCGAGTAACGAACTAACCGTTGCTTTCGGATCAGCGAGCATCGTTGCATTGACACCGAAGATCGCACCGGTCACGCGGTTGACTAAAATAAACGCGAGCAATGCGGCAAAGGCACCACCAGCACGTTCTTTAGCCCATGAGCCACCGATGGCGACGGCGAAGAGGACGTGTAGATTCGTAATGATTGCCCAGCCGAGGTCTTCGACGATTCTTGCAATCGTTTGCACGATTGTGATGTCGCCGCCGTACATTCCGATTAATTTTCCGATTGAAATCATGATTCCGGCAGCTGGCATAACTGCAATAACAACCATTAAAGCCTTCCCAAGCTTTTGCCAAAAGTCGAACGAGATCGTTTTCCGCATGTTTCTCCACTCCTCAAGCAGTCTTTTTGTCTGTATATCGTGCAAATATGTAAGCGATTAATGCAACCGTTTGCATTTAAAATTGTAAGCGATATTTTTTTAAAAAGCTAGTCTTTTTTTAATAAATTAGTGAAATTATGTTTCATTAATTGAAAATCTTTTTTTCGAGATGTGTTTCGAAAATGAAAATCGGGAATAAACTAAAAGCAGCATCGGTGGGAAGTAGTCCGGAGACGAAAAAGGAGACAAGAAAAATCATGAATCAAGCGATGACACCACTTACGAATTATGGAGAACGCATCCAAACATTACGTGAGCGACAAAACATCGACCAAGAAAGACTTGCGACGATGACGGAGACGACAGCAGAGATGATTCAGCGAATCGAAGCAAGCCTCGCCCATCCTTCTACTTCAATGATTGATCGGTTAGCAAAAGCGTTAGGCGTCCCTTATGAACATCTCTTACGACATATTTGGTCAGCAGAAGCGATTCATGCTCAGGCAGAACGACAAAAAATCGTGGATTTACCGTCGAGCTGACGTTCATACACAGTCGATTAGATAGAAGAAAAGCCAAATTCCCGTGAAATGATCACGTCAGGAATTCGGCTTTTTTTGATGGTTTTCGGATTAACGGTTATCGACCGTTTCCGGATAAAGATCATGGTTGAACAAACGGTGTTCTGCCATTCGTTCATATTTCGTGCCGGGTTTTCCGTAGTTATAGTACGGATCGATCGAAATCCCGCCGCGTGGTGTGAATTTCCCCCAGACTTCGAGGTAGCGTGGCTCCATCAGTTTGACGAGGTCTTTTCCGATGACATTGATGCAGTTCTCATGGAAGTCGCCATGATTACGATAGCTGAAGAGATATAGCTTCAGTGATTTCGACTCAACGAGTTTTTCGTCAGGAATGTACGAAATATAAATGGTCGCAAAGTCCGGTTGATTCGTGATCGGGCAAAGGCTCGTGAATTCCGGCGCATTGAACTTAACGAAGTAGTCGTTCTCCGGGTGACGGTTCGGGAACGCTTCGAGCACTTCCGGTTGATATTCAAAAATATAAGGGACGGCCTTTTGACCGAGCAAAGATAAGTCGTTTAAATCTTCTGGACGCATGAATAGGACTCCTTTTTAAACGCCACGGTCGTTCGCGAAAACGAGGGCGTGCAGTTGTGGTAGAACACGGGCATGGTTAAAGCGTTCATCTTGCGCGACGCGTTCCCATAAAGTTTTTAAGTCGGACAACATCCGCGGAGCAATCGTGCCTTCTTCCGCCGGATCCGGATTACCGAGTGATAGATACAGTGTTTTTAACGCATATCGTTCAGAAATCGCTGCTGCGAAGTCGAGGTCCGCTTCGTCGAAGATGACGATTTTGACAGCGCGTTGTAGTTCAGGGAGTCGTTTAAAGAATACGTCGAGCCGATCGTAATCGACCGTCATGCCGCTTGACGGCGGCTTCGGACTGATGGTGACGTCTTCGATATCGAGTAACCAGTTTTGCCAATACGAACCTTGTGTTTCGACGGACATCGTGATACCACGTGCCTTCAAGGCGTCGACGAGCGTACCAATCGATGCGTGGAGCAACGGATTCCCCCCGGAAATCGTCACGTGCCCATACGAACCGAGCGCATCGAGACGCGTCAGGATATCTTCTGCCGTCAAAAGATCTGGTTTTTCTGATCCGTCCCAGGTAAAGGCAGAATCACACCAAGCGCATGAATAGTCACATCCGCCTGTCCGGACGAACATTGTTTTTTGTCCAATCGAACGACCTTCTCCTTGGAACGTTGGACCAAAAATTTCAAGAACGGGAATCTTTGGTATTTTTTTCAGTTGGCTCATGCTTCATTCATCCATTCGCGACGGACTTCAGCGAATGCAGTCGGTGTCTCATATAACTTGACGAATTCGACACGGAGACCGCGTTCGTCCGGTAAATGCTGTCCGAGCGTTTCAAAAATCCAGGCCGACATGTTTTCTGCCGTCGTATTCATATAGGGAAGCGATTCGTTTAAATAACGGTGATCGAGCAACGGTTCGAGATGTTCTTTGAAGATCTTTTTCAGGTCACCAAAGTCAAGTGTCATCCCGCGGTGGTCCAGGAATCCGCTGATTCCGAGATCGACGTGATACGTATGCCCGTGTAAGGCACGACATTTTCCATCGTAGTCATACAGGTGATGGGCAGCATCAAACGTCAATTTTTTGACGATCATGACGCGTGATTTTGTATAGATGAGCGAGTCGCCGGTCGGGCGCTCGACAGTTTCAGGTGCTTCATAGTTGAATTTCATGGGTAGTTCCCTCCTCGATGTAGGCGTCTAAGCCTTTTTTCCGTAATTCACAAGCTGGGCAGTCGCCGCAACCATCTCCGATAATGCTGTTGTAACACGTCAGTGTCCGTTCACGGACGAAATCAAAAGCATCTAGCGAATCGGCCAGCGCCCATGTTTCTTTTTTATCGAGCCACATCAGTGGCGTGTGAATGACGAATGGATAATCCATCGCGAGGTTGAGTGTCACGTTGAGTGACTTGATGAAGGAGTCACGACAATCCGGGTATCCGGAGAAATCGGTTTCGCATACACCCGTGATGATATGGCGGATGCCACGTCCCTTAGCAAGGACGGCTGCGAAAGATAAGAACAGGTGGTTTCGGCCATCTACGAATGTAGAAGGGAGTCCATCTTCGTTCGTCGTGATTTGTTGAGTGTGATCGGTCAACGAATTGCTTGTGAGTTGACTGAGGAGTGACAGATCGAGCTCATGGTGTTTGACACCAAGTTCCGCTGCGATCGTTCGCGCGACTTCGAGTTCTTCGGCATGACGCTGTCCGTAGTTGAAGGTAACGACTTCGACTTCGGAATAGTTCGCGAGTGCCTGAAACAGACAAGTCGTCGAGTCTTGGCCGCCGCTGAAGACGACAAGAGCACGTTCATTTTTCATAGTTTACACTTCCATTCCTAGTTTTTGTGACGGAGGAGGTTACGAACTCCGGAGACACAGTCTCAACTATTCACACTAGCAGACGGGCAAAGAAAAGTCGACTGTTTCTCATGTCAATCGTTGCGGGCTTCAAAAGATTCAGCCTCCTGTGACGCCTGCAGGGAAAAGCGCGCAGAGTCAGCGTCTTGTGTCCTGCAAATCATTTAATCTGCAAAAAAAACCTCGAACGACATCCGAGTCGTTTCGAGGTTCTTCATCATAATGGATAGTGGTAATAGCGTTCTTTAACAAGGAGATCCCGGATGTTCGAGTCTTCCGAGATGACCTTCATCAGTCCACCTGTTTGAGAAGCGTGGGCTTCAAGGGCAGCAACTTTTTGATCCGTATATGCACTGACGTCATGAATGAACGTCCCTTCGCCAAGCTCGTCTTTTGTGTTGTTCGCAAAAGCGACGGCAAGAAATTCAGGACGATCGGCTTCAGCGATTGCGCGAAGGGCACGAACGACAGCACGTGCTGTTGCTTCGTGGTCCGGGTGGACGGCATAGCCCGGATAAAATGAAATGACGCGTGTAGGACGTGTTTTTTCAATCAACTGTCCAATCCGTTCAGCGAGTGCTGCTTCATCTTCGAATTCGACTGTCTTATCCCGTAGTCCCCACATTTGAAGATCGGTAATCTGCATTTTTTCAGCTGCTGCGATCAATTCACGTTTACGAATCGTCGCGAGTTGTTCCCGGTTCGTAAAGACAGGACGTCCCATGTTGCGTCCCATTTCGCCGAGCGTCAAACAGGCGTACGTAACAGGTCCGCGGTTCGTTGCATGCTCGATGATTGTCCCGGCTGAGCTGAATGCTTCATCGTCCGGGTGAGGGAAGATGACGAGCAGGTGATCGTGTTCATTATAAGCCATCATTCTACCTCCTCTGCGCCTTGGGCGAATGGTGTCGGGCTGAGCTCAAAAGCAATCGCGAGGCGACCTTCGATATCATGTCCTGCGATCAAGAGTTGTTCTCCCGCGAATTCATAATCGGTTAATCCTTCACCGTACAACCATCCGTGGGCAAGTTTAAGACCAATCCGGTATGGACCGTTTCCTGTGATCAAACCGCGTTCGTATGTGATTTCCGCGTTGCGGAAGAACATCCCCGCACTATGGAACGTCGGATCTTGGTGCGTCGCATACGCACCGTTCGTTGTTTCGACGTGGACGTAAAGTGGTGTGTTCGCATGATCGTCAATGTACTGTTGGACGACCTTTAAATCAAGTGTTTGCAATGGTATCTCTCCCTTCGAATACAGAAAGAAGCCCGCGAATCACTGCGCGGACTTCCTGAACGTGTTAAGACTTAACTGTACGATGTGCAGCATGATCAGTCGGGCCGACGTATTCATTCAAACGGAATGAGTTACGAATCGCCGCTGTGATAAACGATTTAGCAGTTCGAACGGCTTCTTCGACTGAAGCGCCTTTAGCGAGTTCTGCTGTAATCGCTGCAGAATACGTACATCCTGCCCCGTGCGTATATGGTGTCTCAATGCGTTCATCCTCAATTAGGATAAACTCTTTTCCATCATAAAGCACGTCAACTGCTCGGGGGTGATCAATCTTGCTGCCACCTTTAACGAGGACATATTGTGCACCTTTTTCGTGAATCCGTGCTGCTGCAAGTTTCATCTCGTCAATCGTCGAAGGTGTTTTTCCAAGACCAGACAATTGTCCCGCTTCGAAAACGTTTGGTGTGACGACTGTCGCGAGCGGTGTCAAAATGTCGCGTAAGGCATTCGCTGTATCCGGATTGAGGACTTCATCTTCACCCTTACAGACCATGACCGGATCGATGACGACGTTTTTAACGCCTGATGCTTTAATTTTTTCAGCAATGACTTCGATGATTTCGACAGTCGGAAGCATCCCCGTCTTCATTGCATCAACACCGATTCCTCCGAGGACCGTATGGATTTGTGTCCGGACGAGTTCTGCATCGATTGGATAGACCGCATGGTGCCAAGCTTGGTCAGGGTCTTGCGCGACGATGACCGTCAGCGCGTTCATGCCATAGACTTCAAGCTCTTGGAACGTTTTTAAGTCTGCTTGAATACCAGCTCCACCACTCGTGTCAGAACCAGCAATCGTTAATGCTTTACGTTTTGTCATTTGGAATTCCTCCTAATAAATTAGCGCTACTTCTTTCCATTATCATAGCGAATTATAGACAAGGCGACAACTGCGGCAACTTATGAAGTGTAAGCAAAACCCCCACCTCAAATGAACGAGTGGGGGATGAGATTATTTAATGAAAAGAAAATCAAGAATCGTATAAATCAGAGCGGCGAATGCCATCGAAATCGGTAACGTGATGACCCATGTAATCAGCATTCGTTTAGCCGTACCCCATTTAACGCCTTTTTTGCGGTGTGATGTTCCGACACCCATGATGGCAGATGAAATCACATGCGTTGTTGATACAGGAAGATGGATCGCCGTCGCACCAAAGATGATCGCAGCAGACGTTAAGTCAGCCGCTACGCCGTTGACAGGACGAATCTTCATGATTTGACCACCAACTGTTTTGATGATCCGCCATCCACCGACAGATGTCCCGAGTCCCATCGCGATGGCACAAGAGAGTTTTACCCAAAGGGCCACATCATGATCAGTCTGGAAACCAGAAGAAATCAAGGCGAGGGTGATGATCCCCATCGCTTTTTGCGCATCATTCGTTCCGTGTGTATACGATTGAAGGGCTGCAGTCGCAATCTGCATATGACGGAAGCGACGATTCGTCTTCGCCAAATTCCCTTTTTTGAAAACTACTTTAAAAATGCCGTAGACGAGAAAACCGAGCGTAAAAGCAAGGATTGGCGAAATCAATAAGGCTTGGACGATTTTTAAGAAGCCTTTTGTCTCGATTCCACCGAATCCGACTGAAGCAATGGCAGCACCGGCAATCGAACCAATCAACGTATGCGAAGAACTGGACGGAATACCGAAGTACCACGTCAATAGATTCCAAGCAATCGCAGAGAGGAGAGCAGCGATGACGACATAACTTCCGTGTTCTAGTGTCGATGGGTCAACAATGTCTCCGGAAATCGTCTTAGCGACTCCAGTAAATGTGATTGCCCCTAAAAAGTTCATCGTCGCAGCAAGAATGATGGCGTGACGTGGTTTCAATGCACGAGTCGACACCGAAGTCGCAATCGAGTTCGCCGTATCGTGGAAACCATTAATGAAATCGAAGCCAAGTGCGAGAATCACGATTATAGCGGTGATGATAAACAGACTATCCATCTCGTTAGCTCCTCACTTATGCGTTTTTCATGATGATCGTTTCAATGACGTTTGCTGCGTCTTGGCAGTAATCGGCGATTGATTCGAGCGATTCATAGATTTCTTTATATTGAATGATTTTAATTGGATCAGTTTCAGTCGCGAACAATGCTTTGATTGATTTACGACGTAAGTCATCACAAATCGTTTCTTGTTCTTTTACTTTGATGACATGTTCACGCATCGGTTGAAGCTTACGTGCGACAAGAAGGTCCATCGCTAAAGCGAGTTCGTTGACGGCGATATGAATCTCATCGACGAATTTAATCATATGTTCGTCGGCACGGACGATGTTATAAATCTCAAAAATCGCGGAACATTCTTCAAATCCATCGAGTACATCATCCAGTGAGTTCGCGAGTGCAAGCAAGTCTTCGCGATCAATCGGTGTGATGAACGCATTGTTCAAGTCGATGATCAGTTGGTGCATCAAGTCGTCACCAGCCGTTTCAAAGTCTTTGACTTTATGCGCGAATTCTTTAACGTCTGCAATACCATTGATTTTGAAATCAACGAAAAACTGTGACGTCTGTTGCAAGTGTCCGGCAATCTCGGATAATTTCACTGCGAATGGATCTTGTTTTTTACTAAACATTTCTTCTGCCTCCATATTAAGAACAAGAATAGAATAGTGAAGTAACTTCACGAGTTCGATTGTATCAGACGTTATTGTAAAAGAATACAACTATGTATCGCGTTTACGAAAACTTAATAAAACTTAAAATTAATAGGGTTGATAAATTAATAAATAATCTGAATAAACATTGTTTACTACTATTTTACTTGTATTCAGTGGGTTTCACCTGTGTTTTTGTTATTGTAATAGTAGGGAATAGAAGAAAAGCAGGAAAAATGGATAACAGAACGAATAAGTACAAAAGATGAAGAAGTAGGCTACAACACAAAGTGAAATAGAGGAGGACGTTTTGTATGCTCGTGCAAAGTTTATGTATACCAAAACACCAATGTATCAAAATTTCAGAGACGGCAACGCTTCGTGAAGCGTTAAAGACGTTAGAAGATACAGGATATCGTTGCGTACCTGTACTCGACCAATCAGGTCAAGAATTTAAAGGGAATATCTATAAGATGCATATTTATCGCCATGGGATGAATGGTGGCAGTTTAGATGACAATGTCATGACACTCATTAAGAACACGTCAAAGTTCATCTATACAGCAAGCAATTTCTTTGAAGTCTTCTTCTCAATCAAAGAATTACCATACATTGCCGTACTAAATGACGACGGTCAATTCTTTGGTATTTTACCGCACGGGAAAATGCTTGGGATGTTGGAAGAGGCATGGAATCGTGATTCAGGAAGCTACGTGTTGACGGTCGCGCTGAGTGAACAAAAAGGAGCCATTGAAAAGATTGCAAAAATCGTTAACAAATACTCGACGGTTGCTAGTCTCATGACACTTGACGCCAAAAGTAGTGTCATGCGTCGTGTTCTCATTACCCTTCCGCTTGATTGTGATGAAAAAACAAAAAATAAGATCGTGAAGAAATTGAACGAAAAAGGGCTTCGGGTCGTTGCTGTCGAAGACTTGGAACTTCGTGTATAATTGAAAAGGAAAATACGAAAAGGACCTGGCACAACAGGTCCTTTTTTGTTGTGGGAGGAACGTTATGAACATTTTAATGGTTGGTGCAGGATCGATGAGTGAATCGTTGGTCAGAGGATGGATTGATTCAGGAATTGCGCCCGACTCAATTACGATGACGAATCGTGCAGATCGTAAACGTTTATCAGAGCTCGCTAATGAACATGGTGTTCAAATCATCGAAGAGGAGAGTATCGAGTCATTCGATATCGTCGTTTTAGCCATGCAACCTGAGGGCGTACTAGAATACGTAAAGCGTCATGAGTGGACGAATCAACTGCTTGTTTCTGTGGCAGCACATATCAAACCGGATGAAATTGAACAGATATCAGGTTGCGGTGCAGTCTGTGCGATGCCGAATACACCGGTCGCTTTTCGGACAGGGATGACAGGGCTTTGGTTCGGTCATCAAGTAGCGATGGAACAAAAACAATTAGCGACGGAACTTTTTCTACGCGTCGGCGAGGTAGTGGAAACGGATGAAACGACTATGCCGTTCTTAATGGCTGCAGCGGGCTGCAGTCCGGCTTTCTTCTATGAAATCGTAGGTGCGATGACTCCTGTTTTGACGGAAGCCGGATTTGAAGCACAACAAGCGCGTCGTATCATTGCCCAAGCGATGAAAGGATCGGCAGAGTTGCTACTTCAGGATGCACGTCCGACCGATGCCTTGATTGACGACGTCGCAGCACCAAACGGACCGACTGATCGTGGTGTTCAAGTGTTACGTACGCATGAATTAAAGAAAATAATGCGAGCGGCATTAAGTGAGAGTGCACGCGAAGCGTAAATCGAACGACTTTAGGCATATTCCGTCACGGTTCAGACGAGAATATGCCTTTTTTCGTAAAAATTGAAAACGTTTCACGTGAAACATATATTGAATGTTGCATTCGAGAATGAAAATTCGTATAGTGAAGAAAGAAACCGTCTGGACGGTATAGTAAAAGGAAGGAGGTAACATATGGTTAGTGCGAAAGCGTTAGAAACGAGACGGCGAATCACTGACGCGACTGTTCAAATCATGATGAGCCGTGGGTTTCCGCAATTGACGTTAGAAGAAGTTGCGAAACAAGCGAATGTTTCTAAGGGTGGCTTATTGTACCATTTCGCTTCGAAAGAAGAGTTGCTGATGGGTGTGATTGAAGAACAAGAAGCCCGTCAGTTTAAGCAGTATCAAGAATATCTGGATCAAGGTTTAGGTCAGATGGAAGCGTTTGTCACGCTACAAGCGAATCATGAGGAAGAGTTTCACTTGGATATCGATACCGTCTTATTTTTATTATCATTTTTGAAAGAGAATGAAGAATTCGTCGAAGAACGGAAAAAACAAGTAAACCAATTCTTTCGTCAATTGATGGACAGTGCGGATCCGGTCGAAGCGATGATGATTCGATTCGTATTAGATGGATTGAAAATGTCGGAGCACTTTAAGTTCGCTCAGCCGTCAAAAGCAGAGCGTCAACAATTGGTCGGGCGTCTATTAAAGCGAGCGCGCGAAATCGACCAAGCTGATAAAGAGTAAACATGAAATAAAAAACAGAGAGAAGGCGAATAATTACCATGAAGCGTATCATTCAATTTTCAGTGAATAATAAATTTGCTCTTTGGTTGCTGACGATCATCATCACCGTCGCTGGGATTTATGCAGGAACGACGATGAAACTCGAAACGCTACCAGACATTACGACACCGACTGTTTCGGTAACGACGATTTATCCAGGGGCGACGCCGGAACAAGTCCTCGATGAAGTCAGTCGAGAACTCGAAAGTAAGGTCGAAAATTTAAGTGGTGTCGAAACAGTTCGATCGACATCTTTCCAAAACGCCTCAAATCTACAAATCGACTACAGCTTCAGTACGGATATGGATGAAGCAGAACAACAAGTTAAAGAAGCATTAGCGAATGTTGAATTACCAGAAGGCGCGCAAGAACCAAATGTCTCACGGATTTCATTCGATGCTTTCCCCGTTGTCGGTTTCGCAGTATCAGATGAAAAACGTTCACTCTCCGAGTTGACGAAGCTCGTTGAGACAGAACTTCAACCGAAACTTGAAGGAATCGAAGGCGCTCAAACGGTTCAAATTGCTGGGCAAGAGATTCGTCGGATTGAAATTCGATTCGATGATGAAAAGCTACAGCAATATGGATTGACAGAAGATAACGTCAAGCAACTGATTCAAGCGAATGATTCGCGTTTAGCACTCGGCTTATACGAGCTTGGTGACAAAGAGCAAGCTGTTGTGCTTGATGGAAAAGCTACGACGGTCACAGAATTAAAAAATCTACGTTTGCCTTATACGCCGCAACAGGCAGCGAGCGATACACCGGCAGCTCCTTCGCAAGCTCCGACGACGCCTCAAGTGCCAACAGAAGGGCAAACACCAACAGAAGGGCAAGCGCCAACACCAACACAAGTCCCGACTGTTAAATTGTCTGAGCTCGCAAAAGTGGAAGATAAAGGAATCGAAGAATCGATTTCGCGGTCAAACGGTGAACGTTCAATCGGAATTCAAGTGACAAAATCACAGGATGCGAATACCGTCGACGTCGTCACTGCCGTCAAAGAAACGATTCAAGATTTTGAAAAAGAAAACGGGTCGGTCAAAACGTCAGTCACACTCGACCAAGGAAAACCGATTGAAGAGTCTGTCTCAACGATGATCAGTAAAGCCTTGATTGGTGCATTATTTGCGATCATCATCATCCTTTTATTCTTACGCAACTTTAAATCGACGATCATCGCAGTCATTTCGATTCCGTTGTCGTTACTGATGGCGATTCTTGTCTTGAAACAGATGGACATCTCGTTGAACATCATGACACTTGGTGCGATGACGGTCGCAATCGGTCGTGTCGTCGATGATTCGATTGTCGTCATCGAAAATATTTACCGTCGCTTAACGGATCCCGGCGAAAAACTTAAAGGTAAAGCCTTAATCATCGATGCAACACGTGAAGTATTCATTCCGGTCGCATCATCAACAATCGTGACGATTGCTGTTTTCTTACCACTCGGGTTCGTAACAGGATTTGTTGGTGAATTGTTCCTGCCGTTCGCATTGACAGTTGTCTTTGCATTATTCGCATCGCTGATTGTTGCCGTAACGGTCGTACCGATGTTTGCTGATTCACTGTTCAAACGTGGGAAAGCGCCGAAACCGGAAAAAGAAGATGGTGGGAAATTAGCGAACTGGTACCGTGGTGTATTGAACTGGTCCTTGAACCATAAGTTAGTTGTCTTTGGTCTCGCGGTCTTGATGCTTGTCGGAAGTTTTGCCCTCGTACCAACGATTGGGGTCAACTTCTTGAATCAAGAGGGTGAAAAAACGTTTTATGTGACGTATAATCCAAAACCAGGTCAAACACTTGATGACTCGCTCGAGGCAGCGGATCAAGCGGAAGCTTATTTCGATAAACAAAAGAATATCGACAATCTCCAGTTCACGGTCGGAGGCGAAAATCCACTTAATCCGGGAAATACGAAACAAGCGGTCTTCATCGCCCAGTATGATCCAGATACAGAGGACTTCGCAGACGTGAAGCAACAAGCAGTGAACGACTTGAATGAAGCCATCCCGACTGGAGAATGGAAAGAACAAGACTTCAGTGGTGGTGCCGGTTCATCTGGTGTTTCGTATTCAGTCTTCGCGAATTCAATCGAAGATCTAGAAACAATCACACCGAAATTCGTTAAAGCAATCGAAGGTGAATCAAAATACGTTCGTAAAGTAACGACCGACTTAAAAGATTCATATACGCAGTACACGTTTGAAGTCGACCAACAAAAAGCTGCCGAGTTCGGTGTGTCGACAGCTCAGCTCGCGCAAGGAATCGCTAACGTGCAAGGTGTCGAAAAACCACTTTCTACTATAAAAGTAGATGGCAAAGAATTAGACGTCATCGTACCGAACGAACAAACGACGTACGACTCGATCAATGATTTAGAAGAAGCCGATATCACGACGCCGCTCGGTGTTAAAAAGTTATCTGATTTCGTCTCTGTCAAAAAAGGTACGACACCGGACTCGTTAAATGAACGAGACGGGAAACTCGTCACAACCGTGACAGCAGAACTGAAAACAGATAAAGCGACGGAAGCATCACAAGCAATTGACGATGCAGTCAAAACAATTGACCTTCCGACAGGTGTTTCTTACAAAGTCGGTGGGGTGACGGAGCAGATTCAAGAATCGTTCACACAACTTGGTCTTGCGATGGCAGCAGCAGTCGCGATCGTCTATCTCGTTCTTGTCGTGACATTCGGTGGAGCATTGACGCCACTCGTCATCTTGTTCTCACTTCCGTTCGCGATCATCGGTGGTTTACTCGCCCTCTTGATTACTGGCGAAACGATCTCGGTTTCATCACTAATCGGAGCCTTGATGTTGATCGGAATCGTTGTCACGAATGCCATCGTCTTGATTGACCGTGTCATTCATAAAGAGAATGAAGGTCTAGCGACACGTGAGGCCCTGCTCGATGCAGCCGGCACACGACTTCGTCCTATCTTGATGACGGCACTCGCAACAATTGGTGCCTTGTCACCACTCGCCCTCGGTCTAGAAGGAGGCGCGTTGATTTCGAAAGGACTTGGGGTCACGGTCATTGGTGGATTAACGAGTTCGACGTTACTGACACTTCTCATCGTCCCGATTGTCTATGAGTTCTTAGCACGTTTTCGGAAAAAGAAGTCAACCGATTAATTGATTTCAAACAAAAACCTCTCTGAAACAGGAATTATAGAATGGCTTCATAAAGCCGTTCTATGACCTGTTTTTTTGTTTTATTACAAAAGTATTACGCGAAAGCGTTCCTGTCAAGAAACTGTAACACGAACGACGGAATCAAAATGATAGGATAAAAACAGAAATTATCTGACAATTTAATTCGTTTTACATAACCGATAACTTTACTTAGAAGGGGATTAGTAAAAGATGAAAGCATCGCTCTGGATCCGTTTATTTATACTCGTGACATTAGTCGTGAGCAGTTGGAGTGCCGTCCCACAAGCAACTAAAGCAGCATCGGCAAAAAAAGTAGTCGTTTCAGTCGATGTGTTGAATATCCGTTCGAAAGCCGCTGTCAGTGGGAAGAAACTCGGTCAGCTGAAGCTCGGCCAGTCAGTCACTGTCACGAGCAAAACCTCAAACAACTGGTATCGGTTGCGTTATCAAGGTAAGACAGCGTACATCGCTGCGATGTACACGAAGAGCTACAATAAAAAAGCAACAGCGGGACTCTCAAAAACAGGTGCGACGATTGTATCTGTCGCTGAAGGTTTAAAAGGACGTCCATATGTCTTTGGCGCAACGGGTCCGACGAGCTTTGACTGTTCTGGATTTACAAGTTACGTTTACCGTGCGCTCGGTAAATCTTTACCACGTACGGCAGCCTCGCAATATGCAGCAACGAAACGGACGGCACCCGCAGCAGGAGATCTCGTGTTCTTCACGCATGGCAGTGGCATCCAGCACGTCGGTATTGCAGTCGATGGTTCGACGATGATCAATGCTAACTCGTATTATGGTCAAGTCGTTAAAGAATCATTCCGCGGTGGGTATTGGGGATCGCGTTACGTCGCGGCAGGAACTTTATAAGAACAGGACAAAACCCCGCTCTTGTACGATACAAGAAACGGGGTTTTTTAGTTCTCCTCATCAATCGGCAGAGGGAAGCTGTGCCGCAGTATTCCCCATCTGAAGGGTTGCCGGGATTTCGATTTGTAACGGTTGATTCATGACATCACGCGTTACGAGCGAAAAAGCTTGTTGACCAATTAACGCATAAGGGATCGCGATCGTTGTCAAATCGAGCACTTCTGCGAGGTCGCTGCCATCGAACCCGATAACAGATAGGTCCTCCGGGATACGGTACCCTCGTTTTCTGAGCGCGATGATCAGTCCAGCAGCGACGTGGTCACTCGTCGTCATGATAGCAGAAGGGCGCTGTTTCTGACTGAGCCAATGTTCCGCGACACGGGTGCCATCTTCAATCGTCAACGTTTGCTCGTACACCCAATCATTCGAATTAGGTTCAACGAGGTCATGATAAGCCTGCTTGCGGGCGCGACTATTCGTACTATCAGCCCGTCCAAGACAAATGCCGATCCGGTGGTGACCGAGTTGCTGGAGTGCTGTCAAGCCTTTACAAAACGCAGTGTAATGATTGATATAGACGGATGAGACATATTCATGCAACTCGCAAAAGACAATTGGACCGTATTGTTCGTACGAAAGAATTTCAGAGACTGCAAGACTGTGTGAGACGATGATTAAGCCATCGACTTCACGTTGCGCAAGCGCGCGTAAAACAGTTCGTTCATGTTCTTCAAAATAGTTCGTTTGCCACGTTAAAAAACGATAGGCGTCCTCAAAGGCACTTTTAGCGATTCCTTGAAGAATCGCGGCATGGTAGGGATGGTCGACGAAGGGTAACATGACGCCAATCGTTTTCGTCCGTCCAGTCGAGAGATGGACGGCTGTTTGATTTCTGATGTAGCCAAGCTTTAAAATGGCTTCTTTGACGGCACGCCGCTTTTCTTCAGCGACATAAGGATGATCGTTGAGGACGCGTGAGACCGTCGTCACGGAAACGTTTGCTTCGTGAGCCAAGTCACGAATGTTCGTCATTCAAAATCCCTCCTATCCTTAACTAGATAGTTGTTGTTCGAGTTGAAACCAGTGTTGCTTCGTGATTGGTCCGGACGACGAATCAGAGCGTTCGATTTGCTCCGTAATTCTTTCGAGGAGCTTCATTTTTTCAGTCGGTGTTAAATGAGGATATTGTTCAATCAAGGTATGTTTGCAAAGGTAATAACCGGTCGGCGTCCCGAGTTGCTCAATCGCAAGTTCGAAGGCGACGTTCCATTTGTAGAGACGTTTTAATCGTGTATGAAGCGACATATAGAAGACCTCCTTAGTAGTGTATACCATGACGATAGACTATGGAACGCGTTCCACGGCAAGAACAATTTCAAGAAGAAGAAGTCATGAGAATTTCGACCGCAATTGACCAATGTAAAAAAGAGGACTATGATTATTTGCGAATCAAGATAAAGAGGGGCGAACGTAAAATGGAAGCGACAGATTCGAAACTAGCACTAAAATTGCTCGTAGTCTTATCGCGAACGATGCATGCTGTGACGGAACAAGTAAAAGCAGACATCAAGACCCATCAATTGAATCCTTCAGAGTTTGGCGTGCTTGAGTTGTTGTATCATAAAGGCGATACACCGCTCCAGCAAATCGGCGACAAGATTTTATTGACGAGTGGAAGTGTCACTTACGTAGTAGATAAACTTGAAAATCGTGGACTACTAGCACGAAAATCTTGCCCGACAGACCGTCGCGTCACATTTGGTACATTGACTGAGGAAGGTCAAGCGTTGATGGAAGAAACGTTCCCGAAACATGAAGCATTTTTGACCGACTTATTCAGCGACTTGACGGTTAGCGAAAAAGAACAATTGATTGATCAACTTAAACGAATCGGGTACCGGGCAGATAATTATACGCATTCTGAAAAAGCGTAATGTCAGCTGATCCATTCAATCTTGATGGAATGTCACTGAAAGGTGAGATTTCATCTTTTTTGTTTGTCTTTTCATAGAGTTAATACTTTGAAATCAAACGAATTGACAAATGAAAGTGATGTTGGTATGTTTAGTTACAGAAATTACTTTAAATAAAAAGGGGAAATAAAAATGACTAAATTACTTTATGTAACTGTAAACCCGAAATCTACGGAACATTCATTCAGCCTTCAAACAGGTGAAGCGTTCCTTGAAAGCTATAAAGCAGCAAATCCAAATGCAGAAGTAGAAGTGCTTAACCTCTACAGCGAAGATGTCCAAGAAATCGATACAGATGTCTTGAGCGCATGGGGCAAATTCGCGACAGGCGAAGAGCTTTCAGAAGTCGAAATCGCTAAAGTCGGTACAATGACGAAACACCTCGAGCAGTTCATGGCAGCTGACGAATATGTTTTCGTTACACCAATGTGGAACTTCTCATTCCCGGCACGTCTCAAAATGTACATCGACAGCGTTCTTCTTGCTGGAAAAACATTTGCCTACACAGCTGAAGGTCCAAAAGGATTGATGGAAGGTAAAAAAGCACTCCACATCCAAGCAACAGGCGGCGTTTACACAGGTTCTGGTTTGAACTTCGGTGACGATTATCTCCGTCAAGCACTCGCATTCACAGGTGTGACTGAATACGACGCGCTCTTCATCGAAGGTATGGCGATGAACCCAGAAAAAGCAGAAGAAATCAAAGAAGAAGCAATCGCAAAAGCGAAAGAACTAGGTCGTGCGTTCTCAACGGTCAACGCGTAAGTTAAAAAAATCCCTTCGTCCGAATGACTGGACAAAGGGATTTTTTTTGATTAGATGTGTGATTTTTTACGTAGAACAAGCGACGCAAACAAAACGAGGTCCTTCAGTTTCTCGAAACCGCGAGGGTGTGTCGAAATACGATAGAGCCATTCTAGTTTTAGTTTGCGGAACAGTTTAGGGGCTCGTTTGCTATGACCGGACCAAACATCAAAGGCACCACCGACCCCGATGAAGATGCCGCGATCGACGAGATCATAAACGGAAGCAATCCATTGCTCCTGCTTGGGTGCCCCGAGCGCGACAAGGATTAAGTCAGCCTGTGCAGAACGAATGGCGTCAGCAGCTTCCTGATCCTTCCCGAATCCATGAAACGTCCCGACGAACTGGATGTTCGGAAACCGAATCGATAATTGTTTAATCAACGATTTCATCACTTCCGGGCGACCTCCGAGTAAGAAAACACGTTTGTGTAAATTGTCAGCCGTTCGCAATAATTCCCGTGCCGTTTCAATTCCGGGAAGCGTCGCCTGCAACGGGTTGCCTAGACGTTTACTGGCGGCAGTCACACCGATGCCGTCAGGTGTGATGAACGTCGCTTTTTTCAAGATGGCGTTGTATTCCGAATCACGTAAAGAGCGGAGAACGAGCTCAGGATTCGCCGTCACAAGAAAAGCTTTTTCATTGTCGTGTAAGACTGTTTTAATATGGGTATACCATGTCGATGGTGTGGCATTGACGAACGGTAACCCGAAGAGTTCTGTTGTTTGAATCATTGTTAATCCACCTCATTTTCCATCATAGCAGAACCCATCTAAACAAACAGGGTCCTAAGACCGAAAAAGGAGTGGAGTTGTATGCATCCTGCTTGGCAAACGATTTTAAAAGAAGAAAAAGAAAAAGAATATTTTCAACAACTTTGGTCGTTCGTTCAATCGGCCTATCAAGAGACAACGGTTTATCCGGAGAAGGATCGGATTTTTCATGCGTTTGATGCGGTCGCACCGTCAGCCGTTCGATGTGTCATTTTAGGACAGGATCCTTATCATGGACCTAATCAAGCGAACGGATTAAGCTTTTCCGTGAACGACGGGGTCAAGATTCCACCGTCGCTACGAAACATGTATAAAGAACTTGTAACCGATTTAGGATGCACGCAACCAACGACTGGAAATCTCGAAAAGTGGTCGGATCAAGGGGTGTTCCTCTTGAATACATCGTTGACGGTCGAAGATGGGAAGGCCGGATCTCATGCTAAAAAGGGCTGGGAGGCCTTTACTGACCGAGTGATCGAAGTACTCAGTGCACAGGAGGAACCGATTGCGTTTATTCTTTGGGGAAATCATGCAAAAAGTAAGAAAGTATTAATTGATACCTCGCGTCATCTGATAGTGGAGTCGGTCCATCCGAGCCCGTTATCGGCGAACCGTGGTTTTTTTGGAAGTCGGCCTTACTCGCGTGTCAATCAGTGGCTTGAAGAACAAGGGCGCCAACCGATTGATTGGTGTATCTCATGAACCGGTAAACATCCTAACCAGGATTAGACGGTTGATAAACGAACAGGAAGTTCTGTTCTGGGTAGGAGGTTCACTAAAAAAAGCCGAATGATTTCCCCCTTTTGAGTGCGGGAAGGCATTCGGCTTTTTTGTAGTTATCGCATCTTCATCTGAAAACTCAATCCATCATGAATTGTTCGATGACGAGTGCGATGCCGTCTTCATCGTTTGAAGCCGTCATATGCTGAGCGCGCTCTTTGACGGTATCGGCAGCATTTGCCATCGCGACACCGAGACCTGCCCATTCAATCATCGATAAGTCGTTGTTGCCGTCCCCGCAGGCGATGACGTCTGCTTGTTTAATACCGAGGTGACGAGCGAGAAGTTCCAAACTCGTGCCTTTCGTCACACCAGCTTCTGTGAACTCAAGGAAGAAGGGTTTAGAACGTGCGACTGCGAGTTGACCCGCAAGTTCGACTTGAAGTTGTTGTTCGACTTCCGCTAAGCGTTGTTCTTCAGCAAGCATCAGACATTTGACGACCGGCTCTGTTACGGCAGCTTTAAAGTCCGGTACCGTGATGACGTCCATCCCCGTCAATTGACCTTCGAGCGTCGTATACTCGTTCGGTGTCTCCGTAAAAATTTCGTGACCGACGTACGTATGGATATAGATGCCTTCACGACGACTTAAATCGTAAAGCCCATGAACCGTTTCCGGGCTGAGTGTACTCGAAAACAGTGATTCGTTTGTCTGACAGTTGATGATGGATGCACCGTTGAAACTAAGGATGAAACTTCCGTAACGTTCGAGTTCAAGTTCCTTCGCTAAATCAGTCATCGCATAAGTAGGTCGTCCGCTCGCGAGGACGACTTTTTTTCCGCGACGTTGTACGTCGAGTAGTGCCTGTTTCGTTTTTTTGGAAATCGTATGGTCGCTCGTCAACAATGTATCATCAAGGTCGAGCACAATCATTTCGTAAGCCATTCAGTGTAAGCCCCTTTCAATTATCTGTTCTATCGTATCAAGTTGCCTCCTATTCGACAATATACTCTCCTTAGGAAGAGTGTGATACAGTTTGATTAGAGCACGAATGGAAAGGATTCAACCACTATGAGATATGTTGCCATTATTTTATCAACCCTATATTTAGCCGGATGTGGGCTGAGCCTGCCGCACCCTGCGACCTTACTACAACATCCAGCCTTACCGAAATGGGAGACTGCGTTAAAGGAAAAAATTGAACAGGATCTTCCAGAACGAGCAGAAATCATCGCCCCCCGAAATCAGTCGATCTCACGGTTATATGAATTGATTGACTTGAATCAGGATGGTCTGCAAGAAGCAGTCACCTTCTATCGGACTGAAGTAAATGGAAACTTCAACATCCATTTATTGATTCACGAGCGTAAACAAGAGAGTTGGTCATTAAAGGTACGACGACCGATTGCAGAAGGAAAGGCAATCGACCAACTGCATGTTGTGTTGAATCCGATGAAAACGTCTAATCAATTCGTGATTGGTATATCGAACCTTGAAACGAATACGGTTTATCTCTTGAAAAATCTCCTTCAACCAACGGCAGACATTACGAAGGTAGATACATACGATCGAGTCACGATTGCTGACTTAAATCAAGATCAGCAACAAGATATGCTTCTTTTGAAAAAAGGGCGACCGGCAAAAGTGATGTACTACAAAGATGTATTAAATCCATCTGACCGCCAAGCGGTGTCTTTGGTGACAAAAGAGGGTGATTTGTTCGCGGATCATGATTTGTTTGAAGTTGATTCGATTGATGTGTCTAAAAAAAGAGGACTGCTTATTTCCTTTACACGTGACGCCGCGATGCATGTGGCGCTGTTTCAACTGGACGAAGGTCGGCTTGTGCAGCATACATTCGGCAATCAAGCAGAAATCGTCGAACCGATGTATACGTACCCGAAAGACGTCGATAAAGATGGAATCGTAGAGTTTGCACACCAGTACACACCAAAAAACAGCAGTGGTCCTATTGGTGAGGATAAACCACGTATCACGGCCTATTACACATGGAACGGCTTGGACGTGGCCCCGTTTCTCGAATCGGGATTTGAACTCCGAGAAGAACAATACATCGATTTAGAATACAATTTCGTCATGCGCTTCCCGGCACGCTGGGCGACGCGAGAGACGATTGATAAAAAAGATAATCGAATCCGCTTCATCAATCAGGAGACGAACGGGATTGATTTCGAAATCGAAGTGATTCCGAAAAATCAATACATTGCCAGTCCACAAAAAAAGAAAATCAAAGAAGGCATTGACTATGTTTACGTCGTGGATGTCACAAAACCATATGAAGAGTACGCAGCGAACGTAACGCTCGTCGAATAGAGTCGAAGTAGGAGGAAGCGAACATGACAAAAATATTAGTGGCTGAGGATGAACACGCAATTCGAAGTTTCATCGTCATTAATTTAAAACGGGCAGGGTATGAAGTGATTGAAGCGGAGAATGGTCGAGAGGCGTTAGAACAATTTAAACAAGAGACATTCGATATCATGTTACTCGATATCATGATGCCTGAAGTCGATGGATTTGCTGTATGTGAGCAAGCACGGGCGCAAGATGAAGTCGTTGGAATCATCATGTTAACAGCGCGGACGCGTGAGGAAGACAAGGTCATGGGGCTTAGTGTCGGGGCGGACGATTACATCGCGAAACCGTTTAGCCCGGCCGAATTACTGGCACGTATTCAATCGTTGTTACGACGCGTCGAGACGTTACGTCGTCGGAAGCAACCACGCGAGTTGATTTCAGGACCATTCCGGATTGATCTGGGCGCGAAACGTGTCCAAAAAGGAGGCATCGACGTTGAAGTGACGCCGACAGAGTACGATTTACTTTGTCATTTCATCAAAAATGAAGATCAAGTCATGTCACGGGATGAACTGCTTGATGCTGTCTGGGGAGAAAACTATTTCGGCGATCGAAAAACCGTCGATGTCAACATTCGTCGTCTTCGTCAAAAAATTGAAGAAAACCCGGCTGAACCACAGTTTATCGAAACGTTGTGGGGACACGGCTACAAGTGGCGTAACGAAAAATGAAACGACAGATATTGATGCGGTTCATGACGATTATTACGGTGACCGTGTTGCTCGTCATCGGAATTTTATCGTTCGTGACTTATAACTATTATTATGTGACGGCGACAGACGTCTTGAAGCGGCATGCGAATGCAAGCGCTGTCCTCTTCGCAAATAGTGGCTTGGCCTATGACTACTTGGATTCAGACGCGACGATTCATGACGTCCTTGATTCCTATGCGTATGAAGATGCTGAGATTGAGGTGCTGGATGCGAAGGGCGTACCCCGCTATTCGTCGACCGGCTTCATCTCAAAACGAAAATTAGTGAACGAAGAGATTACACAACTCCAAGCTGGGGAAACAATAACGAAGCGTTATGATAATGCTGCAACGAATGAACATCTGCTCGAAGTGACAGAACCGGTCGTCTCGTTCGGACAGACGACAGGGGCATTACGTTATACGACGTCGCTCAACCGGATTGATCAGCGAGTGATGGAGATTTGTTTGGCAATCCTTCTGCTCGGAATCCTCATTTGGGGGCTCGCCTATATTTATTCTTCCCGACTCGTCTCCTCGATCGTCCGACCGATTCAAGAAGTCATCGGGGCGTCAGATCAAATCGCGAAGCAACATTACGACGTCAAAGTCAGTGAGGCCTATACGTTCGAACTGGGAGAACTTGCGCGGACGATCAATTACATGGGACAACAAATCAAGCAACAAGAAACGTTGAAGGATGAATTTATTTCTGGGATATCACATGAGTTACGGACACCGCTGACTTCAATCAAAGGATGGAGTGAGACATTGCTCGCAGAGAAAGAGCGTCTACCGGAAGAAGCTTCACTCGGTATGGGCATCATCCACTCGGAGACGGAACGACTGATTTCACTCGTGGAACAGTTACTCGACTTTTCGAAGCTTGAGACGAGTCGCCTCGTCTTATACCGTCAGGAAGTCAACTTGACGGCAATCATCGAAGCCGTCACGGCCCAACTGCGTCAAAAGGTCGAAGAAAAAGAAGTCACCATCGTGCGGAAGTTACCAGCACAAGTCATCGGCCTCTATGACGAAAATCGACTGAAACAAGTCTTCTTGAACCTCTTAGATAATGCGATTCGTTTTTCGCCCGTAGGTGGCGAAATTACAATCCGTCTCGTCCGTTCAGAACGTGTGCTCTTTTTGTCCTTTAGTGACGAAGGACCAGGAATCCCGAAGGAACATTTACGTCATGTCACAGAAAAATTTTATCAAGTTCAAAAAGGAAAAGGTGGGACCGGGCTGGGTCTATCGATTTGCCGTGAACTCGTTGAAGCACATGAAGGAAAACTATTTATCGATAATCAACCAGAAGGTGGTGCTATCGCGACAATCTTGCTTCCGGTGACGAAAGCATAACGGGGGAGTCGAATGAGAAGCGCTTTCGAAATCGAACTGGTAAAGTAAAATGGGAATAGTATTTATTTTTTTCAAGAAATGAAACGGAGGAATCAGACATGGCACTTGGCGTCTCAAATGGAGCATTAAGTCCGCTAAACGGAAAGCCGAACGCGGTATCGACACAAACGGATCAACAAGCGTTAAAGATGGACCCATTACCGTTCAAAGGTACGATGAAAGATTCGAAATTCCAAATCATGCGGATTTTACAAAGTCTCGACCGAGTTAAAATCGTGAAAGAAACACCAGACTATATCCATGCTGTCTTCTCAAGTAAATTTTTCCACTTCAAGGATGATGTCGAATTTTATTTGGATCAGTCGACGCATCTCGTCCATTTCCGGTCTGCCTCACGCGTCGGTTACTCCGACTGGGGCGTCAACCGAAAGCGGATGGAAGACATCGCTAACCGTTATCAGAAGGAGGACTCACAATGAAAAGTTATCAACTCGTCGTTATCGGTGGTGGAGCAGCAGGCATGACTATTGCAGCTGGTGCTGCAAGTCTTGGTGCGCACGTCGCTTTGATTGAACGTCATACGCATCTCGGTGGAGATTGTTTACACTACGGGTGTGTCCCGTCAAAAGCGTTAATTGAAGCAGCACATGATGTCTATGTCATGAAGCAGACTGCTGAAAAATATAATGTCACATTAAATGGTGACGCGGTCTACTCGAAAACGAAAGCGAGCGTCGACCGGGCACGAAACATCATTCAATCCCATGACGGAACAAAACGGTTCGAAGACTTAGGCGTAGATGTCTATATCGGTGAAGCAAGCTTCCTCAGTGCAAACGAAGTCGAGGTAGCAGGACAACTCGTTGTCGGGGAGAAATTTGCGATCTCGACAGGCTCACAACCAATCATTCCGCCAATCGATGGTCTTGATACGGTTCCATATTTGACGAACGAAACGATTTTTGAACAGACGGAGCGTCCAGAACGTCTGCTCGTCATCGGGGGCGGCGCAATCGGGATGGAACTGTCACAAGCCTACGCGCATCTCGGAACAGAAGTGACGGTCATTGAAGGTGCGAAATCACTGATGCCGAAAGAAGATAAAGGGATGGTTGAAGTCTTGCAACGCCAAATTGAGCAAGAGCTTGTGTTGCATCTGAACACGACGGTGACGCAAGTTCGAAAAGCATCGGGCGGGATTGAAGTCACGGTCGAAACGGATGGAGAATCACGTGTCATCGAAACGGATGCCGTACTCGTCGCTGTCGGACGTAAACCGCGGATTGAAGCCTTACGCCTCGATCGCGCCGGGGTTGATGTGCAAAAAGGGTACGTGCAAGTCGACGCATCACTTCGGACGAGTCAACGGCACATCTTTGCTGTCGGTGATACGATTCAATCGTTACCATTCACACACGTCGCGGGTCTTGAAGGGAAGACGGTCGTTACGAACGCCTTGTTCGGTTTACGGACGAAGCCCGATTACCGTGCCGTCCCGTGGGTCACATTCACGACGCCTGAGCTGTTCCATCTTGGATTGACCGAAGAAGAAGCACGCGAAAAATATGACGAAATCAAGGTTTATCAAACAGGCCTCGATGAAGTCGATCGTTTCGTCATCAATGGTCGGACAGAAGGACGCGTCAAATTGATTGCGAACAAACGTGGTAAACTAATTGGTGCTCATGCGATTGGGGAGCAAGCTGGCGAGTGGATGCAAGAAGTCGTTTATGCGATGGCTCGTAAAGATAAAGTCGGTCAATTGTCACGTGTCGTCCACCCGTATCCGATTCGTGGTGCGGCTGTGCAACGTGCGGCTGATCTTTACTGGCGTGAGCGTCTCTTCGACGGTCCATTGCCGAAATGGTTGAAACGATACTTTGACTGGAAACAAGGAGAATGATTCATGCAAGAACCTGCTAAACGGCGTAATTTCGTGCCGGTCGTCATTATTTTGACGCTCGTCATCAACTTACTTGTTGCCTTACTTTTTTTCGCGCCACCGCTTCAGGTGAGTGATGGCTTTGATTGGACGTTGTTACCGTTTTTCAATGCGATTTTTAACAGTTTTACGTTCATGCTCCTACTTGGAGCATGGATTTCGATTCGTCGCGGAAACCGGATCAATCACCGTCGCTTCATCGGTGGTGCCATGACGACGACGACACTCTTTTTAATTTCTTACGTGACGTATCACGCCGTGAGTGAGTCGACGAAGTTTGGTGGCGAAGGATTCGTTCGCCCGGTCTATTTCTTTATTTTGATTTCGCATATCATTTTGGCAGCGGTCATCGTCCCGCTTGTTTTGATGTCGCTCGCGCATGCGCTCAATCAAAATTTCGAGAAACATAAAAAATGGACACGCTTTACGATGCCGCTTTGGTTGTATGTCAGTCTGACGGGTGTCATTGTTTACATCATGATTCGTCCATATTACTAAAAATGAATGTTCGATTTAAGTGGGTCTGCACACAGCTTGTCTGTGTTTGTGGACTCACTTTTTTGTACCTCACTTAGTGCAATGTGAGTTGCTTCTTTGAAGACGAGGCGAAGCCATTGCTCCTTGATTCTAACGGACAACGAGCAGGGTCTCGCCTGCCTCTGGCAAGTCGCGTTAAAAACGCACTCAGGCTGTAGACAACGTGCCATCGGGAGATCAAGCGTCTTTTTTCGTTGCTTTCCTCGGGCGAGGCGCAAGCCGTTGCTCCTTGATCCTAACGGACAAGAAGCAGGGTCTTGCCTGCCTCTAAAAGTGCGTTAAAAACACACTTTTTTCCCGTAGGAGTCAACGAAACGTGACGCTTTTTAGGCAATACCGTGACGACAAACCGGGCTGCAGACGATTTAGAGCGTAATCCGTCTCGAATCGCTTAAGAACCGCAAAAAGCAATCGGTCGCGACCCTGCAGCTTTGCTGTAGCGGCGCGGACGATTGCGCTTGGAAGACGAGGCGAGACAGGGAAGCAAACTGACAGTGTTCCTGCAGCATGTTCATGCTTCATCAAAAGGTTTTTACAGTCTAAAGGGATTGCGCATCGATGTTAGATGGCAATCCCTTCGTGTGTATCTTCATCTTCGAAATTAGTTGTTTCTTACGGTTTGACCGTTGTTTCATCTAGTAAATTCGCTGCTTTGATATCAAGTAACGGGCGGACGAGGACTTCGACGCGCCGGTTTTGACTCCGTCCACTTTCTGTTTGATTCGAAGCGATGGGTTGGTATTCGCCGTATCCTGTGACGGTGAAACGTTTTGGTTCTAACTTTGGATTTTTTTGCAACGCACGCATGAAACTGATGGCGCGTTCCGTACTGAGTTCCCAGTTCGACGGGTATTGTGCCGTACGAATGGGGATGTTATCTGTATGACCAGACACTTGAATTTGACGTTGTCCAGATTTGACGAGTAAGTTACTCATCCCTTGAGCAATTTGGATGGCGTCACCTTTGACTTCAGCTTGCGCAGGAGAAAAGAGAGCACGATCTCGAATCGTGAAGACGAGACCTTCATTCGTGATTTCGACTTTAATATCTTTTTCTAGCTTTTCTTTTTTGATGTAGTCGGATGCCTGCGCTTTAATTTTTTCGAGCTCTGAGATTTCAAAACTTTGAGCTTTCGTCCGAGCATCCGTCTTTTTTTCGTCCTCTTCTTCTTGTGAAGTCGCGAGCGAGCTATTGGTAATCATACCGGAGCCACCATTGAAGACGGAACTGAAGGATTGAGACATCGCTTTTAGTTTGACGGCATCGACATTACTCGAAGCAAAAAGAACGATAAAAAGTGCCAGTAATAGAGTCAAAAGATCGGCATACGGAATGAGCCAACCTTCTGAGATGTGTTCATCATGCGGCTTCTTTTTCCGCTTCATAGGTCGCACGCTCCTTCGGTGTCAGGTAAACGAGTAACTTATCCTCCAAGTTTTTCGGAGATTCGCCATTTTGAATCGAAAGAATACCTTCAATGATCATTTCATAAAGTTGAATTTCATTTGCAGATTTTTGCTTGAGTTTCGTCGCGAATGGAAACCATAAAACATACCCGGTGAAAATCCCGAACAAGGTGGCGATGAAAGCACCCGAAATCGCGTGTCCGAGCTTCTCGATATCCGACAGATCGGATAGGGCGGCGACTAGACCGATGACGGCCCCTAAAACACCAAGGGTCGGGGCATATGTACCAGCTTGTGTAAAAATATTCGCGTTCGCATGGTGACGTTCTGTCATGTTTTCGAGGTCGCGTGTCATGACATCTTCCACATATTCAGAAGGTTGACCATCAATGACCATCATGACACCACGTTTCATGAACGCGTTGTCGACTTCTTCAATCGCTGTTTCGAGCGATAAGAGACCTTCTTTACGTGCTTGCGTCGATAGTGTCAAAAATTGAAGCATGAGATTTTGTTTTGTCATTAAATTTTGTTCAAAGAAGATGACTTTAAACAGGGCTGGAATCAATTTGAGCCGTTCCTTCGGGAAGGAAATCATGATGGCTGCTGCTGTACCTGCGAAAATGATGACGAGTGCTGCAGGGTTCAGTAAGGCGATTGGAGGAGCACCTTTTAAAATCATTCCTCCGACGAGCGTGATGAGTCCAAGAATAATACCGATTATCGACACGATATCCATTGTTGATTGTGCCACCTTTCCACATGTTGTTAGGGTCGTGAACGAAAAAATAAAAAGAGCAGAAGACGCATCTTCTGCTCGGAAATCCAAAAACCGAGAATTAAGCGCCGTTTTCGTCGATCAGCAACTGAATGCTTTCGTTTCGTTCGTCACGCTCTATATCGGTTAATACGTCGTATTTTTTTAATACATTATACAATTCATTTAGAATCGGTTGCTCCAGATGTAACGATAATAATTCCTCGAATTGATAATATAACTGTGCGGGCATCCATTGTGATTGGCGTTCTAGCCTTCTCGAGACATCCTCAATCGAATGGTCAGCCGTCCTAGGGTCCACTGTTTCCCTCAACCTCCTTTAAAGTTAACACGTCTGCTTTTATCTATTTTACCAAAAAAATACGAAAACGTTTAGTTGATTACAAATTTCGATAGAACTAATGTTTTCGAGAGAGTATGATAGATGCAATTGAGTAATCTCATCTAGGAGGAGTCAACGCATGTTTTCGCATAAAAGACATACACGCTTAGCGAAATTTGGAGATTTTGGAGAACGAACGTATCATCAATTATTTGATAAACCAGCCCGTTTCATCGCGACTGGATTCACATTGACGATCTTGCTCGGAGGATTATTGTTGTGGATCCCCTGGTTTCAGCAAAGCGATAGCAACGTTGCCTTAATTGATTGTCTGTTCGTCGCGACATCGGCTGCGACGGTGACGGGACTTTCGCCGATTAACATCGCAGAGTCCTACAATTTGTGGGGGCAACTGATTTTAATGATTTTAATTCAAATCGGTGGTCTCGGATTCATGACGATTGCACTTGTTCTACTTAGTGTCACAGGTCGAAAAATCGGGATTCGTCAGCGAATCATCATTCAAGAGATGTTCAACTTAGATAGTCCGGGAGGAACGATTCGACTCGTACGGAACATTCTCTTGACGACCGTCATCCTGGAGTTGATCGGGATGATCTTACTTGCTCTCGATCTGTTCATCCAATACAAATATACGCTCTCAAAATCACTGTATTATGGTCTGTTCCATGCGGTCTCCGCCTTTAATAATGCCGGTTTTGCCTTATGGGGAGACAGTTTGACGTCCTTCCAACAAGATACGACATTCATTTTTACGATTTCTGCTCTATTGATGATTGGGGGATTAGGGTTCACGGTCATTGCGGACGTTTCAGCCAAACGAAGCTTCAAGAAAATTTCATTACACTCGAAATTAATGATTTTGTCACTACTTGTCGTCAATGGTCTTGGGACCGTTGCGATGATGGTATATGAGTGGGTCTCGCATCTCGGTTCCCTTCAAAATTATTCGTTCTTTCAAGCACTACATATTGTCTTCTTCCAAGTGGTGACGACCCGAACGGCAGGGTTCCAGACAATTGACTTGACGACGATGGTGCCACTTTCAATCGGCTTAATGATGGTTCTGATGTATATCGGAGCGGGATCGGCGTCGACGGGGTCGGGCATTAAAGTCACGACAGCAGCCGTCATCTTAAAAAATGTCTGGACGTATCTACGTGGGCAGCGAGAAACGGTCCTGATGCGCCGGACCATCCAGGCGCAGGCCGTGTCGAAAGCCTATGCAATCGCTATTTTCAGTATTTTATTCATTGGTGTCATCACAACACTCTTGGCACTGTCGCAACCGAATATCTCGTTTACGGGTCTCTTCTTTGAAACGGTCTCCGCATTCGGGACGGTCGGACTTTCATTAAATGTGACATCAGAGTTGAATGATTTTGGAAAAGGACTAATCATGTTCATGATGTTGCTTGGACGTGTCGGTTCCTTGACGATTCTCTTCACGGTCGCAACGCAACACAATCGCTTGATTCGTTACCCGAAAGAAAATATGCTGATTGGTTGATTGACTGTCAGTAGCAGATGTCTCCTGAAAAGTGCCTCACCGTTCGATAACGCATCGAATGGCGAGGCACTTTTTTTACATAAATGATAATCGATCTGAGATTGGGGCAATGGTCACCCGAGTATCCTTCATTCGATCATCACGCTGGATTGTATTATCTTCTTCGATTTTCCATTTCGAACCGTGGGATACATTTAATGCTGTAGCGATTTCAAAGAAGGAATGGGTCGAATTTCCATTGGCAAGATAAAGGCCAGGTGTTTGAGTCGTCAAGATTGTATAGAGCGTTTGCGCCGTATCTTCCAAAAAGGAGCAAGCGGGATACCAGTTTTTACTTGCCGGAATGGGACCCGTTGAGGCATGCCGTTCTAAATAATCAATCATATTATTTGATCCGGCAACCTGACCGATTTGCCAGCCAATCCGGACGATGTAGGCATCAGGATTGACTGCTTGGATAAGTCGTTCGCATGTTCGTTTATAAAAACCGTAGTCATCGTCTGCTTCCGGAAGGACAGATGGATCATGCGGTCCCTGTTGATGATTTGCGTAGACAGAAGCCGTGCTCGTAAAGAGAAAGGGAATGTTACGCTCAAAAGATAGCCGTGCCAACGATTCTGCAAATTCAGCAGAACCCATTCCGATGTGTAAGAGTAGATCAGGTTGGACCTGATCAATAAAAGCTTCCATGATTGCGGGATCAGTCGTCGAGACAACCGATCGATCCCAAGCAGTAACTTCATACTGATGCATGCGTAAGACGTCTGCGAGTACAGGTGCGACTGTACCGTTCATACCGGTAACAAGAGCATTCATTGTGTTTTCTCCATTTCGGGATATTGAATTTTATAGTAATCGACAAGTCGTGGAAGAAACTCAGCAAGATCAGGACACACAATACCAGTCCCGTCTAAATCACGAAGTGTGTTCGTCGTATCGTAGTGAACAGGGTGAACGAAGTAATCAAGCGTCTGCCGTTGCATCTGTAAGCGCGTAGCGATGCGCGGGGTCAACAGGGACGTCACGAGGCGAAACGGAACGATGCCGCGCGGAGCGCAATTGTAGTAGGCGCTGTGTAACATCTCATAAATCGTACGGGCACCATGTGGAAACGGATCGGTCAGGTGATACGTTTGACGGACGCCGCTTGGTGCATGACTTAAATAAGTCGTCGCAGCGATGACGTAATCGTATGGGACGAGATTGACGAGGGCATTGGCTCTGCCGGCATACGGGAGCGGAGCAACGTTGTTTAGCAGACGCAGCGCGTTTAAGACGAAATAGACACCGTCCCACTTAGGGGTCTCACCCGTCTCGGAATGCCCGACGACGATTCCCGGACGAATGATTGTATAGGGAAGCGTACCGATTTCTTCGTGCAAGCGAACTTCGGCTAAATACTTCGTCTCTTCATAGGCATTTTTAAACGCGGCAGCATGACGAAGTTCTCCTTCAAGAACAGTCCCGGTCCGGAGCCCGGATACATAGGCAGTACTGAAGTAAACATAGCGTTCAAGATAATGCAACGTATGAGCAAACTGCGTCACGTTCGATGTTCCGATGACGTTAATTCGAAAAGCGATATCAAACGGCGTCGCCAAGTCATACAGAGCTGCCAGGTGAAAGAGATGCGTCACTTCAGTCGACAGTCGTTGCTTCATCTCTGTGTTCAATCCTAATCCGGGTGTTGTGATATCACCTTCTAATAAAACGAGTTGTGCTTCTTTAAGACGCGTGTGTTCGAGTAACGATTCCTTTTTTGCTAAGGCACTTGTTCGTTCGCTCGGTAGATGGAGCAAATAAAACCGGTCAATTTGCTCCGGCACAAGAGCGAGACGTTCAATTAATTTGGTAGCAAGGAATCCGGGGAATCCTGTCATGAAATAAGTCCGTTTCATTTTGCATAATCCTTTCTTGAATCTAAATCGAGTACAACCGTGAAAGTCGACCCTTGATGGAGCTCCGACTCGACGGAAATCGCCCCACCATGTGATTCGATGATTTCTTTACAGATTGCAAGACCGAGACCGGTTCCGCCAATTTTACGGACGGCTGAATTATCGACACGATAAAATTTCGTGAAGAGCTTATCGAACGCATTTTGAGGAATTCCGAGACCATGATCGGTCACAGTAATGATGGCTTGCTCCCCTTGTGTGTGTAGACTGACCGTGACGTGGTCGGCAAATGGTGAATATTTGATTGCATTCGAGAGTAAGTTCAAAACGACTTGTTTAATTTTATTTTCATCGGCAACAATCATGACAGGATCTTCCTTTACATCAAGCACGATGTGATGGGTTTCGGCCGTTTCACCAAAAGCGTCCGTTGTATCGAGGAGCAGTTGACGTAAAGAGAATGATTTAAAATCGTACGGTTGTTTGCCGCCTTCCATCCGTTGAATGTCTAAAAATTCATTGAGGAGCGTCGTTAACCGCTTGGCTTCTTCGTGCATGATTTCGACATAGCGTTGTGTTTTTTCAGGTGTGAGCTGACGATAGCGCAACAACTCCAAATAACCGAGGATCGATGAGAGGGGTGTTCGGAGCTCATGCGATACGGTACTGATGAGTTCATCTTTGACTTGGTCCATTTTTTGCTCCTCTGTCCGGTCGCGGAAGACGAATAAAAAACCATGACGGGAGATGCGACTACGTTCCTTCTTAATTGAAGTCGCATAAAACTCGAAGTAAAGATGATTGGATTCATTCGGACGTTGTAGCGTAAACCGAAATGACAGTTCAGAATGCTTGCCGGCAAGGAGTTCTTCGACTTGTTGTAGCATCTCATAGCGGGTCGCGAGATCGAGATTCGGAATCATACTGATCCGCTCTTGAATCTTGCTTGGTGCAATCCCTGGAACATCGAGCAGTTTTCGGGCTTTGACGTTCATGAAGATGAAGCTACCATCTTCTTCTGTCAGTAAAAACCCTTCGTTTGAAGCTTGCAGAATCGATTGGGTGATATCGCGTTGACGCATGATGGCATTTTTTTCACGTTCTAACATGCTCTCGATTTTTTTACGCTCACTGATATCCCGAATGACGGTGACACGCATCCGTGTTTTTTCGTACATGATTTCACGCGGGAAAATTTCAATTTCGACAGGTGTTCCGTCTGCCCGTTGCCCGGTGACCTCGTACGGATCATTGCGGTGAAGTTCGATACGCCGGCTGACTTCTTCATGAAAGTCAGGATGGATGAAATCAAGGGCATTGCGTCCCTTGATCTGCTCAAGTTTTGTACGGAAAATCACTTCAGCTGCTCGGTTCGCGTCGAGAATGGTACCACGGTCGTGGAAGATGACCGCTTCGACGATTGATTCGGAAAATAGACGGAAACGGCGTTCACTTTTCGTCAGATGTGACTCAATTTGTTTTTGGGCACTCATATCAACGATGAACAAGAAAAATTGTCCGTCTGCTAAACGGGTCATATACAACCGACCATAGAAGATCGAGCCGTCTTTCCGGTGATACACCCATTCGTTTTCCGCATCACGTCCGTGCAATAATAAGACATCGGCTGGAGACAAGTCTTTTAAATTCAACTGCTCCAAGTGTCGCTTCCGCTCATCAAACTCTGCGTGATCGTGTAAGTCATAAGGACATCTTCCGATTAGCTCGTGTTCTTCGTAACCGAACAAGGTACTCGCTGTTTCATTAAACGAGGTAATATGGAAGTCTGCGTCTGTGACGAGTAGGGCAGCATCTAATGTCGATTCGAGTAAGCGGTCGATCGCGAGCGACTTAACGGAAACGACGAAAAGGGAAGTCTGCGCAATCGGTGAGATGATGAGTTCGTAAGGGATTGCCCGGAAGTGGACCGAAACAGATAATGGAAGAGACGGTTCGTCGAGTGAGAAAAGTGAAAACAGTGACTCGGCATTGGAGTGGGTAGGGAATTGGGCGTGAAAGGTATCATTCACAAAGTCAATTCGGCCCATCCGATCAACTAAAGCGAGCGGTTCTGAGACGGCACGTAAGGTCGCACGGATAAGTGCTTCTGCGGATGTAGATGAGTGTTCAGTCATAAGCGACCTCCTTTCAAAAAATAAAGTCCGGTACATGGTGATTATTAAAAAACGTAATCTGCTCTCAACACTTATTCTCCATCTGCGTTGTTCGTTCCTTTCGAGGAAGCAAACCGAAAGAGAATTTAGTATATTAATTTTAAAGAAACCGATTGAATGCGAGTCAACTCAGAGTGAGGGAGAATCAAGTCATGCAAACACGTACGAAACGCAGAATAATCGCACTACTGTTCGCGGTGCTCGGAGTCGCCGGAACTTATTTTTTTTCGAGTTCCTGGGAACTTTTAATTGTCGGAATCAGTATAGTAGGATGTATCGTTTTTTTATTACTTTCCTTCTTTACCCCTTCACTTGCGAATCGAATTGACCGCATGGAAGGCAGAGAGTTTGAAGAGTGGCTCGTCGAACTATTTGAAGGTGCCGGTTATCGTGTTGAACTGACACCGGCCTCAAGAGATTTTGGGGCGGATTTATTGATTGAAGACGCACAAGGGTATAGAATAGCGATTCAAGCAAAACGTTATGGTGGACCGGTCGGGTTAGAAGCGGTCCAACAGGTCGCCGCGGCAGTACCTTTTTACGACATGGATGAAGGATGGGTCGTGACGAATTCGACGTATACGGACGCCGCACTTCGCTTGGCGGAGCCGAATCGGGTACGCTTGATTGATCGAGAAGAATTGCTCGAGTTTGCACGAGAAATTGGCTTTCGCTGATGTTGTCGAATGATTGTCGACAAAAGGGGGTTGTCAATTTGTTCAAACGGTGCAATAATCATTTTCGTTAACGAAATATCATAGAGATAAAGAAAGTTAAACTATTCAGGATGTCTAAATATACTGGGGACGAAATACCAGCACTTTTTAGCAGTGAGAGGAGAATTTCTGTTGCGCAAAGTTGTCTATGTGCAGGGTTGCGTTTTTTCGCAAGGTCATGCCGCGATTTATGATGAAGCACACCAAATGATTGGTGCGGTTCAACACGACGAGACAGGTCGTGTTCAAGTAATGAATGGTGAAGGTAGAGGGGTAGCGTTTGGAAAGTTCATCCCGACATGTAAGAAATGGGTCGTGATGAACCATGATGGTCAAGAGGTAGGTCAAATGCGTGAGAAGTTTTCACTCTTCTCGAAGAAATGTGAATATAACGTGTACGAGCGAGGCACGTATGTCATTTCCTTCGACCTGACAAAAGGGAAATTCTCAGTCCGAAGTGCGGCAGGCGAAGTCGTCGCAGAATTGCTGCAAGACGGCGATGAATATCGTCTCGTAAAAGATGCCGACAAACTCTCGATGTACGAACTGCTGTCCGTCTTAAAAAGCTTGACGAACTCCGTCAACTATAAATCACTTACAGCTGTATAAAAAAAGATGTCCTTCAGTTTATTCTGGAGGGCATCTTTTTACTTCAAGATTGTAAAACTTGCTCGAGACGCTGTTTTGCTTCATGCGTCAGGTGCGAAATACGACGGGCGTACAGACAGAGCTGTAAGACGTGGACCGTTTCAGGGCGATAGGCATGGATACGCTCTAACGAGCGTCTCAGACGCTTCTCCGTCAGTTCAATCGGTCCACTCGTCTCTGCATGCTGTGTATAGACGAGATAAAAGTCGAGCGGACTAATTAAATCATCTTCATCGATATTCGGGTTCTTAAAAACGATCGTTAATAATTCACGTGTTTCTTCTAAGGAAAAGAGATGCTTTAAGTCATCAAGTAAGTAGATGATCGCTGCCTGATTAATCGAGTATTTTTTCCCGCGGTGCGGAACACCGATGATGTCGCGGACTTCACGCTTCGTCCAATTTTGAATCGTCGTCGCAGACATATGTTCTCCAATCAAGGCATTCGCGAGATGGACGATTTCGTTAATCGATAAACCATTTTTCGTCGCATCAAATTGTTTGAGGCGCTGGATGACTTTCGGAAGATCCGCTTCATCCTCGGAAACGAGTGTGCCAATCCCTTTTCCTTCTTTTAAATGTGATAGGCAGTTAGATAACGTTTGCACGGCTTGAGCATCATACATTCAGAATACTTCCTCTCTCGGACGTCATTTGACCTTATGTTATCAAATGAAGGTTCGAAAGAGCAAACGGCAATCAGACAAAGTACAATAGAATGGAGCAAAAGAAGGAGGATTCATATGGAATGGGTTGCTGCTGTTGGAACCATCATCATCATTGGTCTCATCTTGTTCTTGTTGGAAGCGATTGGTCGACGCGTCGAAGCAGAGCCGGAAACGGTTCGGAAGTGGATTCATATCGCAGTCGGACATTGGGTCTTTTTAGCACTCGCTTGGCTCGAACATTGGTATGTCGCAATCGTCCCGTTACTATTTTTCACGGTCGTTAATTTGCTGACTTTAAAACGCGGGACGGGTCAAATGAATCAAGTGGAACGCATATCTTATGGGACGGTGTACTACCCGATTTCTTTACTGATTCTAGTCGGACTCTTTTTTGAACGAGAACCAATGGCACTTGTCGCCGGCAGCATGGTGCTCGCGTGGGGCGACGGAATGGCTGCTTTAGTAGGGCGACGCTACGGGAAGACGTTTTACACACGTGGGGCGATAAAACGATCATTTGAAGGAAGCATTGCGATGTTTTTATTCTCGTTCCTCGTCCTGACTTCCACGTTTCTTATATATGCATTACCGGCTTGGATCGCAATCAGTTATGGTTTTTTACTTGCGAATATTGCTGCCTTGATTGAAGCCGTATCCTATCGCGATTTAGATAATATTTTCATCCCGCTTTCAATCGGTGCACTCGTTGCGTTTGCGCTTTAATAGATCTTACTACTTGCTTCACCGGTAAGACGCCGCGCGATTCAGGTAAAAACAAAAAGCAGCGAATTTCTTCTATAAAGAAGAAATTCGCTGCTTTTTTGCTGTTTTCCATTAAGCGTGAAGGTGCAATACCTCTTCAACGGATTTATACGTGTAACCGAGATCGCGTGCGACAGCTTCGTACGTGACAAACCCTTGCGCGACGTTGAGACCCTTTTCAAGCGAAGCATTTTCAGCAAGTGCACGGTGTGTTCCTTTGTTCGCGAGTTCGAGGACGTAAGGAAGTGTTGCGTTCGTAAGCGCGAGTGTCGACGTCCGTGGAACAGCACCCGGCATATTCGCGACGGCATAGTGAACGACACCGAATTTTTCATACGTTGGATTATCATGTGTCGAAATGCGGTCAACGGTTTCGAAAATTCCACCTTGGTCGATTGCGACATCGACGATGACAGAACCTGGTTTCATTCGTTCAACCATCTCTGCTGTCACGAGCTTCGGTGCTTTCGCTCCTGGAATCAAGACGGCACCAATGACGAGGTCACTTTCGGCGACGGCTTCTGCAATCGTATACGGATTCGAAATCAACGTGTTGATTGAGTTACCAAAAATATCATCAAGTTGACGAAGGCGCTCAGGACTGACGTCGATGATCGTCACGTCAGCACCAAGACCGACTGCGAGTTTCGCTGCGTTCGTCCCAACGACACCACCGCCGATGACTGTGACTTTTCCGCGACGGACACCTGGAACACCTGCAAGTAGAATCCCCATTCCACCATGCGGTTTTTCAAGGAACTGTGCACCGATTTGTGAAGCCATCCGACCAGCAACTTCACTCATTGGTGTCAGAAGTGGCAATGTCCGATTTTTTTCGACCGTTTCATAAGCGATTGCCGTAATCTTCGAGTCGACGAGTGCCCGTGTGAGTTCTGGTTCAGCTGCCAGGTGTAGATACGTGAACAAGGTTAAGTCGGGACGGAAGTATTGATATTCTGAAGCAATTGGTTCTTTGACCTTCAACGCAAGCTCAGCAGTCGCCCAAACTTCTGCCGCTGTTTCGATGATTTGTGCACCAACTTCGAGATACTCCTCGTTTGTAAAGCCGCTCCCCATACCAGCAGATGTTTCGACGATGACTTGATGTCCATGAATCGTTAACGCTGCTACCCCGGCAGGTGTTAACGCAACACGGTTTTCGTTGTTTTTAATTTCTTTTAATACTCCAATGATCATAAGAGCGATCCCCTTTCGCAAATGAACAACCAATAACCCTTTAACTACTTACTTCTCCCTCAGTATACGAGAAATGAAAGCGTACGACTTTATCGGTGTTTTCAAAAAATAAGAGGATTGTTTGTGAGAAATCACAAAAGGTAACGGTCGGCTTTCAAGTAAAGATAAAGTAACGAACGTTCAGGTAATGATTCCATCCGAATGCCGGCTTCTTCTTCGATGCGCCGCATGCGGTATAAGATCGTATTCGGATGGACGTGAAGGTGGGCGGCGACTTGTTTGACGTTTCCGTCGTAATGCAAAAACCACTCGAGCGTTTCGCATAAAGAAGCTGTGTGTTTCAAGTCGTAAGCGCGAAGACGTTCGATTTCTTCCAGTCGAACCGTCCGTCTCCGTAGGCGTTCTGAAAAGATAGGCAATAACTGGAATAGTCCGAGTCGCTCGTATCGCGTCACATTTTGAAGTTCGAAAGGATAGGCGTCTTTGAGACGTAAGACGATACCGGCTTCTTCGTAACGTTCTGGAATCGACTGCACGCCGGTGAAAACTTCACTGCTCGATACAACAAATTCTGTATAAGAAAAACGTTCGGCGAGTAGTTGGCGGAATGACTGGATAAAAGCATCGAACTGAATGCGTTCATGCTGAATGTCGCGATCGTTTGTGCTGATCCACAAAATAAAATCTGTCGTGTCGTATGCATAAAGCAGCGGACGTACCGTCTGTTGAATCGTCAATAAATAACGGAGGCGATCGGCCAGACGCGGCGTAATGGCTTCCGGGAAACGGATGACCATTAAGCGACTGATTCCCGGCGGAGCGAGATGAAGCTTTGAGAACGTCTTTAGGATTTCACTTTCAGGTAACTCTTCGTGGAGTAACTCAAAAAAGAATTGCTCCGTCTGTTCTTCTTGCCGTTTTTTTTGCATGTCGATTGCAAGCAACTGTCGTTGTGCAAGCATGGCACCTTTCTTTAAATCGCCTAGCTCTGAAGCAGTGAAGGGGGTGTTGCGAGCGATTGACCAAATGTAACCGAGAATCTCCATATCTTGTTTAATGGCAATGGCGACGCGGTCATTCAAACCAACGCTCGTCCGGGCAGTGATGACGAGTGGGTCATCTTGAGCCGCTAAGCTTTGGATGACCTCATCTTTCCAAAGTTGATCGATGACGGATTCCGGGACACGGCGGCCGATGATGGTAGCGACACGGGCAGGATCTGTATCAGTCGTATGCGTACTGTAGGCAAGCAGACGATGATTGCGGTCTTCAATCGTTATCGGTGCATTGAGTGCGAGGCCGATCGCTTCTGCTAAATCATCGAGGGAATGGTACGTTGCTTCTAACATAAATGAAGTTCCTTCTTTCTCTATCGTATTCCTTATCTTTAGTATACAACCGTTTGTGTATAACCACAAAAACAATCGATTCATATTGTAGGAATAAACAAAAATATGCTAAGGTGAGCGGCAGAGTCAACTGAGATAGAGATAGAGATAGAGATAGAGAGGATTTGGAGTGCGATGGAAGTGTTACACATGATTTCATCATGGATTTGGGGAATCCCGAGCATGGTGTTATTGGTCGGGACGGGCTTATATTTTACGGTTCGTCTTCGAGGATTACAGTTTCGCCGATTAAAACAAGCGTTTCAACTCGCATTGACGAAAACGGGGCATGGTGAAGGGGAAATCAGTAGCTTTCAAATGCTGATGACGTCACTTGCTGCGACGATCGGGAATGGAAACATCGCTGGAATTGCCGTCGCTTTGACGATGGGCGGCCCAGGTGCAATCTTTTGGATGTGGGTGATTGGTCTCGTCGGGATGGCGACGAAGTATGCGGAAAGCTTGCTTGCGATTTTATTTCGTCAGCGAAACGATCGTGGTGAAATTGTCAGTGGATCGATGTACTACATCGAGAAAGGTCTTGGAAAAAGTTTTAAGCCGTTAGCGGTTGCGTTTGCCTTGTTTGGTTTGATTGCTTCTTTTGGCGTCGGAAATACGGTCCAGGCGAATGCGATGTCGACGGTATTGAAGCAGACGTTTCACATCCCGTTACTTGCTTTTGGAGTTGTACTAGCCGTCGCAGTCTATTTCTCGATTCGTGGTGGGCTTGAGCGTGTCAGTTCAATCTCGACGATTTTTGTACCTGTGATGAGTTTGCTCTACATCGTGGCGGCACTCATTATTTTAGTTCTTCAAGCGAACCAAATCATTCCCGCGTTAGGGCTGATTGTACAATATGCGTTTCAGCCGCTGGCACCAGTCGGCGCATTTGCGGGTGTTTCCATCATGGTTGCCATGCAGGTCGGTGTCGCACGTGGTATTTTTACGAACGAAGCCGGACTGGGAACGGCTGCTTTAATTGCCGGGTCTGCTAAAAGTGAACGACCTGCAGAACAAGGATTGATTTCGATGACGAGTACGTTTATCGTGACATTGATCGTTTGTACGATGACGGCACTCGTTTTAATGACGACTGGATTTTGGGATCCGACGGGAGGGACGTTATCGGGTGTCGCACATGACGGCTCATTGACAGGAGCGGCACTTACATCGGCCGCATTTGCTAGTGTACTTGGACCACTGGGTCAATGGACGGTTGCCTTCTCGGTTTTCTTCTTTGGGTATTCGACGATCATCGGGTGGTATGTCTACGGTGAGAAATGTCTTGAATATTTAAGTGGTGCGACGAAATTCAATCGCCTCTACCAAGTCATCTTTGCAGTAGCAGCCTGTTATGGAGCAATCGCAAATTTAGAATTGTTGTGGCTGGTCGCTGATATTGCGAACGGTCTGATGATGATTCCGAATTTAATCGGGATGTTATTATTATCGAAAATCGTCATTGATCATACAAAAGAGTACGAAGCCGGTATGATTCGAAAAGTTGCTTAACAAGAAATAGAAAAAAATAGCCGTCTCCTTTTTTACGGGGGACGGCTATTACAGACTGTAGACAACGTGCTGTCGGGAGAGAAAGCGTCTTTTTTCGTTGCTTTCCTCGGGCGAGGCGCAAGCCGTTGCTCCTTGATCCTAGCGGACAACGAGCAGGGTCTTGCCTGCCTCTAGCAAGTCGCGTTAAAAACGCACTTTTCCCCGTAGGAGTCAACGAAACGTGACGCTTTTTAGGTGATATCGTGACAGAAATCCGCGCATGCAGGCGGTTTAGAGCACAATCCGTCTCGAATCGCTTTAAAACCGCGAACGGATTGCCTCTCGATACCGCATATGTACACTTCGTAAGAGTTTGTCTACACGCCGAGATAGCCGTCCCCTTTTTTACGGGGGACGGCTATTGGTATGAGAAACAGTTAAGAGGATGTTGAACGTTTACGGCTATATACAAGTAACGTCACTAAGAAGACGACGCTAAGGGTCACTAAGACGATTAACGAAGCTGTATTAAAGCCTAACACTTCAAGTAGCACACTTGTCGCGACCGTTAAGTAAAAGATTCCTAAATACTTTTTGACGAACGGACTTTCGAAGTGTCCCAATTGTTTGGCGCCGATCGGTGCACCGAGTAAGGCGCCGATAATCAACATGACACCGACGAGCAAATCGACATCCGTACTCGCCACCGTATAATTGACAAGTCCAGATAGGACAATCAATAAGGCAGAAGCGATACTTGTCCCGACCGCTCTTTTTAGTTCATAACCGACGATTCCGACGAGTAGTGGCGTAATGATGAAGCCCCCACTGACACCGAGTAGCGACGATACGAAACCGGCGAACAGACCGGTAAATGCGAGAGCGACGTAACGATTACGCCATCCGCCTTGCGAACCGTTCGTGGACTTTGGACGAAGGAACTTATTCGCGAAATAGAGTAATAAAGCAATGTAAACAATCGAGATGACGAGGTGTGCCCCGTTGACTTCTTCGAGTCGAAGGACGAGGGGCGTTGCGATCGTCGAACCGATAATCCCGACACCACCGATGACGAGGCTATCACGCCAAACAACGTTTTTTAGACGAAGATGAGAGAGTGTTCCGGAGACGGTCGAACCAAGTGTCAACATGAGGCTTGTCGCGATGGCGACACTCGGGGTAAATCCAAGAATCAACAAGAGGGGCGTCAAAATGATTCCGCCCCCGATTCCGAAGAAGCCAGAGATAATGCCAATAAAAAATCCAAGCGGTAAAAAATAATAAAATTCCATGCAGGTCCATCCCTTCACAATCCATAGTATGTTAAGTATCGCAAGGGCTGAGCGGAAAGTAAAAGGGAACGGCTCCTTCAAGGGGGTTGAAGGAGCCGTTAAGGGGATTATTCTGTTGATGGAGTGACAGGTGCCGCTCCATCGATTCCGGTCCAAAAATTACGTACGCTCAATGATACCGGTGACATTGAACGAGGGTGCAAGAGAGACGATGCTCGGACTTGCTGACGAGAGGAGTACTCGTCTTAGGGAGTCGATGAATCGTAAATATAGATTCATTATAGGAATGAAGAAGTTGGAAAATCCATCCTATTTTATTGAGTCGAAACGTGAACATTATTCTAATATTGGTCTTACCAATTAAATGTAAGCGTTATCAATAATGTCTAATGTTTGAACGGTATTTTTATATAATTATAGCAAATGAAAATGATTCAAAAGACCTAGCCTCAATCGTAAGTCGATTTAGGCGTAGTTCAAGTATCGTTCTATCCTGAACTAAAATAACATCTGATTCTTAAAGAAGGGTGGCATAACCAAAAAAAGATGGAACATCACATGTAAGCGATCTTCCATCCGGATAGTGAAATAAGTTAAACACATGGGTAAGTCATGTGTTTTTGAGAGAATTGTCTATTTTTGCTTACCTTCAATTACATTTTCTAGTTCACGTAAGTTTTTCGTACGACGTGCGAGTGCCCGGCGTTTAATCCATTCTTCCATACCGCGACTGATTCCCCAAATCGCAAGTAGGATTAGGAAAAGAAACAGTAGACGAACAGGTCTTTCTAAAAAACTTGACCACTCTTTGCCAATCAAAGAAAACAAAATGACGACAATCAGGCGTCCGGCGCCAGCTGCGATTAAATAAGTACGGAGTGATAACTGAATCATCGCCGAGATGGATGTAATGATAAAGGCCGGCATGAACGGGAGCGAGAAGAAAAATCCGAGTGAAATCGGACTCATGTGACGGACACGTTCAATCCAGTGTTGTGCTGCCTTATGATTTTCAAGCCACCGGGTGACTGGACGACGAAACAAATAGCGGATACAAGCAAACACGACGAGTGAACCTAACATGCTGCCGACCCAAGATACGAGCACTCCCATCCAAAAACCATAGGTCGCCGCGTTCGCGGAGATGATCAGGACGAGTGGGAGGAATGGGAATAGTGATTCTAAGAAGGGTGCAATCAATCCGGTCGAAGCTCCACCCGGAAGATCTTGTAGAAATACAATCATGTGCTCAATCCATTGACGGATAGTTTGGAGCATTCGGAATCCTCCTTACAAAATAAACTGCTGATTTCTATTTTACCTCTTTCCTCATCAGAAAGGGAATTGAATTACGATGTAAGTGTCATGGATTTGTCGATTGTACAATTGAATCGGAGTTGGTATTATACTTAAATGGGTGCGTTTTGCAGGCGTTCCCAGCTAGCTATTAGCTATGACGCTTCGTTCGCCAACGTTCGTTTTACTGCAAAAAACTGACATGGGGGCCAATGAGGATTATGAAACCTTATCGCGTACTATTATTTTATAAGTATGTTCCGATTGAAAATGCGGAACAGGTAACAAAAGAGCACCTTGCCTACTGCAAGGAACTCGGAATCAAAGGAAGAATCTTGATTGCACCAGAAGGCATCAACGGAACACTTTCTGGAACGGTCGAACAAACAGAACAGTACATGCAAGATTTACTAGCGGATCCGCGCTTTAGCGACATTGAATTTAAAATCGATGAAGTCGAAGAGCATACCTTCAAAAAAATCTTCGTCCGTTACAAAAAAGAGCTCGTCACATGGCGTTTTGAAGATGAGTTTAATGTCCCGAAAGAAAATGCAGCCTACCTTGAGCCTGCTGAGTGGAAAGAGATGATGCAAAATGAAGACGTCGTCATCTTAGACGTTCGAAACAACTACGAATACGATCTCGGTCATTTCAAAAATGCCGTCAAGGTCGATGTTGCGGCGTCACGTGATTTCCCTGAGTGGCTCAATGAAAATGAGCATTTGTTCGAAGGGAAAAAAGTCTTGACGTATTGTACGGGTGGCGTACGTTGTGAGAAGTTCACGGCTTATTTCCGTAAACGTCAAAATAGCGACGACATCTTCCATCTGAAAGGTGGCGTCGTCATGTACGGAAAAGATGAAGTCACGCGTGGAGAAGACTGGGAAGGGGAGTTGTACGTGTTCGATGAACGCGTTCAAGTACCCGTCAATGAAGTCAACCCGACGGTCGTATCCGAGTGTTACTACTGTGGTAAGGCAGAAACACGTTATGTTAATTGTGCGAACCCGGAATGTAATCGTCAGCATTTCTGCTGTGAAGAATGTGAACCAAAAGTGATGCGTTCATGTTCCGACGAATGCCGGGAACACCCGCGGAATCGTTATGAAAAAGAACTGACTGAAGAACTCGTAAAATAAGATGAAAAAGGATGATGTGTGCTCGTTAGAGCGTACATCATCCTTTTTAGGTTATACCACTGAAAAAAGACGTGTCACGCAGATGATTCAAATGCGTTAACACTTAATTCTTATGAAAAGAGAAATCGGAGCACGTCCGGCATACGTTTCGCCCATGCTGTCTCATGGTGAATACCGTCTTCGATGACGCTGTATTGCATCTGTTCGACTTTTTGTCGCACTGCCGCCGAGATGACCTCATTCGTATGCAAATAATCATTTTCCGTCATCGGACCGCTGACTTCGTTTGTCCCGATATCCATGTAGCAACGATGCGCGTCAGACAGGGGGAGACTTCGCTCGATGAATTCAAGTAAAGACGAGAAGTTCGCCCATCCAGCTGTCGATAAGGCAGCGACACGCGTGATAACTTCCGGATAAGCAAATAAGCCATACAAGGAAATCACGCCGCCCATCGAGCTGCCGATCATCGTCGTATCAGTCGGAATCGTCGCATAGTGCGAGTCGATGTACGGTTTCAAGTCATGGATGATCCATTCCATATACGCTTTGCCGTTTCCGCCGATCGTCGTCCGGTGCGACGGATATGCGGTTCGCATCAATAACGCGTCATCCGTCCAAGGCGCATATTCATCGTACCGGTCCATCGGGTCATCCGGGCTATCGATGGCGACGATCATTGCCTGTAGACCGACTTCATGTAAAGCAAGGTGGACGTCCCACCCTTTACCGAAGGAAGCACTCGCACCACTAAAGACATTTTGTCCGTCATGCATATAGATGACGGGCAATGCAACATCCGTCGTGACCTCAGGGGGACGATAAATTCGTAGCGTCCGCCGTTGTTGATTCATCGGAAGCGATAACGCGATTTCAGTAATAGACATACGAAACACAACCTTTCAGAGATTAGCGTAGTGGGCTGTACAATTTCGACCATTGTGTTTTCCGCCGACATATAGTGCGTGATCTGCCTGACGTAATGATTCTTCAAATGTGCGTTGGTAAGGATGTTCTACTGTATCGACGCCAAGACTGACGGTAATAGAGAGGTGGTGATCGTCGACAATGAAGGGACGATCGAGAACGGTGTGACGAATTTCTTCAGCAATAGCGATTGCTTGGTCTTGTAAACAATCCGCAATCAAGACAACAAATTCCTCCCCCCCATAACGCGCTGCGAAGACAGAATCGTTTCGGTGGATGACGTATTTAATCCGTCTTCCGAGCTCACGTAAGACAAGATCCCCGACTTTATGTCCGTACGTATCATTAACGTATTTAAAGTGGTCGATATCAAACAGAATGATTGAGAGCGGAAAGTGTTCGGAAGCAAACTGGCGTGCTCCCTCTTCATAAAAAGCACGGCTGTTCGGGAGTTCGGTCAATGCATCCGTCCGGCTTTCGGCATACAATTGAAAGTTTTCTTGGGAACGCTCGAGTACGCGGCAAAATGTCCGAAGCAGGCGCGACATTTCATCCGCTTTTGCTTCATCATAAGCATCTGCGATTTGATGAAATAAAACGATTGAGACATCGACTTCTCCACTTGTGATGGAAGGAATCGCGAGCATCGAATGCCGATCGACGGGAAGCGAGAGTTGCACATCATTTCCCCAGTCGAACCGAAGACCATAGAGAATCGGAGTCCGCAGATCATCGGCCGATAGCGTATGAAATAAAGGTAAGACATCAACTGTTTTTTTTGTCCGAATGTCATAGATGATTTGTTTTCGTTGCTGCTGAATGGAAAGCCAGCCGTCGGAGAAATCAATCAGATGAGGTAAATCAATCAGTAAGGACTCAATCGCTTCCCGTTCAAAGCGTGAAACGAGCAGACGTTCCTTCGCATCGTCGAATCGTTTCGCATTGTGTGTAGCTTGTAAGGATACACCACGCTGTTGTAGCAGTTGCTTGAATAAGAATAAAATTAAAGTCGAGACAGTCGCAGCAACTAACGGATTTTCGTCATAAAACCAAATCCCGAGAAGTGCGCTTAAAATACTAATCCCGTAAACGAGTGTCTGAAGTCGGATGAGGCGGGTCCAGTCGTACTTTAAGTTTAAGAAACGATTGACGAATCGACATTGAAGATAGGAAATAAGAAAGACACCAACCAGATAACCGACAAACGGGATAAGTGACTCGGTATAGGTAAAGCCCGGACCGGTCGGACCTCCAAGTAGCAAGTAAGCGGAGGCGGGAACTGTGATATAGACGATGTCGAATAAGACGTTGACGGGGTACAGGTAGATGAATCGTTTTATACGAATTTCTTTTTTATGCGAAAATAATTGAAAAATCAAGACACCGAGTTGACTCAAAATGATGGCAATTAATAAACCGTAATTAAGAAAAATGAATAAAATAATACCTTCTTGAAATGTATAATAAATCCCACCACGGCGGATGTTATCGAATTGGAAGAGGAGGACTAAAATGAGAAGATAACTTGCATTTCCAAGCGATATCGCTGGGTTCATATGGACGGGAAAGGCAAGCGATGCAAGAAACAGCAAAACAACAATAAGTGCTAAAGTGATCCAGCTCATACGTGCTACTTTTTGATAGTAAACCATAGCGAAATAGACCCCTCTCTGTGGCGATCCTTCTGTATATATACCCGATTTGTGGAAATTATGATAAGTGATTTACAAAAAAATAAGGTTGAGAGAAATCGAGTCATTGCGTATAATGTGAAAGATATCAAATCGTCGATGACGAAGAAAGTAACGGTTTTATCTTGTCAGCCAGCGAATCAGGAAACGGTGGAAGCCTGAATGGACAAAGAAATCGTGAAACGCACTTCAGAGACGCTATCCGAATCGTAACGATCAGGCGTAGCCGGGGGAACCCCGTTATCCCCAACTAAGGTGGGTGTCGAAAACGACGCCAAGAAGAGTGGTACCGCGGTCATTCCGTCTCTTTGCGAGTTGCGCAAAGGGCGTTTTTTATTGGAAAAAATAAACTGTTGGAGGTAATACAATGAGCTACAAACAACAATATGCTAAAGTTTTACAAGGAGTCATCGGAGACGCATTGACACTTGAACAAATTGAGCAACTGATTGAACAACCGAAACATGAAGACCACGGAGATCTCGCATTCCCTTGCTTCTTGTTGGCGAAAGCATTCCGTAAAGCACCGAACATGATTGCAGTAGATGTCGCTGAAAAAATCGATAATCCACTCTTTGCGAACGTTCAACCAGTCGGACCATACGTCAACGTCTTCTTGAACCGTGAAGTCGTCTCGCAAGAGATCGTCAATCGTGTCTTAAGTGAAAAAGCGAACTACGGATCAAGCGAAGCGAACGGTAAGACGATTGTTACTGACTTCTCTTCACCAAACATTGCGAAGCCGTTCTCGATGGGACATTTACGTTCGACAGTCATCGGAAATGCATTAAACCAAATTTCACGTAAAAAAGGATATGACGTCGTTGGAATCAACCATTTAGGCGACTGGGGCACGCAGTTTGGTAAATTGATGGTGGCTTACAACATGTGGGGTAAAGAAGAAGATGTCCGGGCTGAGCCAATCAAAGAATTATTGAAACTCTATGTCCGGTTCCATGAAGAAGCAGAAAGTAAGCCGGAACTTGAAGATGAAGGTCGGGCCTGGTTCAAAAAACTCGAGCAAGGTGACGAACAGGCAACCGTTCTTTGGAAATGGTTCCGTGAAGTCTCACTCGTCGAATTCAGCCGTGTTTACGACATGCTTGGTGTACAGTTCGACAGTCTGAACGGAGAAGCCTTCTATAATGACAAAATGCAGCATGTCATTGACTTATTAGAAGAAAAAGAACTGCTCGTCGAGTCTGAAGGCGCGATGGTCGTTGATCTTGAAGCAGAAGGTATGCCACCTGCGCTAATCAAGAAAAAAGATGGCGCAACACTTTACGCGACACGTGACTTGGCAGCTGCAGTCTACCGCCTCGAGACGTACCGTTTCGAACAAGCATTTTATGTTGTTGGCGGAGAACAAGCACTTCACTTTAAACAGTTGTTTGCAGTTTTGAAAAAGCTTGGTTTTGATAATGTTGACGGCATGCACCACGTACCATTCGGTCTGATCATGAAAGACGGCAAAAAGATGTCGACGCGTAAAGGGCGGATCGTCTTGCTTGAGGAAGTCCTTCAAGATGCGATCAATGTCGCGAAACAAAACATCGCCGAGAAAAACCCGAACCTTGCGAATGCGGATCAAACAGCACAACAAGTCGGCGTCGGCGCAGTCATCTTCCATGATCTTAAAAATGAACGCATGAACAATATCGAGTTCGATCTCGAGCAGATGTTGAAATTCGAAGGGGAGACGGGTCCATACGTCCAGTACACAAATGCCCGTGCCAACTCGTTACTTCGTAAAGGCGGCTATGACGGTGCAGCCTTCGACGGAAGTGCTGACGATTATGCCTGGGGCGTCGTCTCAATGCTCAACCAATTCTCGGCAGTCATTGACCGGGCGTTCGTGCGTCGTGAACCATCCATCATCAGCCGTTATGTCCTTGATCTCGCACAAAGCTTTAACAAATATTATGGTCAAGTACGTGTTCTTGAAGAGGATACGGCAAAACAATCTCGCCTTGCACTCGTGAAATCGGTTACGATTGTATTGACGGAAGGTCTACGCCTCCTCGGTGTCGGCGCTCCAGAAGAAATGTAATAAAATCAAACTAAAGATGGGGTTAGCATATGAATAAAGAAACAAACGAACGGTTGCAACAGGCAGCAGAACGGATCAAGAACGAAGACATGACAGAAGCGATTGCTTTCATCGCTGATTTTCACGGGAAAGTGGCAACGTGGTTGCCTGGAGAGTCTGTCGACTTCATCTTTGATGTCGTGACAGCACCAGGTGCCGATTTAATCGCACCTGTTAGTGGAGATGCACTCGATACGAAAGTGAACTTCGAATTTTTCATGGGTAAAAAACAAACGCGTAAAAAATTAGGTGAACTTTTATCCCTCTTTAAAGCACCACGTTCGAAGGAAACACTCAGTGAAATCGATGCGATTGGTCTTAAAAAATGGTTGGCCCGGAATGAATTCCGGTCGGAAGACAAGCCATGGGACTATCTCAACCGTCTCCACGTCTTATTGTTCCTCGATTCGATGACAACGGTCATCGATGATCATCAATTGACGACGTTATACGAACAACTTGTTGGTAAAACGCCTGTCCCGACAAGCTTCGTCCGTCGTCAAGGAGAAGTACGTCGTGTCGTCGATAAATTCGTCGAGAAACATGAATTGACGCAGGTCGATTTAGTGAAGGCTTCACTCGTCCGTTATCTGTAACCATAAAAAGACCCTCGGGGGAAAGATGGATGTATATCCATCCTCTCATCCGAGGGTCTTTTCATCTTGCTTGGCGATAAAGGATTGACGCTGTTTCTGTATCATAGAGTAGCCATTCACGTTCGACGAGAACAGGACCGACATTAATCGCGTACCGTCCTTTTTTTACAGAAATCGGGATGTCGAGATGAGCTGACATACGATGTCCGTCTTTAAATAAACCACGTTGGTGACTGTGACCGAAAAATAATAATCGTTGTTTAAATCGTGTCGTATCCGGTACTAGTTCATAACTCCATTCGAACTGATCGCCATGTAGAAATAAGGCATCGCCGATTTGTTTCGTCCGAAGTGCTGAACGAAGTTGATCAAGCGAGCGAGACATACCGAACGGTACCAGTGAAAAAATTCGTTCTTCTTGATTGCCGAGTAACGTCTCGAAATCAAGTAACTGGAGATACTCTGAATTGAGCGTTACGACATGGGCAATCGATTCATACGTGTAACGACGCGCTCTTTTTTTCCCGACATGACACTCGTGTAAATCACCGAGTGAGAAAATCGTTGCCGCGGGAGCGCGTTTACGAATGTCTTGTAGCACAGCACGTGTATCCGAAAAGGAACTGTGCAAGTCAGCAATCAATGCGTACTGCATGCGGCATCTCTCCCTTATACAGGGCTATACCCTGAGTGATACCGCATTCATGCTTATTCTGTTTCGACTGTGATACCGCGTTCTGCGAATACAGTTTTTGCGACTTCTAGCGCATTTAAAACACGAGGGAAACCTGTATACGGTACGAGGTGCATGATGGCTTCGACGATCTCATTTCCTGAGAGACCAGCTGTTAGCCCCGTGTTAATGTGTAAGGCAAGTTGCGGTTCTGTTCCTTGTGTGACGAGTGTCGAGATTGTGACGAGTGCACGGTCATGGTTCCCGAGTCCAGTGCGACTGTAAACTTCACCGTAAGCGAAATCCGTGATCCATTCTCCGACGGCAGGTGCAATGTCTTTTAATGATTCTGAGATTTTATCATGTGTAGATTGAGCTGAATTCGTATCTGTGAATTCACTTAATTTTTTTAGACCGACTTCGTGACGTGTTTCATGCGTTGACATAGTAAATAACTTCCTTTCTAGATTAACGATACAACCTATCATAACGAAAGAAAAACCATGCTACAAATACATGATTTTTATATATATCATTCTTTTTTTGCATAGAAATTTTGAATGAACTGAATCCATTCTCGGGTCACATACGATTGATATCGTCCTGTCGGAACAGCGACACCTAATTGCCAAGGTACCCGAGTTTCTAATGGAACTGTTTTGACTCCATTGACTTGAATCCGCTGTGCAAGTGAGCGGGGAAGGAGTGTAACTGCATTTTCTTCTGCGACGAGCAGGCAAAGGAAATCCCACTGCGAACTGACATGTGTGACGGTCGGTTCAAAACCAGCTGCCCGGCAAGCATTTAAAACGACGTTATGGAGAGAGAAGGTTTCATTAAATAAAACGAACGGCATTTTTGACACTTCTTCTAACGCGATGGAAGAACGTGTAGCGAGCGGATGGTGTTCCGGTAAGAAAAGATGTAGTTCTTCTTCCATGAACGGGTAAACCGTCAAGTGTTCATCGGCAGGAAAGACGGTCGCAATCAAATCGACCTCACCCGCGACAATGGCTTTCTCTAATGCATGACCGCCGGCTTCGACGATGTCGATTGTCACCATTGGGTACTGTTGCGAAAATTGATGCAAGAGACGTGGGAAGAAGAGCGAACCAATCAGTGGAGGAAGGCCAATCCGGATGGTTCCTTTCGTCAAATGCATCACGTCATACAGGTGAGAGGGTAAATCCGAAAGTTGGCGTAAGATTTTTTCGCCTTCAAGAAGAAGTGTTTCACCGGCATCCGTTAAGACGATTTGCCGTTTACTGCGGTCAAAAAGTTCGATATCGAGCTCTTCCTCAAGGCTGCGGACCATCTTACTTAAAGTTGGTTGTGTGACATGCAAGTGATCGGCGGCACGGGTAAAGCTTTTGAACCGGGCAACTTCAGTAAAATATTCGAGTTGTCGAAAATCCATCTTTTATCCTCCTATTCGAATTCGTTATACATAGCATAATAAGGATTCATTTTTATTATTGTTTTGGTAAGCGTACAGTAAAAGGAGCGAAACCGTAAAGAAGGAGTAGATGGAAATGAAACAACTCGAAGGAAAAGTAGCGTTAATTACTGGAGCAGCTAGTGGAATCGGTCTTGAAATCGCTGAAGAATTTGCGCAAGAAGGCGCTAAGGTCGTGATTGTCGACTTGCAGGAGCAGGCAGCGAAAAATGCAGCAGCAGCACTGACGGACAAAGGATTTGACGCCTTTGCAGTTGCAGGTGACGTAACAAGTGAAGCGGCGATTAAAACAAGTATCGAACAGACGATGGCACATTACGGAAAAATTGATATCGTCATCAATAATGCTGGCATGCAACACGTCTCACCCATCGAAGACTTCTCGACAGAGACGTTTGATTTGATGCAAAGTATCATGTTACGGGCACCATTCCTCTATACGAAATATGTCTTCCCGATCATGAAAGAACAAGGATTCGGACGGATTCTCAACATGTCATCCATCAATGGTTTAATTGGTTTTGCTGGGAAAGCGGCATACAACAGTGCGAAGCATGGTGTGATTGGCTTAACGAAAGTCGCAGCACTCGAAGGGGCGACGTCCGGTATTACGGTCAATGCGATTTGCCCGGGTTACGTCGATACACCACTCGTCCAAAAACAGCTATCTTCACTCGCTGAAACGCGGAACGTACCGCTTGAGTCTGTCTTAGAAGAAGTCATTTATCCGCTTGTGCCACAACAGCGTTTGTTGCAAGTAAAAGAAATTGCCGACTACGCGATTTTCTTATCAAGTGATAAAGCAGCTGGCGTGACAGGACAAGCCGTCGTCCTTGATGGTGGATATACAGCGCAATGAGCATAAACGAATCCCTTCCTCTGACTTGGAGAAAGGGATTTCAGACTTTAGACAACGTGCTATCGGAAAATCGAGTGCCTGTTTCGTTGCTTTCCTCGGGCGAGGTGCAAGCCGTTGCTCCTTGATCCCCACGGACAACGAGCAGGGTCTTGGCTACCTCTGAACGTGCGTTAAAAACGCACTTTTCCCCGCAGGAGTCAACGAAACGTGACGCTTTTAGGTAACACTATGACGGAAAGCCAGTCATGCAGACGGTTTAGGGCGCAATCCGTCTCGAATCGCTTAGAACCGCGAAAAGCAATCGGTCGCGACCCTGCAGCTTTGCTGTAGCGGCGCGGAAGATTGCCGCTTTGAAAACGAGGCGAGACAGGGAAGCGCGACGGATTGTCTCTCTTCACGCTTCATAAGAGTTTGTCTACACGCTAAAATCCCTTCCTCCGACTTGGAGAAAGGGATTTTTTATGCTTAACGGAAATTGATGAACTGGACGTCGACCGATAATGGTAACTCACGGACGATCTGCATGACTTGTTGCAAGTCATCACGTGATTTAGCAGTGACACGGATTTGGTCATCTTGGATTTGTGTTTTGACTTTTAATTTGGATTCTTTGACGGCATTGTTGATTTTTTTCGCATCATCACGGTCGATTCCGCTTTTTAGGATGACACGTTGACGCACCGTATTCCCGGCTGCTTGTTCGACTTTTTCATACTGCAAGTTTTTGGTTGGAACTTCACGTTTAATCAACTTCGTCGTCAAGACGTCTTTGACTTGGTCGAGTTTGAAGTCGTCATCTGAGATAAGGATTAAATCCTCTTTCTCAAGTTTCATGTCACTCTTCGAACCTTTAAAATCAAAGCGGTTCGTAATTTCCTTCAGTGCGACTTGCATCGCGTTTTTGACTTCCTCGATGTTGATTTGTGACACGATATCAAATGAATTATCTTTTGCTGCCATATGGCATCTCCCCTTTCGTTCTATTCTCTATTTTAGAGAGGAACAGCGGAAGCGTCCACCACTTTGAAATTTTGTTATAATGAATACCATGAAATGAAAGGGGTGCATGGCTTTGAAACAAACAGCAGATATGTTGACGCTCACGCCAAAGGAGATGGATGAGCGTTATGCCTATAGAGGAATGGACTTGGGTGCGACTTTTGAAGAGACGACGATTCGTGTTCGATTGTGGGCACCGACGGCGGAACGTGTGGTCATCCGTCTGTACCGGACGCTGCGTGCAAGAAAAGTAGAGGAAGTCGAACTGTCAGCCGCTGAACGGGGGACATTCGTCGCAGAACTCGATCGTGCTGTGTATGAAGGTTATTTTTATACATTTCAAGCCATCGTCGACGGTCAGAAAGTCGAAGCGGTCGACCCTTATGCAAAAGCAGTCGGAACGAACGGAAAGCGTGGTGCTTTAATCGATCCGTCCAGCGTACAACCGGACCGTTGGATTGAGGAGCGACCGATGTTCCATTCGTCACAAGATGCTGTCATTTATGAGTTGAACGTTCGCGACGCGACAAGTCATCCGGCGAGTGGTGTGGTCGAACGAGGTACGTTCCGCGGATTGACGGAAGCAGGTACGCGGACGAAAAATGGTGGATTGACGGGACTCGACTACTTAGCTGATTTAGGTGTGACGCACGTCCAATTACTTCCTATCTATGATTTCGGTTCGGTCAACGAAGCAGCACCAAACGATCCGGACAATTACAACTGGGGATACGATCCGGTCAATTTCTTTGCACCGGAAGGCTCCTATGCATCAAATGCAGATGATCCAAAAGCACGCATCCGTGAGCTCAAAGAATTGGTCCAAGCACTGCACGACCGTGGAATCCGAGTCATCATGGATGTCGTCTTCAATCATACGTATGATGCGGACAAGGTGCCGCTCGGTCAATTCGTACCAGGTTATTTTTATCGCCAGGAAGCGGATGGAACCCTTTCAAACGGCAGTTTCTGCGGAAATGATACAGCTTCTGAGCGTTTCATGATGCGGAAGTTCATCATCGATTGCGTGACGTACTGGGCAAAAGAGTATCATCTCGACGGATTCCGGTTCGACTTGATGGGACTCCACGATATCGAAACGATGAACCAAGTTCGTCATGCACTCGATCGAATCGACCCGTCGATTTTAATCATCGGTGAAGGCTGGGATTTAGATACACCGTTACCGCTCGATCAAAAAGCGAACTATTTCAATGCCTCGCAGATGCCGGGGATTGCACACTTCAATAACGGCTTACGTGACGGGTTAAAAGGAGATGTCCAAACACCGGAGGACCGCGGCTTCATCAGCGGTGCATTCGATCGGACGAATGAAGTCAAGCGCGGGATTGCTGGAAACGTGTCGTCGCAAGGCTTTGCGGATGAGCCGAACCAAGTCGTCTCCTATGTCGAAGCACATGACGACTTAACAGTTTGGGACAAGCTCTCTGTCTCACGCCCGGAGGATACGGACGAAGTACGACGCAAACGTCAAATGCTTGCCAATGCAATCATTTTGACGGGACAAGGGATTCCCTTCCTCCACGCGGGTCAAGAGTTCTTCCGGACGAAGGATGGGATTCGTGATAGCTTCAATGCGGGAGAAGTCGTGAATCGACTCGATTATGAACGGGCAGAGACATTCAGTTCTTCCGTTGAATATGTCAAAGGGTTGATTGCGATGCGCCGTCAATATCCGATGTTCCGTCTTGAAAATACAGCGATGATTCGCAAACATCTCCGCTTTCTAGAAGAAGGGGAAGGCATCATTGCATATGAGCTGAAGCGGACATATGAAGGTTACGTCGAGCGTCAACGTGTCTATCATAATGCGACAGATGAAGACGTAACGATTGAATTGCCAAGTGGTGAGTTCGAAGTGCTTGTCGAAAACGGGGCAGTCAAAATCCATGCGCCTCGTCTGCACGAGGAACGAGAATTATTGATTCCGGCACTGACGACGACCGTAGTGGCCGAGCGAAAAGCAGACTATAAAAAGTATGCGGTCGCGGGTGGCACGGCATTGACGATCATCGGTCTTTTGTACGCAGCAAACAAACGTCGGAAAAAAGAGTAACCTAGTATGGCAGTCGCGTTGCGGCTGTCATCTTTTCGTATTAATTCTTTTTAGATAATCCAGTTTTAATTCATCTGATGCGGGAAAATAGATTAAGTAGTATTTAGAGGATTAGTTTTCTGAAAGGGAGCGTCAGCATGTTTGGATTTGATGATATCTGGAAATTTTTCTTATCGTTTTTTCTGTTATTACCGATTGTGACATTAATTCATGAAATGGGGCATTATTTCTTCGCACGATTGTTCGGAGGAAACATGGAAATCAATATTGGATCAGGCAAGTCATTGGTACGTGTCGGACCGATTCGTTTGAATCGAATTTACTTTTGGGATGGCTGGTGCCAGTATGAGGCACTCCGGCATGAAAATAAATTTACGAACATCATGGTGTATTTGGGTGGTTCGTTAGCGAACGTTGCAGGTATTTTAATCGTCAACGGATTGATTTATGCTGGAGTATTCGAAGCATCGATCTTTACGTATCAGTTCGCTTATTTCTCCTTCTACTTTGTTTTCTTTTCACTCTTTCCGATTGATCATCCGAATGGATATCCGAGTGATGGCAAAGCGATCGTCAATGTCTTTCGGTACGGCAAGTCGGAGTATAATCCGCAAGCGTAAAAAAAGAGGCCTAGTGCCTCTTTTTTTCGTACGGATTGGAGTGCGACTTATCAGAAGTGGGGCTTAGTTTGTCTCCTCATCACTTGATTCAGTTGTAGCATCCGCTTGTTCGCTCTCGAGTTCGACTAACTTTTGGATTAAGATGTGACGCGGCATATGCATCAATTGTTCGAGTGGTACATTCAGCCGCTTCGCGAGCTCGACTGCCGTATCAGCAGAAAGTTGTAATGGTTTCATGAAAGATCCTCCTTTTGATGATTGGTTCTAGTATACAAGACATACAATGCGAGCGCATCGACAGTAGCTAGAAATCAAGAAGGTTGATACCGTAGGAGGTAGGAAGTGATGTATATGTATAAACCAGCGGCTGAGCTGTTGCTCCATGAATCGGTATCGTTATTTGAACGAGTAGGAGAGGAATTCGTCTTGTTTCGAGAGCAAGGAGGATTTACGAAATGCGATGCAGATTTAAAAATAGTTTGGGAAACAGCCTGTGCTTATGTTCCATTCACGTGGTACCTCGAACCGAATGGAAGTCGTGCGTTCATCGTCTTCGAAGAAACGATTGTCTTCGGATTACTTGATTTAAAGAATGGTCAGATAACATATATGAATCGCCCGGATATCTGGGCGGATGCTTGGTTTAGTAACCTGTATGAGTGGAGTGGCAATCAACTGTTCTTATACGCAGCGGAAACGGATATCGTCCGCTTTGATTTGATGACGGAAGCAGGAACTTTTTCAGACTATGACGAAGCCCCTTTATTAGGGCGCATCGTCGAGCGTGGATACAATGAACAATTGACGTTCGAACGATTTATTGCGCCGGCGACAATCATCTCATACGATCCCGATCAGACGCGATACGTCATTTGGGATGCGGTCAAGCACGAAGAACAAGTCATCCCGTTCTCGGACTATGAAGAATATTCACTCGTCGATAGTCAGAAACAGTTGTTTTCTGTCACGGATGCGACACGATTTTATCTCTATGAGAACAAACAATTAAAGTTTAAATTTGAAGGGTGTCAGTCGTCCGTCTTGTTAAAAAGTCTGTTGCTTGACGAACAGGCAAGGCGACTAGCAATCGTTTCGACGTCACCGAATTTCGGAAACACGTGGGTTCAAATTTTTCACAAGACGTAAACACATCCTTTGTCGATCGTACGAAGGATGTGTTTACTGTATACACAAAAGGGGGAGTCGACAGATGGAACGTCTTGGTCAGAAGATTGTTCGCTTTCGAAAAAGCATCAGTCTCGTCTGGTTGATTGCACTGATTGTCCTTGGGTATTTCGCCCTTCAGTTACCCGATCAATTAAAAGGGAACGGCTTCACCCGTGACGGGGAATTTCAACAAGTGGAGCAAGTGTTAGAACAAGAATTTAAGCAAGACCCGCATCAAATCATCGTCTTGTTTGAAGGGGATGAACCAACGATTCGTAAGGAAATGACGCGGCATGTCACGTTGTTTCGTGACATTAAAGGAGTCGGGCAGGTCGTTGGACCAACCGAAAATCCACAAGCGATTCGGGACGGCAAAGGATATCTTACGGTCGGGACCCCCGATATTGAACAGAAATGGACGAAAGCCGTCGAAAATAAAGTAGATGTTCCGAATGACGTGTCTGTCCGACTGACTGGCGAACCACTGATCGTCGACGACTTGAACACGGCCTCGAAAAATGACTTAGTTCGCGCAGAGTTGATTGGTGTTCCAGCGGCTTTACTTGTCTTACTTATCGTCTTTGGGACACCCTTGGCAGCTGTCTTACCGCTCATCATGGGACTCGTTACCTTCATCTTCGGTGCCGGGACTCTCTATTTTGTTGCGGGTCAACAAGAATTATCGATTTTTGTCCTGAATGCCGTCGCGATGATTTCACTCGCGCTCGGAATCGATTTTTCACTGCTCTACGTCAATCGTTTTCGAGAGGAACAGGGCAAAGGGTATTCGATTGCGCGGGCAGCAGAAGTCTCTGTCGCGACAGCCGGTCGTTCGATTTTATTTTCTGGGATTTGCGTCTTTGTCGGGCTCGCCGGTCTATTAGTGATTGACGTCGATGTCTTTCAAGCTGTCGCGATCGGGACGCTCGTCTCTGTACTGGGTGCCGTCATTAGTGCCATCACGTTACTCCCCGCCTTACTCGCACTGTTCGGTACAGGATTAGAAAAAGGACGGATCTTTAAGTCCGGCTCGGATCGTGGTGAACGACGCTGGCGGAATCTGGCGCGCTTCGTCATGAAGCGTCCTGTTGCGATTACGATTTTTTCACTGATATTACTCGTCCCGTGTTTGATTCCATTGCGTGATCTTGAGTTGAATATCCCGCAAGCGAGTGCCCTGCCGGAAGACTATGCATCACGGCTCGCGTTTGAGTCATGGGAAAAAAAGTTTGGGGATGACGGGACCGACGCAGTCGTCTTAGTCGAGGGGGACTTTTCGTCTGAAGCAGGACTCCGTCGTCTCGAGGACGCGACACGAAATTTTCAAGCAGATAGCGGTGTCAAAGACGTGATTTCCGGCGCGACCTTAGCGGAGCAGAATGGACTTGATTTGGAGCAAGCCGTGCAAGTCGAACAAGCGAAACAGCAGCTGACCCCTTGGATAGCGTTTGACGCGGACGTCGCCCGTGTGAACGTGAATTTAGTCGGGGACCCCGGTGATCAGGCTTCACAGGACTGGGTCAGGAAAGTCCGGGAAATGGGCTATACGATTGGCGGACCGGCTGCATTCAATCAAGAAATCTATGATGAGATTTATGACAAGATGCCGCTTGCGCTCAGTGTCGTGTTACTTGCTACATTCTTGATTTTATTGATTGCCTTTCGTTCGATCTTAATTCCGATTAAAGCGATTTTGATGAACCTACTCAGTCTTGGGGCGACATTCGGATTGCTCGTGATTCTATTTGAATCAGGACTCGTTTTTCCGGCAGAAACGATTGGCATTTTGACTCCGGTCTTCATCTTTTCACTTGTATTCGGTCTATCGATGGACTATGAAGTGTTCTTGGTTTCCCGGATGGAGGAATATTATGACGAGACGGGAGACAATGATGTCGCAACCGAAATGGGACTTGCGAAGACAAGTAAAATCATCACATCGGCTGCTTTGATCATGATTGTCGTCACGGGAGCATTTGCCTTCACCGGCGTCAGCCCGATTAAGCAACTCGGTGTCGGGATTGCACTTGCGATTTTCATCGATGCGACGATCGTTCGGATGCTGTTAGTTCCAGCCTTGATGAAGTTATTCGGACACTGGAACTGGTGGTGGCCGGGCGGTCGACGGAAACGCCAAACGAAGTGGCACTGAACAAGCAAGCAGATTGGCTAAGCACATCATTAGGCATTTTGAAAAGGCCGAGCGTATACTGACGATATTCAAGTTAAGATTTCAGAGGAGGATATGTTTCAATGGCTAATGAAAAAATGTTTGATACGTTTACACTTCCAAACGGAGTGACATTGAAAAACCGCGTCATGATGGCGCCGATGACAAACTATGCGGCAGAAGAGAACGGTGAAGTTTCGGAAGTGGAACTCGCTTATTATGCAGCGCGTTCAGGTGGGGTCGGTGCAGTCATCACAGCGTGTGCCAACGTCACGGCAGACGGGCAAGGTTTCCCAAATGAATTCGGCGCAGAGCGCGATGAACTCATTCCAAGCTTAAAACGCCTCGCGACAACGATTCAAGACCAAGGCGCAAAAGCGATTCTTCAAATTTTCCACGCAGGTCGGATGGCACCACCAGAACTCGTTGGCGGGCAGACGGTCAGTGCGAGTGCTGTAGCACCAGAACGTGAAGGCGCCATGACACCACGTGCGCTCGAAGCAGAAGAAGTCGAAGCTATCATCGAAGCATTCGGTCAAGCGACACGTCGCGCGATGGAAGCTGGATTTGATGGTGTTGAAATTCATGGTGCCAATACGTACTTGATTCAACAATTCGTCTCACCACACTCAAACCGTCGTGATGACAAATGGGGAGGAAGCCTTGAAAAACGTTTGGCATTCCCACTTGCTGTCGTTGATGCAGTCGAAGCGGTCGCAAAACAAGATCCATCGTTCATCGTCGGATATCGCTTCTCACCAGAAGAAATCGAAAACCCAGGGATTACACTAGAAGACACAATGCAGCTCGTCGACGTTCTTGCGAAAAAAGACCTCGACTACCTTCATGTCTCCGTCATGGACTTCTTTGCTGGTTCGATTCGTGATGAAAACGAAACACGTTCGCCAATCACACTCGTTCAAGAGCGTGTTGGACAACAGGTTCCAGTCATCGGTGTCGGATCACTCCACACACCAGAAGAAGTCGAACGTGCCTTAACAGAAGTGCCACTCGTCGCACTCGGTCGTGAATTGATCATGGAACCGAACTGGGTCGAAAAAGTCGAAGCAGGAGACGTCGCTTCGATTCGGACAGAACTTGATCCAACAACACAAGAAGAACTCGTGATGCCAGATGCACTATGGCAAGGAATTATTAGCCGTCCAGGCTGGTTCCCAATCAAACAAACGACGAAATAAGCAACATGATAGAAAAGGAGCGGCTCAGATTCTGAGCCGCTCCTTTTCATATGAGGGGAGTTAATAAGCGACTTCCCCCATCCGTACACCACAAAAACGGTGCAACTCGACCGGATGTTCGATGTTCGTTCGGTCGAGCATATCCTGCAGCAACAAGGCGCAAATATAGGCATCTTCTTTTGCATCGTGGTGTTTAAACGATACACCTAAAAATTCGGCCATCGTATTCAATTTATGATTCGGCAACCAAGGATAGAGTTTCCGTGACAATTTGACCGTGCAGCCATATTGAAAAGACGGCATTTGATACAAATCATATTTTTGAATCGCTTTTTGAAGTGCACCCATGTCGAAAGAAGCGTTGTGGGCGACAATCAGTTCCGCGTTTTCAATCAGCTCGAATAAGCCATGTGCTGCCATCGCTTCGGGTAGCGCTGGTGCATCCCAGACGTCGCTCGGTCGAATGCCGTGGACACGGATGTTGCCAGCATCAAAGCTTTCTTCCGGATTGATCAAAACTTGTTGGCTCGTGACGACGTTCCCTTCCGATAACACGGACCATCCGAAAGCACAGATGCTGCGACTATTCCGGTTGGCCGTTTCAAAATCAATCGCCAGTGTGTAAGGCTTTGGCATACAATCCCTCCTTTTTTAACAGCATACCGCATTTTGATTCAGAATACATGTTCGTCTTTTGTTTTGCGAAATAAAAAGTCCGTCTGCCAAGTGGCACGACGGACTTTCGGTTATTTCGCTTGTACTGTATCTGTTTCCGGTTCTACATACTCATTTGGTTTAAAGAGCATAGTACGGTCCCGGTAAGCGAAGACGACGGCGGTCAGGACCGCCATTGAGTCAGCAATCGGGAAGGCGAACCAGACTCCCTGTACACCGAAGAAGACCGGTAAAATCAGGACAAGCGGAATCGTATACAACGTTTGCCGCGACAAGGACAGGAACAAAGCGATCCGCGCTTTCGCGAGTGATTGATACATCCCGTTAATGATCATCTGAATCCCATAGACGAACGAGACAGCGAAAAGAATCCGCATCGCGGTCGAACCATCATCGAGCAGTGCGGTATCATTCGTGAACATTCCGACCCAGAAGCGTGGGAAGAGTTGAATCAATAACCAAAGTGTAATCGATAATGACAAACCGTACCGCATCGCAAGTTTGATGGCGAGCGACATGCGGTCGAATTGTTTCGAACCAAAGTTGTAGCCGACGATTGGTTGCATCCCTTGGACGATTCCCATGATCGGCATCCCGACGAGCGCCATGAATTTGTTGATGACGGCGAAGGTCGCAAGTTCCGTCGTCCCCCCATATCGGACGAGCATATGGGGGGACGGTGATGAACAAAATCGATTGGGAAACTTGCATGATGAAGGACGACGAACCGATTTGCGACATCCGGACAACGAGCTTTGGTTCAAAACGGAAGGCTTCACGGTCTAATAGGAGACTTGTCTTTTTCTGTTTCGTAAAGAAGAATCGGAAAATCAAGATGGAACCGACGATTTGAGCGACGACGGTCCCGAGTGCCGCCCCTTTAATGCCCCAATCGAATCCGAAGATGAATAAAGGAGTCAAAATCGTATTGATGGCGACAGTTGTCAACATGACACGCATTTGGTAGTTGGCGCGTCCTTCCGCCCGTAACATCGCACTTGATGCCATCGTCAACATGAAGAAGGGGGAACCGAACAGCAAAACACGCAAGAAATCGATGCTGTATGGCATGATTTCATCGGTTGCCCCAAAGACACGCAACAAGGGCTCGACGAAGATGAAGGCGGAGACGATGGCGAGCATACTGACGACGAACACGACCATCAAAACATTTGCATATGCTCGACTAGCTCCGATTAAATTCTTTTGACCGAGTCGTTGGGAGGCAATCGCGGCACCGCCGATTCCAAGTGAATTAGCAATCGCCATCAAAACGAGTTGGACGGGAAACGCGATTCCGACGGCAGCGACAGCAATCGTCCCAATTCCTTGGGCGACAAAAATCGTATCGACGATGTTATAGAGCGCAGTGACGAGCATACCAATCATCGCCGGGAGTGATAATCCAATCAATAATTTATTGATGGGTGCATCTCCCAGTTGGGCAGTATTCTTATTCATCGGTAGGAGAGCCTCCTTTAAAGTAAGTACGTTGGCTTTTACTCAGACTAGTCGCTTGGGTCGGCAGATGCAAGAAATCACTCCGGGCAATGTGCAAAGAGGAACTGTTCTGTCCTTGTGACGAATCGGTATGAAAATAAAAACACTCCGACAACAGTACAGTGACGGAGTGTTTGCGGATTAAGAGGGTAACGGTAAATAGCCTTTTGAGTATTCGAAAGCGAGGAAGAGAATCGCTCCGAGTGCCAAATAGGCAACTAACGTAATCGCTTGTTGTTTTTTCGGCATCTGGTGGTACTCAACCGATTTTTCCGCTTCAAGCAACGGTTCGATGCGTTGGTCGAGTCGACGCAGCAAGGCATCGTAATCATTCGCCGAATCATATTGATAGCGTAAGAGTTCGTCAGCAGCTGGTTTTGCTTCTTCCGGACTTGCACTCCGCAGATTCTGTAAGTCATGGCGTAAAGTCCATGCAATCGGATCATAGCTCGATGTAGCGGAGACTGTAGTCTCACCTGAGTCGAGTTGATCGCTCTCAGCCGGTTCAGCGATTGGGTGTTGTTCCTGTTCCGCTTTTGCTTGTAAAACACGGTTGCGGGCTGCCCGGTACAACATCAGGACGGATTGATTGTCTTCATATTGTTTCGCGAAACGGTACCGTTTCCAGACGGTACTGCCACCGAGGAAAGCAATCAACAATAAAATGATGCTGAAGTGGGTTAAACCGTAGGCGACAAGGGCAGCGAGTCCTGCAATCCAGACGACGATCGGCAGGCCTGCTAAAATCCGCCCGCCATCGAGGGGGCTGACAGGAAGCAGGTTGAATAGATTGAGCAGGGCACCTAAGTGGAAGATAACGAGCCAAAAATCATTTCCTGTTATGGCATATCCAATCAAAAGCGGGATAAGGGAGAGCAGTCCGGCGAGCGGACCCCCGTAGGCTAAGATTGCTTCTTGTTTCGGCGTTCGGAATGTATCTTTGATCCCGATGACGGCCCCCATGAACGGAACGAAAATCGCCGGTCCCGTTTTAAAGCCAAGCCGTTTTGCGGCAGCTAAATGTCCCATTTCATGAATGAACAATAGGTAAAGCAAACCAACACCAAACCAGACACCAAAGATTTGAGCATAAAAGAGGAGCGAAATCCCGAACGAGATCAAGGTTCCTCCGAATTTCGAAAATTTTAAGAGTGCAAGGACGACCTTCCCTTTCGAGAGCAAAAATGCTCCGGCGACGGCAAGACCTCCCCAACGTTTTTTAGCCATCATGAATTCCTTCTTCCATAAATATGACGTTCTGTCTCTAGTGTACGCCAAATTAAGAAAAAAAGTTTCATTTGCCGTCCGTTCAGTCTGTTTCCCGCATCAAATCGTTTTGAGAATCTTAGCAGGGTTTCCACCGACGACCGTATTCGCAGGAACATCTTTAACGACGACGCTCCCGGAAGCGATGACCGCATTATCGCCAATCGTCACACCGGGATTAATGACAGCTCGTCCGCCGATCCAAACGTTATCCCCGATGACGACGGGTTTGCCGAATTCATAACCGCTGTTTCGTTCGACAGGATCGAGCGGGTGTGTCGCTGTATAGATGTGGACACCTGGAGCAAGCATACAGTTGTCACCAATCGTAATCGGGCAAATGTCGAGCAACACACAATCGTAATTGGCATAAAACCGGGAACCAAGCGTGATGTTGTAGCCGTAATCACATTTAAAAGAGGGTTCGATATAACAATCAAGTTGTTCGTTTTGGAAAAGTTGCTTCAGCAGTGTTTTCCGTTCATCTAAATCTGTAATGCTGAGTTGATTGAATTGGTGGCATAAGAGTTGAGCCCGCTTACGATCAGCGACTAGCTCTTGGTCTCCTGCTAAGTACAATTGACCTTGGATCATCTTTTCTTTTTCCGTCACACGAATCATCTCCTAATGGTATGTATACTTTCATTAGACTAAATCGGACGGGGAGAAGCAACTGATACCAAAAAAGTGGTTTTGATGTCGCCATCAAAAACCACTTTTAATCTAGCATTCAATTAAGCGAGTTTAATTCCGCCTGTGACACCATAAATTTGAGCTGTCACATAACTAGCATCGTCAGACGCGAGGAAGACGTAGACGCTCGATAGCTCGACCGGTTGACCACTTCGTTTCAGCGGCGTTTCCTGACCGAACTCTGGAATGTTTTCGCTCGGTTGACCACCCGAGATTTGAAGTGGTGTCCAGATTGGACCCGGTGCGACAGAGTTGACACGGATACCTTTTGGTGCGATTTGTTTCGCGAGGCCACGTGTAAATCCGTTGATGGCAAACTTCGTTGACGCATAATCAAGTAAGTTCTCACTCGGATTGTAACCTTGGACAGACGTCGTCGTGATGATTGATGCACCTTCTTTTAGTAGTGGAAGAGCGGCTTTGACGACCCAGAACAGCGAGAAGACATTGATTTCATAAGTTTTTCGGAGTTGTTCCGTCGACAGGTCCATGATGTCCTCGACGGCTTGTTGTTTACCGGCAACGAGTGCAAGGATGTCAAGTCCGCCAAGCGAATCATGTGCTTCTTTGACGAGTTGTTGACAGAACGATTCGTCACTTAAGTCACCAGCAAGTAAGTATGCTTTTTGACCAGCTGCTTCAACTAGTGCTTTCACTTCTTCTGCATCTTGTTGTTCTTCCGGGAGATAGTTGAGGAAGACATCTGCTCCTTCACGAGCATAAGCGATGGCAGCAGCACGGCCGATTCCAGAGTCGCCTCCTGTGATCAACGCTTTTTTACCTTTTAGTTTACCTGAACCTTTGTAACTTTCTTCTCCACAATCCGGAACGGGTTCCATTTTTGCCTGGACAGCCGGTGGCTGCTGATACTGTTTTGGGAAATCATCGTTAAAGTGTTGTGTAAGTGGGTTTTTAGACTGTGACATGAACTGATTCCTCCTAGATAGTGATTTGATTTGCATAAGAAGTATGTTCCCTGTCATCTAGCCTTTAAACGTCACGTTACTCCGTACAATTAAAAAACGACCATGCGCGAGGCACGGTCGTTTAGCTCAAACTCTTTCTTTCGTCAGTTCATTCATCGCCTGGAGTGCGGCTTGATTTAGTAAGTTCCACGGTTTGTTGTAGTGCGGTTGGAAGAAGAAGTCGACGAAGGCCAGTTCTTCAAGCGTCATTTCATTTTGAATCGCGACCGATAACGTATTCATCGCTTGCGTCAAATCGACCTTCGAAATAATTTGGGCCCCGACGACACGATGAGAGTTTTGTTCAAAAACAAGTTTGAGCTGGACGTCTTCTGCAGTCGGCATAAATTCAGGTCGATAGGCATCTGTGACGGTCGTACTCATGACTTCTAATCCAAAGAATGGAGCAGCATCTTCCGTGACGCCGGTCGACGCGATATTTAAGTCATATAACCGGAGGCCGGACGTCCCTTGTGTCCCCTGGTAGCGGATTGTCGGAGCGAGTAAGTTTTTCCCGACGAGTGTCCCCATCCGGACAGCGTTTGTGGCGAGCGGAATATAAGCATGTGTCCGAGCCGGATTGTAGTAGACGGCACAGCTGTCACCGGCAGCAAAGATATTCGGATTACTCGTCCGCATATAGTCGTCGACGATGATGGCACCGTTCGGCAACATATCGATTTGTCCTTTTAAGAGCTCCGTACTCGGACGGAAACCGACACAAAGAATGACGAGATCCGTTTCGAACGTTCCTTTATCCGTGACGACTTGTGTGACATTTCCGTCCACACCAGTAAAGCTTTGAACAGTTTGGTTCAACTCGAGCTGAATGCCGCGGTCTGTCAATTCACTTTCAATGATATCCGTGAATGAACGATCCAAGTATTTATTTAAAATCCGGTCGGCACTATCGATGAACGTGACATCTTTACCGTAAGCTTCAAACGCTTCAACGAGTTCAGCGCCGATGTAGCCGGCACCGACAACGGTGATCCGCTGAGCATCCGTTGCTTTTTTAATGATGGTTTGCGCGTGGTGATAGTTTTTACAGAGCTCAATTTGGTTCAGTTCAATGCCCGGTAACATGGGAATGATTGGCCATGAACCCGTTGTCATGATTAATTTGTCGTACGTATCGTGAACGGTTTCACCCGTCAGAAGATTTTTCGTAAGAATCGTTTGGTTCGTACTATCGATTTCAAGGACATCATGTTTCAAGCGCATTGTTGCTCCGAGGTCAGCCAATTCGTCAGGTGAAGAGTAGAAGAGTGACTCGGCATGCTCAACGACGCCACCGACGTGAAGGGCAATCCCGCAAGAGAGAAATGAGACATTATCGTTTCGTTCATAGACTGTGATTTCAAGGTTTTCGTTAGTTGCCGTAAGCTCTTTGACTGCTGCTGTTCCTGCGTGTGTACAACCGATGACTGCTACTTTCATGAATAAAGTCCCCTTTTTGTTTGATTGTGATATTAATCACATTCGATTTGATAACCTTAGTGTAATACTTCACAATATTGGTTTCAAGTAGTTTGTTCATGATTGAGCATAGTTTTGTCTGAATTGTGAATTTGTGAACAAAGAGGTAATGACTTATAACGTTTTTGTTAAAAGTCCGTAAAAATGTTTTAGTTTCTGAAGTTCGGGTTATAATAAGATGGAGAACTAAATGAAAGGGTGGAAACCGATGGATACCGAGAGGACCGATCATCTATTCAGCTTACCTGATTTTTAGCAGTGCCAATCTTCATTGAACAGGAAGGTAATGGCTTGAAAAAAATCAGGGAGAGCGAAAATAGATGAATACCCAAACGGGAATAAAAATACCTCTCCCAGGCATGATACGGGAGAGGACATTAACACATGAAACGAATCGTAACCATTTTAGCAGGAACGTTACTTATGGCGTTCGGCTACTATACTTTGAATGAACAGTTTGGATTAGCGGAAGGCGGATTTATCGGATTATCTTTATTAGGACGATATTTCTTTGATATCAATCCCTCGATTTCGATGATCGTGCTCGACATTCCATTCTTTATTGGAGCACTTTATTTTAAAGGAAAACGTTTTGTCAGTGAGGCATTCGTCTCAGCAGGTGCACTATCGTTGTTTTATGAGATGTGGCATCAGCTCGACTTGTTCCATTTCCCGGAGCAGGCATGGCCGGCAACGTTAATCGCCGCCATTGCGAGTGGGATCATTACGGGATACGGACTTGGTCTTGTGTTGAAGAGTGGTGCTGCGACCGGCGGTGACGACCTTTTATCAATGGGACTTAGCAAAGTGACGGGTTTATCAATTGGAACAATTTTATTTAGTCTCGATGCAATTGTTCTTGTCATTTCACTTGTCTACTTGCCAGTCAGTTTGACGCTCTATACGTTACTGGCAGTTGCCATCGCGGGACGCGTCGTCTCAGTCATGACACGCGAACCGGTTACTGTACCAGTAGTTACACCAACTCCACAACTGAAATAAACACAGTCCTTCCTGACATCAGGAAGGATTTTGTTTTAGGATAAAAGAGACAACGAGAAGGAGGCTATCGAATGATTAGACGAGCGACCGCAAAAGACGCCGATCACATCGCACCGTTGATTGAACAGGCGATTCATGAAATTGCCGAGACACTGACTGGAACACAGGAGAAGGAATTGATTTTGCAACGGCTTGCGCTGTTTGTGACGCAAACGGGAAACCGGTTAAGTCACGAGAACATTCTCGTCAAGGAGCTCGATGGGCGCGTCGTCGGCATCGTCATCGCATATGCGGGAATGGATGCAGTACAGTTGGATGAACCGATTAAACGTCAGCTCTTCGCGTGGACAGGACGAGCGGCGCAAATTGATCAAGAGACGGAAGGAAACGTCTTTTATCTCGATACATTGTCGGTCGATTCGGCATATGGCGGAAGAGGAGTTGGGTCTGAGCTGTTGCAGGTAGCGGCGGACGAAGGAGAGAAGCGTGGATTACGCGCGTTTACGTTAAATGCCGATCAGACGAATGCCGGGGCGCAACGTCTCTATCGACGTCTTGGATTCGTCCCGGTCAAGACGATTGAAATCAGCGGCGGACAATTTGATTACATGGAACGACCGTATGCAACTTGAATGACGAAGGAAGTACTTCGGATTCGTTTCAAGATTCGTTGATACGCAGACAAGACTTCGCTTTCCGCGGGCGAAACGTGAGTCTCCGCGTCGCCTGCGCGACTTACGGGGTCTCATTTGTTCCGCTTTTCCCACAGGAGTCTTCGTCTTGTCTGCTGCTCAACGACGTTTTGTTAAGCTGTTAAAATCCATCCATCAGGAATCTGAAATCAAAAAATCACTCGCTTCACGCGACTCCTACAGGAAAAAGCGCAAGACGACTTGCGCTGTCAGAGACAAACAAGACCCGATTTTCTGCCTCATGGAGGCAGGAAAACTGGCTTGTGTCTCGCCTGAGGAAAGCGCGTGGAAAAGAGTGATTTTTTATGTTCAGCTTAATTAGGTGGCGATGATTTGTGACTCGTTGGACATCACTTTAAAAAACGTTGTAACAGAACAGATTCGACAGGCGTAATATGCTCTTTCAAGCGGGAAGCTGCACACAGCCGTAAACAAGCCTCGAATCCGGTGACTTTTCTGATGCGCTTAAAATAACAGACACGATACAAATGACTGAGGATGAATCGGGAAACGCATTCTGCCGGATTTCGTAAAGACATTCGTCCTCCATAGCGAATTAGCAAAAAAGTACGTGCGACGTCCATCAGTGGATTGCCGATGGAGGCATCCATCCAATCGATGACATAGATGTCTTCTTTAACAAGCAACAGATTATACGGGTGAAAATCACCATGACATAAAGTACGTCCCGCTACAAGTGTAGTGTGAGCGGGATATCGTTCTTGAAGACGGGGTAACCCGTCGACAGATAACGTGTGGAGGTGCTGGTGTAAGGTGACCATGGCCGTCATGTAGCAGAGAATCCGAACGGGATGACGTTTCATTAAATCGCCGAGCGATTCACCTTTCAAGTACTCCATGCGAATGGAATGATCAACTTGATTATAGACACGAGGTGTCATCGGAAAGCGGTTTTGAATGGACAGATGATTTAGAAATTCCTGCTGGACCGCTGCATGTGGGACGTGTGCGTGAAACTGCTTTCGCACAATCGCGGCAGTTTCTTTTTGAATCGTAGCTGTGTTGCCGGTTCCAATGATATTCATCCCAATCCGCTCCTTCTCGTAAGATCATCCGATACAACCGCGCCTCTGCATCCTCCGGTTCAAACCGGGGATCACTCGTAAAGTGGAAAACCTCCGTCACTTCAATCGATACATCTTCCGCCCGTAACCGTTTGAACAATCGTCCGGTCAGGTAAACTTCCGCTGATTTCGGCTCCGCCCGCCATTTGCTGACAGATCCAATCGGAACGATTGTAGCGTCAGGACGCTTCATTAAAAACTGGCGGTCTTCTTCATCCGTAAAGATGGTCGCTGACGCCGGTAAACCGGTAATGGCATCCGCCAACTGGATAGTTGCCGGTTCAATTGTCGCTTGGCGGTACAAGGCGATACTTCCCATCACCAATTGAATACATAAAAATGGGACGAGCCAACGCACTGACAGATGGCGAACAAGCAGGAAGACGAGCAGTAAGACGAGAGGTGAAACATGGCGTGGTTTATCAATGTTTTGGGCCAACCAGACCCAAAGGAAATAACCAGCACCGGTGACGCTCCACCAAAGAGGAAGCGGACGGATTCGTTGGCAGAACAAGAATAGCCCTGAAGAAAGACCGAGCCAACTTGTAAATCCTAAACCATGCCAAACGATTTGTTTGAGTGTCAATCCAAGTCGTTCAATCAACGAGGCTTCGTCCGTTTGTGCCGTACCACCCCAGTCCGAAAAGTGACCCGTCACGAAACTGAGTGACAATTGAGCGAAGGACGCGGGTCCCCCGACCGAGAAGGCGACCGGTAACAGCCAGGCAAGTTGTGCCAGGAGTAACGTCGCCAGTTCGGACAGGAGTTGCCAGGAGTCTTTTCGGGTTTGCCAAAGTAAAAAGAGTAACACGATTCCGAACGGTGCATAGGATAATCGTGTTGCCATCAACAGTCCGAATAAGAGGTACGGCAAAAGACGGAAATGACCGTGCCGAGCCCGTTCGACACTCCACATGAACCAACAGAGGACACCAAGTGCAAGACCATCCGACATCCCGGTCGCAGAGATGACGACGAGTGAAGCAACCGAGATGACAGTGAAAGCGGCTAGTAAACGAGCCGTATCGAACGACTGACGTTTTAACAGCCAATATAACGGAATCAGTCCGCTTGTGAAGCCAAGCGTCGAGACGATGCCAAGCGTACGGACGGGTTCAAGCCCGAGTCGTGCGAGACCTGTCGCGAGTAAGATGAAAAACGGGTACCCCGGAAAATGTGGCTGCAGATTCGCCAAATCATACTGTCCAACCGCTAACGTAAAGTTGGCGATGTCGTAGCTTGCGACAAACGGGCTGACCAGATAAAAATGAACACCCAGCAATAGTGAGATGACGAAACAAAGCGTGAAAAAAAGCGATCGTCCAAGTAGACGATCGCTCCGAACGGTCAAGAAACCTCCTGAAGTTTTTTGGCGGTTTTTGGTGTTCGATTTTGACGCATCAGCATGAAACCGGCAAACGCGAAGTATCCCCACCAGGCGATCACTTGCTCAAGTGATGGATTATGGCTGTAGCCGAACATCGCACCCATAAACGTACCGATTTGTCCGCTGATTAAGGTTGGATTGCCTGTATCGCGCAAATATTGAATTTGGTCGATGTAGTGTTCCGGCATAAACCCGACGATGTTATACAAGGCTGCCGGTGTTCCATCGGCATTCGTCAACAGGCTTCCGAGCAGTCCAAGGTCTTGGAAACGTCCAATCGTTTGGACGAGCATGCCGGCAGCAATAAACAGAATCAGGATGCCTGTCACTTGGAAGAAACGTTTGACTGGAATCTTCATCGTGCCGGAAACGAACAGGTAACCGAAGATTAAGGCGAGCAAGAGACCGGAGACGGCACCATAACTCGTCAAGACTTTCTCGATTTCACCGCCGGAAATGGCAGCGAAGAAGAAAACCGTCTCGATGCCTTCTCGGACGATGACGAGGAACGAATGGATGATCATCGTGATGGCACTGCCTGTCGAGACCGCCGCCGCGACTTTTGCCTGCGAGGCCTGTTGGTTTTCTTTCGCCTCTTTCCCCATCCAGAGCACCATGTGTGTCAGTAAGATGACGGAGATCATCATGATACCAAGACGCAAGTACGTGTCGCTACCGAAGCTTGCGAAACTCGTAAAGACGACTTGGAATAAAAAGGCGACACCGAGGCTCGCGAGCAGCGCAAGTCCGACTCCGGCATAGACCCATTTTTTATATTGCGGTGCGTTGAGTCGATCGAGATAGCCGAGAATCAAACCGACGATCAAGACAGCTTCGAGACATTCACGAAGCGTAATTAAAAACGCTTGAAAATCCATCGTCCTTCCTCCCTAATCAGTGATTTTGACGTTTCTTTTTTCGTTGACCGATGATGACGATGACGATGAGAACGATGACAAGACCAATCGCAATCGTTTTCCAAATCTCGTCTGTTCCGAAAGATTGTCCGAAAATCGAATCCTCTTCTTCAAATAAACCGGTTTTTTCTTCTCCGGGTAAAACGAATAGTGGTGTAATGGTATCTTCGATCAATGCAATGTTTTGATCAAATGTTTCTTTATCACTCGCTTTTTTCCCGACTCCGAACAGTCCGGGGTTCCCGAGCGCAGTAAGTGCATCGTCAAACGCAGTATACAATGCATCGGACGTTTTTGCATCCTCACTTTCTTTGACGTAAGGTGCGAGTACATCGTACGTGCCGCGTGCTTTCGCAAGTAACAGCTTCGCCTGTCCGAAGTCTTCGAACTGCTCATCCGCAAAATGAAGACGACGTTCGATGTTTTGACGTAAGGCAACGCGATACGCCTGTTTGGCATTCTCTGCGTCTTCTTCCGCTAATGCAGCATCGATTTTTTCTTTTGCTTCCGGGAAGTAGAGCGTAAATTCTTTATCGTACGCGTCAATCGTTTCCTTCGCAAGTGCATAATCTTTTTGATCAAGCTGTTCCTCAAATTGTTTATAAGCTTCCGCAAAAGCTTCTTTGCCCGGGTCACCATAGCTGTAAGCAAACGCCGATAAAGGAGTCGCGAGGAGACAGAAGAAAACAACGACCGGAAGGACTAAACGTTTTATCATCCGAGATGCTCCTTTCGTTCAAAACGTTCTTCAATCGGTAGTGCAACGATTGGTCGACGCCACTCTTTATAAATGGCAGGGGCCACACGTTGAATATAGTTCAAGCGGATGAAAGACTTTCCTGATTCACGTACCCGGTAACGAATAGGTACTTCTTTCAGACGGAATCCTTTGCGGACGAGGTTTAACGTCAAGACTTGCGCGTAGTTATAATCGTGGATGATTTCCGCGTGTTTGCAAGCCGCGCGTGAGAAAGCACGCATCCCGCTTTGTCCGTCATGAATTTTTCGTTTCAGTAAAACACATTGAAGCCACGTAAAGACGTGATTCCCAATATAGCGATAGAGGCGCATTCCGTCAATCGTCCCGAGGAATCGTGATCCGAAGACATAATCCGCATCGTTCGCTAAAATCGGTCGAACGACGTCCGGAATTTGATCGGCTGGGTATTCGTTATCGGCGTCAATCATGACGGAAACGGTTGCGTCATGTTCATAGGACCGGAGCAGTCCTTCGCGGACGGCAGCTCCGAGCCCGCGATTTTTAGGAAAACGATAGACATGGGCTCCATGTTGCTGGGCAATCTCGGACGTCGCATCAGTGGAGCCGTCGTCGATGACGATCGTTTCGACAGGCAGTCCATCGATTTCAGCCGGAATCCGTTTTAAGACGAGCGGCAAGGAGACTTCTTCATTGTGGGCCGGGAGGAAGACGACGATTTTCTTCATGAGCGTTCCTCCTTAAAGGCTTCCGTTAACAATACGCCACGACTGTCGTGCGGGATATCGGCACCAAGCAACTTCGTAATCGTTGGTCCAAGCGATAGGATATGTCGGTGTGTATCGACCTTGCGACCAGCATGAATGTGTTTGCCATACATCCAAAATGGGACGAAACGTTCTCCTTCGTCGAGGTGACCATGCCCGCCGATCCCGTCGGCTTGTCCGTGATCGGCCATGACGATCAGTGTCGCATCGTCAAGCTTACCGAGACGATCGAGTTCTTCACAAAACTCTGCGAGTAGGGCATCGGCTTCCTCGATTTTCTGAATGTATTCCGAGTAGAGCGTTCCGCGACTATGACCGGTTTGGTCCGTTCCAATTAATTGGATCGCAAGCAAATCCGGATCTTCTTCGTGAACGATTTGTTTTGCCCGTTCGATGATGTTGCGGTCGGCGACATCATTATGCATGACGGCTGTCACGGTACTGACGTCGGTCGAACCGAACGCATCGACGAGGTGGGCAATTCCGAGAATCTTGCCGGATTTATTGACGGCACGCAATCGGTCGAAGACGGTATCCGTTTTGACACCGGTCGTATTCCAAACCATGTTGGAATGAATACCGTGATCTTCTGGACGTGCTCCTGTGAACATCGAGCTGAAGCAGACGACTGTCCGGGCTGGGTAGACGGTCTCCATATTCGTATATTCCGTTCCTTCTTGACGCAATCGCTCGAGAAACGGAGTATGTGCAGCCATGTATCGGTCTTTTCGCATCCCGTCGACAATCAAGACGTAGACTTTGTCTGAAGTCGGCAAGCTGGCGTCTTTTGTCTGCTCAGTCGGAAGTTTCGGTTTCCAGTCGAAGAGATAATGGTGGAGAATCCAAGCAAATAGTAACAAACCGGCAGGGAACAAGACGTACGACCAGTCAAAGGTCGGATTGATTGACGCTGTTTGCCAGTAGGCAAGTAAGAGTGCGACTTTCGGTAGTTGTTCTTGCGCGTTGCCACTCGTCGAGTCACTGTTCTTGAGGACGAGTTTCCAAAAACGTGTGAAGTTGAGCCAGTCCGTTCCAATCCGTAAATGGTAATAAATCGTTCCCCAGAAGAAGACCGTGAAGAAGAAATAAAGACCTGCGCCGTATGCGAATAGGGGCAAGAGTCGTGAATCCGTTCCTTCGAGGAACAACCAGACGATGACGGGCATCCATAGATAATTACGAAGGAACAGCGGGAAATCAAATTTCCAGTACAGTACGAATAAAGGCAACGTCACTAAAAATCCGAATCCGACACCGCTCAGTGTCTGTTGGAACAAAAGGCAGTAGCTGAGGAAGACACCGATTGTAAAAATCGGGGTGAATGGCTTTCCTTCATTCAATAGATTCCACATACGGGCTGCAACTTTTTCAAAACGTGAAGCACTTTTCATGAAGATCCTCCTTTCTGTTGGTTCTTGAATTGGCGAAACAGTAATGTGACACTACGGTGATGTCTGACCAAAAAATACAAAGGTGCGATGAAGGCGAACGCATATTTGAACGTGTGCGTCATCAAGGCAAGTTCATAAGGATGATCGACGCCTGCCGTCTGTAAGACCGTTCCCATGGCGAGCTCATACGTGCCGAGACCACCGGGGGTGAATTGAGCAATTCCGGATAAGACACCGGCACTCATCGCGATTAAGACGAGTGGGAAGGGAAGGACGGCGTTCACGCCTAAGAATAAGCAGTAAACGGCGCCTGCTTCCAAACACCAAGCGAGTGTGCCATAGCCGATTAATGCGTACATCGTCCGTAAAAAGGGACGGACGACGACTAAGGCGAGTACACCGAGCGCAATCGCGATACCTGCAGGAAGAGCTGTTTTCGTCGCGAGCAAGCCGAGCGAGACGAAGAGTCCGAGGACGACCAAATCAATGCCGCGCTGTGCGACAAGGATTGCTGTCGTCCGTTTTAAGGGACTAGCGATGGCACGTGCCGTCAGCAGGCGAACACCTTCGCCGAGTTTGACGGGTGACAAGTGATTGACGGCGAGCCCGAGATAGAGGCTCGTCAAATAGATTGGCAAGGGTGCCTGCCGCTGATCAGCTACACGCCAGGCGACAGCACGGACATAAAAAGCACCTGCATACAACAAGCTTGCGAGTAGCGTCCAATAAGAGCGTGAAAGGGTGCGCAAGTAATCATAGAGGACAGGTAACTCGAGCACGAACTGAATTAATAAAAAAACAACCGCACACGTCAAGAGGACGCTTGCGGTTGTACGAATTACATGCGCCCGAGATGCCATGTAATCATCCGCTCGAGTCCTTCATTCAAGGTAACGGAGGGCGTGTAGCCGAATGCTTGTCGTGCAGCTTCCGTATTACTCCATGTCATCGAGACATCTCCTTCTCTTTGCTCGGTGAACGTTACCGGAACACCGTATCGCTCACTGAGGGAACTGGCAATCGTTCGGACCGACTCCGGTCGATTCGCCCCTAAATTATAAGTCCCGATTGCGCGCGCTTGAAGTGCTTGTTCCATCCCGCGTGTAATGTCATCGATGTACGTGAAGTCGCGGACCGGGTCACCGAACACGACAAGTTCTTGACCACGAAGCGCTTGTTCGATGAAGCGGTAAAGCGCCATATCCGGACGTCCGGATGGTCCGTAGACCGTAAAGAAGCGGAAGATCGTAACCCGTAATCCGTATAGGTTTTGATAGGCATTACAGAATGTCTCGGCACTATACTTCGCCGCGGCGTATGGACTGACGACTTGACCGGTCGCTTGCTGTTCGCTCAACGCACCTGTCTGCTCCCCGTAAACCGAAGAAGAAGAGGCAAAAAAGACTTGTTGAATCTGATGTTGTTTTGCCGCTTCGAGGACGGTCACCGTCATATCGATATCTTCTTTGATGTAGCGATGCGGCTCACGTAAAGATCCGGGAACGCCAGGTAAAGCAGCAAGATGGAACAAGGCATCGAATTGACCGGATGAACACCAGGCATCGAGTCCGACGTGGACATCTGCTTCACAGATGTTTACGCCGAGTCGTGTCAGCTCCGCTGCCCGTTCGCGTTTCAAGTCGCTTGCATAATAATCAGTGAAGGCATCGATGATCGATACGGTATGACCACTAGTACGCAAACGAGTTGCAAGTGCAGCACCGATGAAGCCGGCGCCACCCGTAATTCCGATGTTCAAAGGAAGTTCCTCCAATCGTCTTGCTTAGTTGAACGTATCGAGCGCATTGACGATTTTTTTGCTCACGGTTTCCGCCTCTGCGTCATTTTTTTCGATGAGATCGTACCATGTGTTAGCGTCAGCAAGAACAGCGTCTGCTTCTTCTTTACCGAGACGATTTTCGAGGGTTGGCTTCATTGCGATGACGAACATGTTTGCTTCCATCGCTTCGACACGTGCTGTATCGACGTCTTTCGCTTCGAGTGCTTCTAGTGCTTCTTCATGGTAGCCGACGACTTTCTTCGTCAATGCTTTTGCGAAGAGTCCTTCGATTTCTTCATAAGAGACGTCTGCTGGTTTTGTTTTTGAGAAGTCATACCGTTCTTTTAGTTTTGCGACGGCTGCTTCATCTCCACCGGCAAGTGACTCTTCGATTGCGAGTAAGAATCCGTAGCCTTCTGCTTGTTCCATCTGTAACTCTTGTTCGTCGGCACCGGATTTAGCACCATCCTCGATTTTTTGTGCATAACCGAGTGCTGCGAGGTAGAACGAACGGTAAATCGACTTATCCGTCAATTGTTTTGCGACCTTAAAGTCAGCAACGTTTTCAGCCGTGATGGCTTCTTCTTGTGCTGCGAGACCGGACGTGATCGCTTGTGCGATGGCTTCTTCGTTTTTGAAGTCATAACTCGCATCGCGCTTTTCAGCAGTCGGGATGAAGACAGTTTCCGCCATGTTTTTGATATTTTTTAACGTCGCCATGGCGTCATCCGTTTTTCCGGCCGCGACTGCTTCTTCTGCTGTGGCTTGCATTGATTTTTGGAGTTTATAGAAGTAAGACTGAAGTCCTTTATCGACGAGCTGACGGGCAATGTTCTCATCCAAATCCTTTGATTCGACGCCTGCAAGGGCAGAAGTGACGACTTGTTCGATTTCAGGAGCGGCAGTTGCGACGCCACCTTTTAACTTCGATTCATAACTCGTCTGGACCATCTTCCAGTCGATGGCTTGTCCTTCTTTCCCTTTATCGAGTTCTGTCTTGATCGAGCTGAAGATTGTCAATTCATCCGTTAATGTCGTTGCGGCGATTCCGGCATTCGTATTTTTATCAGACGTTTGCTCCGTTTTGTCTTCTTTTGGAGCTGTCGTTGTTTCTTTTTCATCCGTTCCGCAAGCTGCGAGTAATCCGGCTACCATAAAGAGTGACGCTACTTTAAATCGTTTTTTCATCTGTCTCATTCCCCCAGGAAAAATAAAATTATCTATACAATGATGTCGTTTTCACAATTCTCACTATAGCGAGAATAATTCTCATTGTCAATTGAACTTAAAACAGAAAAATGGCTCCAGAGAAATCTCCGGAGCCATTTTTTAAATATAAATCATTGAATTTGGTCATACAATTTCGTTAAATACGCGTACACTTCGTCAGAAGCTTGGAACATCATGACCGAGTGGCCGAAGATGGCAGCCGGGTTGAAGCCGTGATCTAAGTCGATTGTTGAAGCAATCGTTACGTCGCGATCGCTATCGAGGACGACGCGGAAGTATTTGAATTCTTGGTTGAAATCATTGATGGCGTTTAAGATAGGAAGATCTTCGACACCGTCTGGAACGTGCGTAACGGTACGAGCGAATAACTCAACGTCCGTCGTCGTTTTACTGAAGACGATCATCATCATCGGCTCAGCGCCAGCTGGTGTTTTTTCTTGTGTCATAAAGAAGACGTGTGTTTCATTTTCACGTGCTTCCATTGGAATGCCTTTTTCGACTAAGAACGCTTGGAATGCTTCCAAGTGTTGTTGTTGAACTTCCGTTACCCCGTTTTCGTTTGTTTCTTCTTGATTACGTTCTGGGTGAAGCGGTGTGACCTTGTTGTCCTCATTCGTTTCGTTCGAGTTACGGTCCTGGTCCATTTTAAATCCCCCTTATAGATACTGTAATCTCAGTTTCAAGCATTTTAAGAGGAATTGCAACTAATGTCCGTTATCATTTAAAGAAGAAACAGTTTGAAAATAAGACAAGTTTGTGAAAAGTAGAACAAACTACTTGAAACCACATACCTTAATGGGTATATTGTAAAGCATAGAGAGTACGATTCGATTAGGAGGAAAACAGACATGAAAACAATCATTGTTGGTGGAGTAGCAGGTGGAGCGACCGCTGCAGCACGATTACGCCGGTTGGATGAAACGGCGGAAATCATTTTGTTAGAACGTGGAAAAGAGATTTCGTTCGCGAACTGTGGATTACCGTACTATATCGGGGATGTCATCAAAGACCGGAACAAGCTACTCGTCCAAACACCTGAGGGGATGCATGCCCGGTTTAACCTAGATGTCCGAAATCTGTCAGAAGCGATTCAAATCAATCGTGAACAAAAAACGGTCACAATCCGTAAAGTCGATACGGGTGAAGAATATGAGGAGTCATATGATAACTTAATCCTTTCACCAGGAGCAAAACCGATGCGTCCATCGATTCCTGGAATCGAAGAAGCGACGAACATCTTTACGTTACGCAACATTCCGGACACGGACCGGATGCGTCAATATGTCGATGAGAACCGTCCCGCACATGCCGTCGTCATCGGTGGCGGGTTCATTGGACTCGAGATGGCAGAAAACTTGGTCGAACGCGGTGCGAAGGTGACATTGGTTGAAATGATGGATCAAGTCATGGCACCGGTCGATCCGGAAATGGCAGCCATCGTTCATGAACATTTACGCGCAAAAGGCGTCGAGTTGATTTTATCGGATGGTGTCGCCCGCTTTGAAGAGGCAGGGAAACGTGTTGTCTTGACGAGCGGCAAGACGATCGAAACGGAAATGAACATCCTGTCGATTGGTGTCATGCCGGAAAGTAACCTTGCGGCGGAAGCAAAACTCGAGTTAGGAATCAAGAATACAATCAAAGTCGATGACACGTTACGGACATCTGATCCATCGATCTTTGCGATTGGTGACGCCATCGAAGTGAAAGATTACGTGACAGGAGAGGCGATGCACGTTCCACTCGCGTGGCCAGCGAATCGTCAAGGGCGTCTCGTTGCAGACATCATCGCCGGACGCGACGTCAAGTACACAGGTGCGCTCGGTACAGCCGTCGCAAAAGTGTTTGATTTAACAGTCGCTTCGACCGGAAATAACGAAAAACGATTGAAACAGTCTGGTCGCCGCTATGAAGCGGTCCATCTCCATCCCGGTTCGCACGCCGGTTATTATCCGGGGGCAAGTCCGATTTCGATGAAACTTCTATTTGATCCGGTCGACGGGACAATTTATGGTGCGCAAGCGATCGGGATGACGGGTGTCGAAAAACGGATTGATGTCTTAGCGACGGCAATCAAAGGCGGCTTGACCGTCCTTGACTTACCGGATCTTGAGTTGTCGTACGCACCACCTTACAGCTCGGCGAAAGATCCCGTCAACATGGCAGGATACATCGCGTCGAATATCGTGTTAGGGGATAGTGAAAACGTCCATTGGCATGAAATTGATCAAATCGTCGCAGCCGGCGGATTGTTACTCGATGTCCGTGAACCGTCTGAAAATGAACTCGGTTCGATTCCAGGCTCGGTCAACATTTCATTACCGACGCTTCGCACGTCACTCGACGAGCTACCGAAGGATCAGCCCATCTACGTGACATGCCAAGTCGGATTACGAGGATATGTCGCGAGTCAGCTCCTCAAACAAAACGGCTTTGACGTGAAAAACTTGAGTGGCGGATATAAAACATGGGCGACGGTCAATCGCGATCAAGAAGCGCGAAACCAAGCACGGGAGGAAACAGCAGTGACGACGATGAAAAGTGAGCCGAAACAAGCCGTGAAAGCAGAGCAAATCACGTTGCTCGATACATGTGGATTACAGTGTCCGGGACCAATCGTTGAATTAAAAGCAAAGATGGATCAACTGCAAGATGGCGACCAAGTCTTCATTAAAGCATCGGATCCTGGTTTCTTACCGGACGTCCAGGCATGGGCAACGAAGCTCGGACATACCGTCCACACGGCAGAAATGAATAAAGGAATTGTCGAAGTCTTACTTGAAAAAGGGCAAGGACAAACGGAGCAACGAGTGACATCAGCTCCTGTCGCAAAAGCAGACGACGCAACGATGGTCGTCTTTAGTGGAGACCTTGATAAAGCACTTGCGTCATTCGTCATCGCACAAGGTGCACAAGCAATGGGAAAACAAGTCACGATGTTCTTCACGTTCTGGGGATTGAATGTCATTCGGAAGCCGGATGCACCAGCCGTCGACAAAGCGCCGATGGAACGCATGATGGGGATGATGATGCCAAAACATGCCGGTGATCTTCCATTATCCAACATGAACATGGCAGGCGCCGGTCAAAAAATGATGAAAAAAGTCATGAAGGACAAACAAGTCGATGCGTTAGAGACGATGATGGCAAAAGCACAAGCGGCAGGTGTCCGAATGATTGCGTGTACGATGTCGATGGACATCATGGGGATTAAAAAAGAAGAACTGTTAGATGATATCGATTATGGTGGGGTCGCAAGTTACCTTGGTGCGACAGATGATGCCAACTTAAATCTATTCATCTAAAGAATCGAAAAGAGCCCTTCCGCGAAAAGTGGAGGGGCTCTAAGCGTTTGTCTAAAGATGGAGGGGCTGACTAATTCAGACGAACATCCATCTTTGTGACGGACGTTTCCGTCCTCCATTAATCGAATGGCCGATGATCCCGTTTTTCAAGGAATCATCGGCCATTCGATGTAAATGCTTCTTTTTCACGATGGCTTAGTGTGTATCTGGGACACGCATGAAAAAGTCCTGATTCCGTTTAATGGGTAGCCGTTCCTCCTTTTGAGTGAGGCCGTTCTTTTTTGTTCGCAAACGAAAAACCTTACATCTAATGTGAGGAAATGGATAGAAATGCCTCGTAATCAGAAATTGACTGATACAACTGTATTTGATTTTTCAAAAAAACTTTCGTATTATAGAACACATGTGAAGAAATGTTACATAAGAGAGAAGTGGAGGAGCCTGTATGGAGAAACAACTGATGGAGATTGTAACGAATATTAGTGACGTATTATGGTCGACCGTATTGATCATTTTACTTGTTGGCTTAGGCATTTATTTTACGATTCGCATGGGGTTCGTCCAATTCCGGATGTTACCTGAAATGTTACGGTTGCTGTTCCAAGGAACAGATAAAGGAAAGGATGGCGTCTCGCCATTCCAAGCGTTCGCGATCAGTACGGCGGCACGTGTCGGAACCGGGAACATTGCCGGTGTTGCGACAGCCATCGCACTAGGTGGTCCCGGTGCCGTCTTTTGGATGTGGCTGATTGCCTTAATCGGTTCAGCGTCAGCATTCGTCGAAAGTACACTTGCACAAATTTATAAAGTCCGTGATGAGAAGGCATGGCGTGGGGGCCCTGCCTACTACATGGAAAAGGCGCTTGGTCAACGGTGGCTCGGAATCGTCTTCAGTATCTTGATTACAATCTCGTTCGGGTTTGTCTTTAATTCGGTTCAATCGAATACGATTTCGTTGTCACTTCAAAGTCAGTATGGCATCGATAAGATGTGGATCACGATTGGCCTCGTTTTATTAACATCACTCGTGATTTTCGGCGGTGTGCGCAGTATCGCGACGGTCTCTGCATTCCTCGTTCCGATCATGGCGGGCGGATACATTTTAATCGCCCTCTTCATTATGATCACGAATCTTGAATTGTTGCCGAACGTCTTCAGCTTGATTTTCCAAGAAGGACTTTTAGAGTTTAAGACGCTTGCTGGCGGAGCGATTGGTGCTGCAGTTCTTAACGGAATTCGTCGTGGTCTGTTCTCGAATGAAGCCGGTATGGGTTCTGCTCCGAACGCTGCTGCGACGGCTGAAGTGTCACACCCCGTCAAGCAAGGGTTGATTCAGTCATTCGGTGTATTCGTGGATACGTTACTCATTTGTTCGTCGACAGCGATGATCATCCTCGTCAGTGATGTCGCGACGAAAGACGCGAACGGAAAAGCCGTTGCCGGGATCGAACTCGCGCAAAGCGCCCTCTCGACTCAGGTCGGAGTGTTTGCGACGACGTTCATGGCACTTGCCATTTTCTTATTCGCCTTCAGTTCGATTGTTGGAAACTACTACTATGGTGAGTCGAACATCAGCTTCATTAATGACAATAAAACACTGATGATGGCGTACCGTGTCATCGTACTCGGGATGATTGTCTTCGGTTCAGTCGTACAGACGGCAGGTCTTGTCTGGGCGCTTGCTGATATTTTCATGGGCTTGATGGCAGTCGTCAACTTGTATGCGATTTTCCGCTTATCTAAAATCGCGAAACTCGCACTTGATGATTACCTCGAACAACGAAAAGCCGGAAAAGATCCGCGCTTTTATGCGAATTCGATTCCGAACTTACCAGGTAAGGAATCTCTTGAGGCTTGGGAAACGGACGAATCAAAAGAAAAAGCGATGTAATCAAAAAAGAACCGGCATTTTGCTGGTTCTTTTTGCATGTAGACAACGTGCTATCAGAAGGTGGGAGCGTTTTTTTTCGTTGCTTTTTAGTACGCAGATTCTAAAAAAATTACTAAAGCATCGAAAAAATGGGAATAGCTATTAAAGAAACGAAGAGAGGAGAGGGAGGATGGAAAACGTACATTACGTCCGTGTCACGGATGCCGTTTGGGATTCGTTTGGTGACGACCCGCATATCATCATGGACTGGATTCTTTTTATCCATGAGACGCAGCCCGACCAGGAGCAGGTATTTGCCCTCGAAGAAACAGCAGCCCTCTATCACGTGATGAATCAAATCGATATCTACATCGATCAAGAGACGCATTACAACTTAGGTCGAGCGATTGTCGGTGAAGAGTTGATTGTCAACGAAACACAAGCGGCAATTGTCGGGATTCTCCCTCTTCCGTTAATCATCATCTCAGCAGAAGTCATGCGAAATTTTGATCGTCGGTCACTTGAGACGATTTATGATGAAGCGGGGCAACATGGAGAATTCGACGACGTGTGGGAACAATTCGCGGATCTACGGGCCTATTTTAGTAAAGCGGAAGAAACTGAAGAGACGATTCTTATCTATTATGCCTAAAAAAAGACTGCTCCGGAAGCGTTCCCGCGAGCAGTCTTTTTTAGGCGTACATGCATTAAAAATCGATTTCGTCAGGGTCCGGTCCGAGGCGGTCTTCTGACGCGAGACGGTCAATTTTTTCAAGATCGTCTGCATCGAGTTGGAAATCAAACACATCAAAGTTTTCAGCAATCCGTTCTGGTGTGACCGATTTCGGAAGTGCAACGATTCCGTTATCGAGGTGCCAACGAAGAACGACTTGCGATGGGCTCTTACCATGTTTTTCAGCAATCTCTTTGAAATCATTGATTTCGAGGAATTTACCTTGCATGAGTGGGCTCCATGCTTCGATTTGAATGTTATGATCCTGCAAGTACTCATGCAGTTCATGTTGCGGAAGTTGTGGGTGAAGCTCGACTTGGTTAATCATCGGCGTCATGAGTCCCTCTTCAGCAAGTGTATCGAGGTGATGTTCTTTGAAGTTCGATACACCAATCGCCTTGATTTTACCCGCTTCGTAAAGCTCGACCATGGCTTTCCATGCTTCGACATAACCTTCGACAGGCCAGTGAATGAGGTAGAGATCGAGATAATCTGTTTCTAGTCGCTCAAGTGACTCAGCGAAAGCCTCTTTCGTCCGTCCGGCACGAATGTCATCGTTCCAAACTTTAGACGTCAAGAAGAGTTCTTCACGTTTCACGCCGCTTTCTTTGATTCCTTTTGCGACACCACGTTCGTTTTTGTAGACGGCAGCCGTATCGATATGACGGTAACCGACGCGAAGTGCTTCTGCGACGGCAGCCGGTGCTTCCGTCTCTTCATCGACTTGCCAGACACCGAACCCGATTTGTGGAATCGTGATACCATTTGAAAGTTTTGCGTATTGCATGTGTATACTCCTCCTTCAATAGAACTAGAATATGGATTTGCCTGTTCAGTTTAGCATGAAGTCAGAAGAACATCTGTTTTGATGCTCATAAGCAGGGAATATAGAATGGGAAAGAGAAGAAAGTCTACTGACGCATAAATGAAGAGAGGTGTAAAATCATGGTGAAATCGATTAAAAAAGTACCAAATGGAGTTTGGACAAGCATTGCTGCGTTATTAGGCGCTCAAGCCACGTTCCTTTTCCTTGGTGCCCGCAAGACAGGACGTAACCCGTGGGTATGGGGTGGAGCTGGGCTCGTTCAATTCCCACTTCCGGCGATTGCTTATTTCATTTTGAATCGTCAAGAAAAACGTAAATAAAAGTAAGCCCCGTCGCAGAAAATGCGACGGGGCTGTTTATTTTACGAGATGCTTTTTTTCTGTGCTGTATCGGACTTCCGGCGTGGGAATCCGAAGAAGATTGCGAGCGATCCACAAATGAACAACAGAAACGGATAGAACAAATATGGAATCAGTTCGGGAGATGCCGTTTTTGTCAGTTCGGCGGCAATCAAAAGTTGTGCTCCGTACGGGATGATTCCTTGGACACCACAGGAAAAGAGGTCGAGGATACTGGCTGACTTCTTCCGATCGATGTCGTACGTATCCGCGATTTCAGCGGCGAGCGGTCCTGCGACAAGAATCGAAATCGTGTTATTCGCTGTTGCGAGATTCATTGCACTGACGAGGGCAGCCATACTGAACTCCGCTCCCCGGCGCTTGGAGATTTTTCGTGTCAGCGTTTCTTTGAGATAAGCAATTCCGCCGTTATAGGTGATCAGGCTAACGAGTCCGCCCATCAGTAACGTCAAGATGGAGATTTCTGCCATCCCCATCAATCCGTCAGACATCGCGAGAACAAAGCCACTTAATCCGAAGCTTCCGTCGATCATCCCGATGATCCCTGTCAACAATGTCCCGCCGAGTAAGACGAGAATGACGTTGACACCGAAAAGTGCGAGCACGATGACGGAAAGATACGGAATCAACTTATAGAAGTCGAACGCCTTTGCTTCGACGACATCTCCGGCGCCTGATACGAAGGCAAGTAAGATGACAGTGATGATAGCAGCAGGCAAGACGATTAAAAAGTTCGTTCTGAATTTATCACGCATGTTCGTTTTTTGTGTCCGGACGGCTGCGATCGTCGTATCGGAGATGAACGATAAGTTGTCACCGAACATTGCTCCACCGACGACGGCAGCAGCGGCGAGTGCGACATTGACACCCGTCGCGTCATGAATCCCAAGGGCAATCGGGGCGAGGGCAGCGATCGTCCCGGTCGAAGTCCCCATCGCCATCGAGATGAAAGCGGCGATGATGAACAATCCACTCATCAGGAGCGACTGGGGTAGGAAGCTGAGTGCGGCATTGACGGTCGCATCAATCGCTCCAATCGCATTCGCTGTTCCGGAAAACGTACCGGCAAGTAAAAAGATGAAGACCATGATCATGATGTCCGGGTTACCGGCACCGCGGGCAATCCGCTCGACCGTCTGGTTGATGTCTCCTTTAGCTGTCGCAGCAGCAAAAATCAAGGCAATCAACGCTGCAATCAAGATTGGGAATTTGTAAAAGTCGTTGTAGAAGATTCCTGCACCGATGAATAATACAAGGAAAACGAACAAGGGCAACAAAGCCCATTTGTTCGGTGTAATCGTTTCGTTCATGTCGAATCACTCCATTTCTTCAGCATACAAAAAAAGACCCCTTCGCAAGAAAGAAGGAGGTCTTTACTGAAAAAGACGCTCTTCTTATCTCTCAAGCCGTAGCTTGCTGGATTTGGCACAGTACGAATCAATCGTCCGCTGCCGAAACATCATTGGGCCAGTCCCTCCGTTTCTCGCGATAAAAAGAAGTCATTTAGTTGTTTAAAATACGTTTTCTACCGTAACGTATCTTTTAATGCTTGTCAACAGCACCTTACTGCAGTGCCTGTTTGAGTGTCGTGACGTTTTCATTCATCAAATCAAAATAGGATTGATCTTGTTGTTCTTTTGTGACGGACTCGAGGTTATGGATCGTAATCGATTCGGCACCGATTTCTTTTTGGATGACACGGGCGACCTTTGGCGACACCGTCTCTTCGAAGGCGATATAGTGTAAGTCATGTAACTTAGCTTCTTTGACGATTGCGGCGAGTTGCTTTTGTGACGGTTCGTCAGACGGCGAGATACCGGCAATCGGGAGTTGCTCGAAACCATACCGCTCTGCAAGATATCCATACGCTGCATGAGTGACGAGTAACTCTTTTTTTGAACCGGAGTCAACGGCCTTTTGTAAGTTTTGGTCGAGTTCATCTGCCTGTTTATTAAAGAGTGCGAGGTTTTTTTCGAACGCATCCTTCCGGTCAGGTGCTTCCTTTGCTAACGCGGTCGTAATCGAGTCAGCCATTTTCTTGGCGTTGTTCGGGTCGAGCCAAACATGCGGATCGTATTGTCCATGGTCATGCGACGCTTCTTCAGCCTCGTGATCATCATGGTCATCGTGTCCGTCTTCTTCGTGCGTATGAAGCGAAGCGGAAGCCTCGAGTAAGTCGATATTTTTACTTGTCTCGACAAAACGGATGGAATTACCGGCTAAACTTTCCTTAATCTTTTCAGAGTACGGCTCAAGGGTTGTGCCGGTAAGTAAAAATAGATCGGCTTTCGCAATCGTCGTCAGTTGCTTCGGAGTCGGCTCATACGAATGCGGATCGGCGCCAGGTGGAACGATCATTTCGACCTGAACGTCCTTTCCACCAATTTCTTTGGCGATGGCTGCCGTGGCGAACGTCGAAGTATAAACCTGTAGTTTACCATCGTCACTCGAATCTGATGAAGACGATGACCCGCACGCAGCAAGAAGACTTGCGCTCATGGTTGCAACGGTGAATGCTGTAATTAGTTTTTTCATATGAATAAAACCTCCAAGATTATTAAAACGTAATTGTTCCGATTTGGACTTTCTAACTATATCCGACGAAAATTAAAGCGTCAAGTCGGAATGTTGTGAAGTTCTAGTTCAAAATAAATCGGGTAAGAGAAGAGTAGAAGAGAAATCGGAATGAGCCTTGGAGGTGGTGAGGTGAAACGTGAAACAGCATGGTTGATGGGTGGAGCCGCTATTTTGACGACGGCTGCTGCTGGTGCGAGCATTTGGAATAATTATGGAGCCTTACTGAGATGGACGGAGCCGGTCTTGCCGCTTACCGAAAAGCAATTAGCACCACGAAATCTTTTATACAAGACGGTCAATCAGCAGGACTTGACGTTAGATATCTATTATCCGCCGGGAGAAGGACCGTTTCCGGTCGCGATTTATGCTCATGGCGGCGCATTCGTTCGTGGGAACCGTGATGATGTGTTTAGTTTTGCTCCAATCATCGACCGGTTTTTAGAACTCGGAATTGCCGTTTGTAGCATCGACTATCGTTTATTTGAGGATGGCAGCTATTTTCCGGATAACCTTGAAGATGTTCGAGATGCCTTATGTTTTTTAAATCAACAAGCGGATGAATTGCGCATCGCGCGCGGTCGGATGCTTTTATGGGGTGATTCAGCAGGTGGTGCCTTAATGTTGACGACGGCACTTGCTCCGACTGAATTTATCGGCGAACAGGCGGAATCGCATCTCCCTTTAATCAGTGGAGTCATCGCCCTATATCCGCCGACGAATTTTCTGTTGTTTAAGTTCATTCAAACCTGGATTGCCCATATCAAGTTTTATGGCGGCGGACGGGAAGAATGGCGACAGCTGATGACGCGTGTCTCCCCGGCGACACATTTAAGTTCTGACTCGCCGCCAATCATGTTGTTGCACGGAAAAAAAGATCCAATCGTCCCGTTTGCTCAAGCACTCCATTTCGTTGAGAAGGGAGCGGATGTTGGGGCGGATGTTCGATTATTCTCTTTCCCAAATGGTACGCATTCGCTGGCGAGCTTTGCCCAAACTGAAAATCCGCTCAAGATTGAACGTTTACTCGAACGAATCGAAGCCTTCAGTTGTCACGTGCTCATCTTACCGAAACGAGAGACGCTTCATTAGGAAACATGATACAATCAGTCATATTTCTTTAGAAGGAGACTGCAAAATGACGGAAATTTGTTTAGTACGACACGGTCAAACGGACTGGAACTTAAACGAGCGGATTCAAGGGCGTGAAGATATACCACTTAACGAGACCGGTAGAAAACAGGCGGCCCTCAGTGCTGCTTACCTGGCAGAAGAACAGTGGGACGTCTTGATTTCAAGTCCGCTATCACGAGCTGTCGAAACGGCTGAAATCATTGGTCAATCGATCGGTCTAAGCTTGACGGAAACGGATGAACGGCTTGTCGAGCGCGAATTCGGAACGGCTTCTGGTGAACCGGTCGCCGGAATTTACGAAGCAGTGCAGGCAAATGATGCAAAACGCGTGCCGGGGCTTGAAACGGAAGCGGAGATTCAACGTCGTGTCTTCAGTGCAGTTGAAGAAATGACAGAAAAATATCGAGGAAAACGCCTCTTAGTCGTCTGCCATTCGCATACGATTAAAGCGGCACTCTCCTCGATTGATGAGACGTTCAGTTACCGGACACCATTAAAAAATGCATGTGCGAATTACATTCGCTTTTCTGACCGTTATGAGATTGAGCGGATTAATGTAGCGGACCATATCACAATTTGAGCATCATCCTTCGACGATTGCCGGGTGTTCTTGTAAGTACTGTTTAAACGTTTCTTTCGCGATGCTCGTGATGTGCGCACCACGTTTAGAGCGTCGGTCTTTATATTCTTGAATCAGCTCTTCGCCAGTAAAGTTGTCTTCGACGACTTCACGTAAAATCGATTCGGATAAATCATTTTTCATCATGACCATCTTACCGGTAAAGAGATAAGAGACGCCTTCGCTCAATTGCGTACTTTCATAAGGCGTGACGATCATGGCGGCGGGGTCATTGTCCGGCCGTGAAATCGTGATTTCAATCAAAGCGCGTAGCTTTTTCTCGAACAGTTCTTTCAGAATCGGTTGATCGGCTTCGGTGACGACGATTTCAGCGACCCACTGGGCAGTTTGGTCGGTACTCACCGTCAGCCCATCTTTAATCTGAACGGGGATTGTCGTGTCTCGCCCTGATTCATCCATGAGAATACGTAATGTACACAATTTAAAGGTTTTCAAAAAGAACTCCTCCTTTTGTTGTTCGTACGTGATTTTCTTCAGTATAACGTGAGTCTGTCGCCTGCGCGAAACTTTTCGTAACGTCTTCGAGTCGAACTATGTTTAAATGGAACTAGAAATCAGAAACAGGAGGACCGTTTATTATGCCGCAAGCACTTATAGGAATATTAGGGATCGTGGGGATTATCTTACTTGCCCATCACATCATCATGTATTGGCATGCTGAGCCAAAAGATCGCCCGACGCTTGCGTACCGCATAGCGCTCCTGATCGCCTGTTTGCTTCTTATCAGTGGAAGTGATCATTTAATTAGCATCTTTTACGCCGATTCTCTTGCTGAGTTCGGTCAACGGATTACCTATATCGTCTTCATCGGAGGTGCGCTTGGTTTTGCGTGGTACTTTCGTCAACAAATGGAACAAGCGACAGCCAAAATGACTGCACGTCCAAATGAAACAGCCCACTTCAGTTGAAGCGGGCTGTTTTTAGCGTATAGAAAAATGATTATGAAACGTGAACATGCGATATCGAGAGGCAATCCGTTCGTGCTTCCCTGTCTCGCCTCGTCTTTAAATCGGCAATCGGTCACGCCGCTACAGCAGAGCTGCAGGGTCGCGACCGATTACTTTTCGCTTTAAAAGCGATTCGAGACGGCTTGCGCTCTAAAGTGTCTGCATGACTGGATTTCCGTCATGGTATGCCCTAAAAAGCGTCACGTTTCTTTGACTCCTACGGGGAAAAGTGCGTTTTTAACGCACGTCCATCAAGAAGCTTGATTCTTGAGGCTACTTGATTTTGTTATTTTACGCCACTTGCGAGGCGTGTCTTCCGAATCATGTCGAGTTTCAGTTTCCAGAGACGGTCGCTGAACGTGACGGCATAGATTTCAGGTAGACGTAGACGTTTGTACTCTTCCCACAGACGTCCGATTTGCTGTTCATGGAACTGACGACTTTCTTCAATCGTCGGAACGGTATACACGAGTTCACCATCCTTGAAGATTGGAGCCAGTAACCGCTCGACCTTGAAGTTTTCAATCCGGTTGCGGAACGACGGATCGCGGACGTCAATCAAGTCGACGAAATCGAGTTGACTCGGATCTTCATCGAGTAACGTGATGTAGTCCCCTTTGAACTTGTTCGTTTCCGGGTCGACGATGCGGTACGCTTCCTTGATATGCGGTGTCGTCGTCTTTGCTTTTGAAGATGAAACTTTGATGACGGGTGCAAGTTCGCCGTCAATTTCGCGGGCGACGAGTTTATAAACCATGCCGAGCGCCGGTTGTTCATACGCCGTGATGCCGCGTGTTCCGACGAGGAAGGTGTTTGCCTGTGCCCCTTGGATTCGAAGGTCTTGAATGACATATTCGTCTAAATCACCAGACAGGACGATTTCGACGTCGAGTAAGCCAGCTTCATCAAGCATCTTCCGGGCGCGTTTTGATAGGTAGGATAAGTCGCCGGAATCGATTCGAATCCCGCGTAACTTATGTCCGTCTGCTGCGAGTTCTTTTGCGACCGTGATCGCATTCGGGAGTCCACTTTTAAGCGTATCGTACGTATCGACGAGCAGTGTCGCTTGATCCGGATAATGCGACGCGAACGTCCGGAAAGCCGTCAACTCATCATCATGGAACTGGATATCTGCATGCTCCATCGTTCCGCCGCACGGGATACCAAAGTCGCGGCCGGCAGACGCGAGACTTGTCACGTCGAACCCGGCTAAATAAGAGGCACGTGTTCCGAAGTAAGCAGCATCGATTCCTTGAGCGCGGCGTGAACCGGCTTCGAGGAATTTCGCGCCTGGCGCTGACTGACGGATTCGCGCGTATTTCGTCGCAATCAACGATTCGTGATTGGCGATGTTCAAGATGGCCGTTTGCAGTAACTTCGCTTCGAAAATCCGTGCTTCAATCCGGACTAACGGTTCGTTCGGGAAGACGATTTCGCCTTCTCTCACACTCGAGAGAGAGCCATTGAATTTAAAGTTACGTAACTCATCCTTGAATTCATCCGGGAACCCGATCATCGTTTGAAGATACGTAATGTCTTCTTCTGTGAAGTGAAGTGTCTGGATATATTCGATGATATTTTCAAGACCGGCGAAGACGACATAACCACCTTCGAATGGATTGCTGCGGTAATAGACGTCAAAAACAGCACGCTCATTATGACGTCCTTCCTTCCAATAGATATACATCCATCTCGGAAGATAGAGGTCAGTATGAAGTGCAAGATTACGTTGTAACATGAAGACAGATCCCTTCTTATTCGCCGACGACTTCTGCGCCGATCGATTGTTTAAAGTGTGTGAGTGCCCAGTCGTGACCGGCCGCATTGAAACTGGCGACGGCGTCAGCATGGACGACGATTTTATAGCCGAGATTGTACGCGTCGACAGCGGTGTGCAAGATGCAGATGTCTGTACAAACGCCGACGAGGTGAACTTCTGTGATATGCCGTTCACGAAGACGTAAATCTAGGTCCGTCCCAGCAAAGGCGCTATAACGCGTCTTGTCGATGACATGATCCGCAACACGTGCCATCTCTGCGACCTGTCCGAATAAGTCCCGTCCGTGTGTTCCTCGAATATTATGAGGCGGGAAGAGGACGGTTTCCGGATGGAATGTGTCGCCTTCTTCATGAAGGTCGTTTGCAATGACGACATAGTCGTTCGTCGAAAATTCATCCATGAGCGATGCGATGCGTCCTTCGATGAGTTGACCCGGTTTTCCGCAAGTCAGCTTACCTTCATCGGCGACGAAATCAAACGTATAATCAATAACGATAAGAGCGCGCATGAGCGATAGCCCCTTTCCTGAATGGGATATAGTGTTCTCTTTCACATTGTACTCTATCTCACTTCGAAGGCAAAAGGAAGAAATCGAACGAGTAGAGGTATAAGAAGTAAGGAAAGTAGGGTATAAGGTATAGGACGAAAACGATAGTAGAGGAGGAGAATGGAATGGAACGGTTGAATGAGTATGAGGTAGAAGAACGTTTAGAAGGTCTGAATGACTGGAGCGTCGTCGATGACGAAATCGTACGCATCTACACATTGGATTCTTTTCCGGCGGCACTTGATTTTGTTCAAGAGGTCGGTTCTTTAGCGGAACACTTGAATCATCACCCGCGGATCATGATTGATTATAAACAGGTGACGCTCGCCGTGACGACACATGATGCTGGCGGATTGACTGGAAAAGACTTCGAACTCGCGGAGGCCTGTGATGCCATCTAAACTATTCATTACATTCGGTAGCGGTAACTTTGTCGACCAAATTCGCTCACGTGATGCTCAAATTCGGGCGGCGAGCGGAAGCGGAGAAGCATTACTCTGGATTGAGACGGACGGAAAGTCACCGTTTCAAAGCGGGAACAGCTATACACTCCTCGAAACGCGTGGTAATTTTGATGAGAAGGGGACGATTTTTTACTGGTCGATTCCAGCGGATCAAAATAGCGGCGATCTTTTCATCCATCAGGTCATGTCGGACCCGAAAGTACTCGGGGCAGAATATGGCAGTTTCCAAGCCTTACGGGTTGCCCGGGTCGAGCGGGCGACGGATCTCGTATTGTTGATTCAATTCAAGGACGAAGGAGATGCGTCACGTTACGCAAAATCAGTTGAACGCTTGACAGTTGACCAGTATGCTGAAGAAGCAGGGAAGTCGTTTGCGCCTTCTCCAATTATGAAACGTTATCAACTTGTACCACCATTACATTAAAATGACACAGGGGGAAGAAACAGATGAAAAAGAATTATTTTGTACTCGCAACAGTAGGTGGCGCACTAATCGGAGCAACACTCTCATTACTTCATAAAGATACACGCCACGCACAAATCGAAGCGACGAAGCGTGCGTTTGGCGGAGCCGGCACACAACTTTCGGCAGTCAAACAAGATCCAAAAGGACGTTTTGAAGAAATTCGTGCCCTCTACACAGATAATCAAGAAACCATCCATAATTTGATTGACGATGTGAAGGATCTTGCGGAATCGTTCCGGAAGTAAGAAATAAGAAAAAAGCGCCGAGTCTGTTTTCCGTAGTACGGAATCAGACAAGGCGCTTTTTTTGTAGATTAGATGAATCGCGCGAGTAGACCGAAAACGGCAAAAGCAACGATGACATAAAACACGATGCGTCCCGTTTGACCGGATCCTGTCGAGTGAACGACATGACCACCGAACGTCGCCCGTTGACCCGTATTAAACGGACGTGTGAACGGAACAGCGCTTTTCCCGAAGATGAATCCGGCTAGGAATCCGAGGAGGAAACCATACAAGTGACCGAAGACGGAAACGTTCGAGCCGATCAGTGTAAAGACGGCCGTGATGGCACTAAAGATGTAGACGAGTCGTGCATCTTCGACAGAAATGATCGTCCGACGAAAACGACCGAGATAAACGTAAAAGCCAAGCAGTCCGAGGATTGCTCCTGAAGCCCCTGCCTGTTCGTAAAACAATTCGCCACTTAACGTGATGTACGTCAACACGTTAGCGAGCGTTCCGACAAGCAAGTAAAAGATGGCAAATTTCACATGCCCGATCATCCGCTCGAGCGCAGGAGCGAAAATAATCAACGCAAACGTATTAAAGGCAATGTGCCAAAAATCGTAGTGCAAAAATGTCGCCGTGACGACACGCCACCATTCGCCCTTCGCGATGAATAAATTAATCGCTGAACCATAACTGAGTGGAGAGAAACCAAAGCCGAGTAACTGATTCAACTGCTCGATGACAAACAGAGCGACTTGGATTAAAATGAACAACGAAACGACCGGATAAGAACGTGTGAACGTTTGTAGATTTTCCGTTCGACTAAACATGACAACACCTCGCTTCACTTTCATTCTATATGAAGTGGACGAAGAATAGAACTGTGGAGGCGTAGGGAATGATTTATGGTATCGGTCTTGACTTGATTGAATTAGAACGCGTTCGTCTGACACTCGAACGTCAACCCCGGATGCTGACACGTATTTTGACGGATCGTGAACAAGCGCGGTATGAAACATTGGCGGACGGACGCCGACTTGAATATCTCGCAGGACGGTTCGCGGCAAAAGAAGCGTTTGTCAAAGCACTCGGCACGGGGATTGGGCGAGAAGTGTCTTGGCGCGATCTTGAAGTACTAAATGAAACATCAGGTCGCCCTATCATGACGGGGCCGTTTGACGGTATGATTCATGTATCGATTACGCATTCGGATCATTATGCGGCAGCACAAGTCTTATTAGAAAAGAGGGATGGCGATGTACCGACCGACGTGGATTGAAATTGATCGTGCTGCGATTGCACATAATGTACGCGAGATAAAGGCAAGAATCGGCGACCAATCGATGATGGCCGTCGTCAAAGCGGATGGCTACGGACACGGTGCGATCACTGTGGCAGAAATTGCACTGGAAAACGGGGCTGACTTACTTGCCGTCGCTCTTCTTGAAGAAGCAATCGAGCTGCGTGAAGCAGGTATCCAAGCACCGATTCTTATGCTCGAGACGTTATTGCCGGAGCATGTCTCCGTCGCTTCGAATTATGATGTAGCGGTACCGGTGTTTTCAGCCGAGTGGTTACGGCAAGCAAAACAACATCTGACGGAAATCGATTCGCTTCGGATTCATATTAAAGTCGATAGTGGGATGGGGCGGCTCGGCCTGCAAACGATGGAAGAACTGGATGAACTTTTAATGGAGCTCGATTCTGATTTGCTTGAGCTCGAAGGGATTTATACACATTTCGCGACAGCGGACGAACTGTCGAGCCGTCTGTTCGAACAGCAACGGACGACGTTTCTCGGCTTCGTCGAACGCGTACCGCACGTCCGATATATCCATGCGGCGAATTCTGCTGCTGCGATTCGACTCGCAGGTCAAGATGACCCGTTTAATATCGTCCGCATCGGGATTGCCCTTTACGGCGCGATGCCGTCTGACGAGATGATTCCATATTATGATTTCCTTCAGCCGGCATTTTCGTTGAAGAGTCAGCTGATGCAAGTCAAGTGCGTCGAACCCGGACAGACGATCAGTTATGGGGCGACGTACACGGCACCGACGGATGAGTGGATCGGGACCGTCCCGATCGGCTACGCAGATGGGTGGTCGCGACGTTTTCAAGGGTACTCACTCATCGTCGATGGTCAACCGTGTGAAATCGTCGGTCGTGTCTGTATGGACCGGTTAATGATTCGTTTACCGCAGGAATACCCCGTCGGCACAGAAGTGACGTTAATTGGAACGGGCGCACCGATTGATGAAGCAGCACACTGGTTAGGGACGATTAACTATGAAGTCCTTTGTCAATTTTCAAAACGTGTGCCGCGAAAATAAATTTAAAAAACCATCAATATGATGGCAAAAAAATGTTATTTCTTTGAATTTTGATTGTATTTTCTGAATTCGACTGATATATTGAAGTAGAAAGTGAGTCGTTCGTTAAGGTTTCAGTGAATCTGGAGGTGCCATTATCTTGGTCCAACAACGGGAAAAGCAGTTTGTTGAGCGAAATGTAGCGAAGGAGACGATTGGGATGAAGTCGAACCATACGACCGAAGAACGCAAGCGTCAGCTACGTGAGGAATTGAAGCGTGGTTACGAAGAAATGGCAGCAATCAATTTATCAATCGTTGGTGAAATGTTCCAGATTGAAACGGAGGCGGAGTTCTCGCTCCTACGTCAAGTAAGCGGGGTGTAAGCTTTGATAGTCAAACGTGGCGACGTGTTTTATGCAAATTTGTCACCTGTGGTCGGATCGGAACAAGGAGGAGTACGTCCTGTCCTTGTCCTACAAAATGATATTGGTAACCGATTCAGCCCTACTGTTATCGTGGCTGCGATCACGGCACAGATCGACAAAGCCAAACTACCGACCCATGTGGAAGTATATCGAGAGCGACACGGATTAGAACGTGATTCGGTCATCCTACTTGAGCAGGTCCGTACGATCGATAAGCGCCGTCTGACGGATAAGGTGACACACCTGGATCCTGAGACGATGATGAAAGTGAATAGTGCCGTTGCAATCAGCTTAGGCTTGATTGATTTTTAGGCACCTACATAGAAGCACGAGAAGAGTCGATACATTTGTATGCGACTTTTTTTGACTAAATTTTTAAAAATAGGTTTAGAAGTGTTTTAATACGGGAAATATACTTAAGTGACTTTTTTAAGGAGCCACTTTATTTACAATCAACTGATGAAACAGAGAGAAATCATATAGCATATTTCCTTGAGGAGGAACTTGAAGATGGATTTAACAATTAGAACAGAGCAACTAGAAGGTCAGACGCATCTCTATATCGTAGGAGAGATTGATACGTATACAGCACCAAAACTTCGTCAAGAACTCGTTCCCGCTGTAGAAGCAAATGATGTCGTCGTTCACTTGGATGAAATTCATTACATGGATTCGACAGGTCTCGGTGTATTCGTCGGAGCGCTTAAAGCATCGAAGAAAAACGGTACATCGTTTACGCTTGTTGGTGTTTCAGAACGTATTCGTCGTCTTTTTGAAATCACAGGTCTTTCTAGCATCATTACAATCGACAGTGGTGTACGAGGTGGTACGCAATGAAGAACGAACAACTTGAAATGACACTACCTGCAAAACCTGAATACGTGGCAATCGCACGCTTGACGGTCTCAGGTGTCGCAAACCGTATGGGCTATACGTATGATGACATCGAAGACATTAAAATTGCTGTTTCTGAAGCATGTGCGAATGCTGTTCAACATGCTTATGAAGATCAGCAAGACGGATCAATGGGCTTAACATGTAACGTTTACCCGGACGATCGTCTTGAAATCATCGTCAAAGACAACGGTGTGACATTTGATAAAGATAGCGTCAAACGCCAAAGTGAACCAATTACGGATTCGCACGATCTAGACTCACTGCATGAGGGGGGACTAGGGATCTTGATGATTGAGGCATTGATGGATCAAGTCACGATCGAAAAAGCAAACGGCGTCACTGTCCATATGACAAAATATATGAATAGAGATGAGGTGGGTCAAAGTGCCAGCAAAGTCTCAACAACGCCATCACAGTGATGACGAAGTCCTTCGACTGATTGATCTGTATCAACAAGATGACCAAGATGAAGAAGTCCATGCCGCGCTGCTCGCCCGTTACTCGGATCTCGTCGAGGCGCTCGCCCGTAAATTCTCACGTGGTCGTCCGATTCATGATGATCTCGTTCAAGTCGGGATGATTGGATTACTTGCCGCGCTTCGTCGTTTCGATAAAGAATTTGGACGAAGTTTCGAATCGTTCGCTGTCCCGACAATCATCGGGGAAATCAAGCGATTCATTCGCGATAAAACGTGGAGCGTCCATGTTCCGCGTCGAATTAAAGAGCTAGGCCCGAAGATTAAGAAAGCTGTCGAAGAATTGACGACTGAACTACAACGTTCACCGCGAATCGACGAAATCGCTGCGCGTCTTGAAGTGTCGGAGGAGGAAGTGCTCGAAACACTCGAAATGGGTAAAAGTTATCAAGCGTTATCCGTTGATAGCTCGATTGAAGCGGATCAAGAGGGCAGCACGGTCACTTTACTTGATTTAGTCGGTAACCAGGAAAATGGTTATGACTCGGTCGACCAAAAGCTGATTCTTGAAAAAGCGTTTGCTGTACTGACAGACCGTGAGCGTTCGATTCTTGAATGTGCGTATTACCGCAACATGAGCCAAAAAGAAACAGGAGAACTTCTAGGTATTTCGCAAATGCACGTTTCGCGTTTACAACGCCGCGCATTGCAGAAATTACGAGAAGCGATCAAAGTAGAACCGAATGAAGTATTCTCAAAAGACTGATGCCATGGCGTCAGTCTTTTTTTCTGTCGATTCTTCGGTATAATGAGGGGGAGGTGAGGAAAAATGGAGAAGAGAATCGCAACAGAATTGAATTTACGACCCCAGCAAGTGAAAGCCGTCTTACAGTTGACGGAAGATGGAGGGACGATCCCATTCATCGCACGTTATCGTAAAGAGCAAACTGGTGAGCTCGACGAAGTCGAAATCAAGGCGATCCTCGATCGACATAAAAGCATCACGCAACTCGAAACAAAACGTGACGATGTCCTTCGGAAAATCGAAGAGCAGGGTGTGATGACCGAGGCATTGAATCAAGCGTTGCGTGAAGCGACGACGTTACAACAAATTGAAGACTTATACTTACCGTTCCGTCCGAAACGACGTACGAAAGCGGAAATTGCACGAGAGGCAGGGCTCGCACCACTCGCAGACTGGCTCCGATCGACAACGCCATTTGTGACAACGAAGTTCGAGGAATTATTTGCCGGACTCGAAGAAACAGAGGCCGTTGCCGGGGCGGAAGCAATCATCGCGGAAGAATGGGGCGAACAAGCAACTGTCCGCGATTACATTCGTCAAGTGACACACCGTGCGGCAGAAATCGTGACGAAACAAAAAAAGGATGCCGTCGATGAGAAACGTGTCTTTGCCCAGTACTATGAGTACAACGAGCGAGTCCGTCAAATCGTGCCACACCGGATTTTAGCAATCAACCGGGCGGAATCCTTGAAAATCGTGTCCGTGAAAGTCGTGTTAGACGAGCAGCAAGTCTTACCCTACTTACTTCGTCCTTTTAATCGGTTGCCCGAACAAAAGCGCCAGCTTGTTGAAGAAGCAGTCAAAACAGGCTATAAAAAATCGGTCTTCCCGGCAATTGAGCGTGAAATCCGAAATGAATTGACGGAGAAGGCGGAGAACCAAGCGATTGAAGTCTTCGGCAAAAACTTACGCCAACTCTACATGCAACCACCGATGAAAGGGAAAGTCATGTTAGGACTCGACCCGGCTTACCGGACAGGGTGTAAGTGGGCAGTCATTGATCCGACGGGGGAATTAAAAGAAGTCGGCGTTATTTACGTCACGATGTCAGAGCAAAAGGCGAAAGAAGCCCGCACTAAATTATCAGAACTGGTGAAGAAATATGGGGTCGAGCTGATTGCGATTGGCAACGGGACGGCATCGCGTGAAACCGAATCGTTTGTAGCGGACTGGATTAAAGGGCATGCAGAAGTTGCCTTTACGATCGTCGACGAAGCAGGAGCAAGTATTTACTCGGCTTCTGAAATTGCGCGAACGGAGTTCCCGGACCTCCAAGTCGAACAACGCTCAGCGATTTCAATCGCCCGCCGTCTTCAAGACCCGTTAGCAGAACTCGTTAAAGTCGATCCGCAATCTGTCGGGGTGGGGCAGTACCAGCATGACGTGACACAAGTGAAATTAAAGGAGACACTCGACTTTGTCGTTGAGACCGTCGTAAACCAAGTCGGTGTCGATGTAAATACAGCGTCTGAGTCCTTGCTCGGGTATGTAGCGGGAATCACGAAGGCGACAGCGAAAAAAATCGTCGAACGACGTTCCGAACTCGGGGCATTTGCTTCACGAAAAGAACTGTTAAAAGTGCCGCGTCTCGGAGCAAAAGCATACGAGCAGGCAGCCGGTTTCCTTCGTATTCCTGAAGGGACGCATCCGCTGGACCGGACACCGATTCACCCGGAACAGTATAAAACCGTCGAACAACTGTTTAAGCAGCTTCAGTTAGCGCTGACGACCGTCGGGACGGAAGAACTTCGCACGAAGTTAGCGGAACTTCCAGTGAAGGATACGGCAGAACAACTCGAGATTGGTGAACCGACGCTCCGAGATATCATTGAAGCCCTGCAGCGTCCGGAGCGTGATCCGCGGGAGGCGCTGGATAAACCGATTTTGCGACAAGATGTATTATCACTGGATATGATTCAAGTCGGGATGGAGTTCCAAGGGACCGTCCGGAACGTGCTTGATTTCGGTGCATTCGTTGATATCGGTGTAAAGGAAAGTGGACTCGTCCACATCTCGAAGTTAAGTGAACGACGCGTTAAGCATCCGCTCGACGTGATCGCCGTCGGAGAAATCGTAACGGTCTGGGTGACGAGTGTCGAACCCGAACGTGGCAGAATCGGTTTAACGATGGTCAGTCCATCATGACGAACGAACAATTACAGCAATACGTCGAGCAGGTTTCGCTCGACGTGTTTGCTTTACCGTTTAGACATAAGGCTGTTTTTAATGAACGACTACGGACGACAGGTGGTCGTTATTT